>NZ_JBMDKJ010000008.1:0-218582 GCF_057809655.1 Niveispirillum sp. FG148
CTGCCTGCCGTGGCCGCATGACACAACCGGCCAGATAAGCCGGAGAGCGCGATGATCCCGCCGCTCCTACACCACGCACGGGGACGTGATCTTGCCTGCCCCCGGCCCTGCGCAAGCCCCGCCTGCGCCGCTGGGAAGCGAGCCAGTACCTGGAGTTGGTTCACGGCATCAATTACGCCCCCGCCACCTTGGCGAAGCTGGCGAGCGTCGGCGGCGGGCCGACCTATCAGAAGAATCTTCGTACCCCGCTGTATCCCCGCGACGAACTGGACGCTTGGGCTCTGGCCCGGCTGGGAAAGCTGCGACGCAGCACCAGCGACGCGGGGGAATGAAGGCGCCGCTACACCGCCCTGCTGCGCTGCCCACGACGACCGAAAGCGACCTGACCCCCGCGGTCATTTTGGAGAAGCGTCTTGTCCTTCCAGATCATCACCGTCGTCATGCCGCTGCGTTTGCCGCCGCCCGAAAAGGCGGTGCTGCTGGCGCTGGCATACCGGGCGGACAAAGACGGGAATGACGCATACCCTTCCATCAATACCCTATGCCACGAGACCGGGTATGGTGAACGCGCTGTTCAACAGGCGCTGGGCAAGCTCCAGAAGGACCATCGGCTGATCGCCATGACGGCCGAAGCCGATTATGGCAAGCGCCGTCCCCGGACCTATCGAATTCTGCTGGAAAACATCACGTCGGAAACGGCCACCCCCGCACCAGATGCACCGGTGCAGGACATGCACCCCCGCACCAGATGCACCGGTGCGGGAGATGCACCGGTGCAGGAGGTGCGCCCTACCCCCGCACCAGATGCACCCGAACCTGTCCTTGAACCTGTCCAGAATAAAAACAGAGGGAAGCTGCGCGAGCGAAAAGCCGATCAGGTCGCCGGGGAAAGCACCAAGCGGGGAACCCGGATGGACCCGAATTTCACGTTGCCGCCAGCGTGGCGGGACTGGGCAGGGGAGCGCTGGGCGGAGAAAGCCCGCACCAGCGGAGTGCCGCCCCCCGATTTTGACCGGGAAGCAGAACGCTTCCGGGACCACCACCTCGCCAAGGGCACCGTGTCCAAGGACTGGGCGGCATCCTGGCGAACCTGGATCAGCAATGCCCTGACCTACGCCGAAAGGGACCAAGCCAATGCCGCCAGACATGCACCTGCTGCCCGACGCCAGTCGCGCCCCGCCGCGCAATCCTCAACCGCTGCATTTGCCGAAGGCATCTTCGGGTTTGGCGGAGGCGCTGAAGGATCGCCAGACGGGGCGGCTGGTTCAGCGCCCGGATGGTACAGAGACGTTCGAGATGGCGCCATCGTCATGGACGGCACCGCCCAACGTGTCGACTGAGATCCGTCAGGAGGCGGGCCATCGCGCCGGTGTCCTGGCCGCAGCACTGGCATCCGCGCCACCGCCCGGCATAGTCCGGCAATGGCTGGGCATGCTGGGGGTCGCCTGTGCCGGCGGGCGGATGGAGGGAGACGACGCCAAGGCGAAGATGTCAGTTTACGAAGCTCTGCTTGATTATCCCCATGCCTGCTACACCGCCGACAGCATCCGCACAGTGACGCGGGCGATGGGCGCCAAGGGCGGGTTCTTTCCTTCCCTGGGTGAACTGCAGATCATCCTGGACGCGGAACGGGCGCGGCTGGAAAGCGAACTGGGGCGTTGCAGGGCGCTGCTGGGCCAGCCGACCAAGGCAACGGCACCGGGGCAGACAGGCAAGGTCACCGGCAATGGGCATGGCACCGCCGAACAATGGACGTTTCGGCTGGAGAAGTTCCTGGTGTCGGCCTTCTGGGTTGAATCGACCTGGGGTGGCCGGCCAGGGTCAGGAACCTGTTTGGCACCCTTGCCGGCAATCCAGGCTGTGTTGGGAGACGAAGCCGCAGACACCGAGGCCCAAGCCCGAAAGCGTGGTCGGGAAGGACGGTCAGCGGAGCAGATCGAGGAAGTTTCCGAACTGCTGAGGAAATGGCGCTCCGCGTGAAGGAAGCCTCGAAGAAAGCCTGAGTAAACATCGGAAAGTACCAGGAAATCTATCTTCCGCCGCCAACGTCGAAGACGTTGAAGTTCCCATTTCGTTCCGTCCAGTGTGATCCGTTATTCCCGTGAGGGCTTTCGGATGCTGGGCAGGATCAAGGCGCTGTTGGCGCCTGAGCGGAAGAGCGGTGACGGATATGAGGTGCTGACCGGCAATCTCTTGCCGACCGCCGCCGGTGTGTCCGTGTCCGCTGAAACCGCGATGCGATGCAGCACCGTCTATGGCTGTGTGAAGGCCATCGCCGAAACCGTCCAGCAGATCCCGTGGCACCTGTACCGCCGACGGGGGGACGACCGGGTTCGGGCCACCGACCACCCCGCCTATGCTCTGGTCACCAAGGCGGCAAACGAGTGGACCCCGGCCAGCGAATTTCGCCTGATCCTGGCCACTCACCTCGCCACCTATGGCAACGCCTATGCCTTCGCCAACCGGGACCGCGCCGGCCGGGTGGTGGAGTTGATCCCGCTGGACCCACGGCGGGTTGCCGTCCGCCAGCATCCCACCACCATGGCGCCGATCTACAGCGTCACCACGGGTGAGGGCACCCGCGATTATGGCCGGGATGAAATCATGCATATTCGTGGCGTCGGGCTGGATGTCTGCCATGGCGACAGCCCCGTCACCCTGGCCAGGGAAGCCATCGGCCTTGCCCTGACCCTGGAATCGCATTGTGCCGGCTTGTTCGGCCGGGGCGCCAAGCCCAGCGGCCTGCTGAAACACACGAAAAAGGTCGGCGACGATGTGATGGCACGTCTGCGCAAGAGCTTCAGCGCTTGGTACACGGGCACCGCCAATTCCGGCCGGACGATGATCCTGGAAGACGGCATGGAGTTCGAGCAACTCCAGCTTTCTTCCACCGACAGCCAGACGCTGGAAATGCGCCGAATGCAGGTGGCGGAAGTCTCCCGCTTCTGGCGGGTGCCGCTGTCCCTGCTGAACGACTTGGAACGGGTGACGCACGCGAATGCGGAGACGCTGGGCCAGCAGTTTCTGACCTACTGCATGATGCCCATCCTGCGGGCTTTCTGCGATGCCGCCGCCATCACCCTGCTGACCCCGGAAGAGCGGGACGAGTTCTATTTCGAGTTCCTGATCGATGACCTCACCCGCGCCGAAATCGCCAAGCGGTTCGAAGCCTATAGCAGGGCCATCAATGCCGGCGTGCTGAACCCGAACGAAGCCCGCGCCATGGAAAACCGGCCGGCCTATGCCGGTGGCGAGACCTTTATGCGCCCGGTCAATACCGCGCCGGCCCCGGCCGCCCCCTCCACCACCGATGGGAGCGGCACCGATGGAACGGCTTGAACTGAAGTTCTCCCATGATGCCGGTGAGGCTGGGCTGATTGAGGGCATCGCGTCGCCCATCGGCGGCACCCCGGATCGGGTGCGCGATATCGTGGCTCCGGGAGCCTTTGCCCGCACCCTGGCCGACCATCGGGCCGCAAGCGCCATGCCGGCGATGCTGCTGAACCATGACCCCAAGGCCGTGGCCGGCACCTGGCTGCAGATGACCGAAACGCCGGAGGGCTTGCGTGTCTCCGGCCGGCTGGCGCTGGGCACCGATGATGGCGACCGCGCCTATGTCCTGGCCAAGTCCAAAGCCATCACGGGCCTGTCCATCGGCTATCGCGCCATCCGGGCCAAGGCCATGCCCGGCGGCATCCGCCGCCTGGAGGAAATCGACCTGCTGGAAATCAGCCTGGTCAGCGTACCTGCTGCACCGGGTGCCCGGATCACCAGCGTCAAGAGCTTCCCCGCCGCCGCTGCGGCATCATCGAGAGAGAGCGCACCCATGGAAGAGAATGAAGCCGGCGGCGGCACCCCGACCGTCGAAGAGCGAGTCGGCAAGCTGGAAACCGGTATCGCCGATCTGGACAAACGCCTGAAGGTGGTGGAGGGCAACAGTGCCGCCGCTGCCAAGGGCGTGGACCGCATCGAGACCATGCTTCGCCGTCCGGGCACTGCGGCACCGGAGACGAAGGCAGCGGACGGGGTGGAGGCCAAGGCCTTCGAGAATTATCTGCGCTTCGGCCCCACCGGCATGGAGTTTACCGAGGTCAAGACGCTGCGCACGGCGGAAGACCCGTCGGCCGGCTATCTGGCACCGGCGGAGTTCATCGCCGAAATCGACAAGAACGTCGTGCTGTTCTCTCCCGTCCGCCAGTACGCCACCGTGCGCAGCACGGCACGCGGTGCGGTGGAACTGCCCAAGCGCATCGGCCGGCCTACCGCCACCTGGGTGGAAGAGCTGGAGGATCGGGACGACGCCGACACAGGCAGCCGATACGGCAAGTCGACCTATGACGTGAAGGAACTGACGGCCTATGTGGATGTCAGCTTCTCCACGCTGGAGGATGCGGCCGTCAACATCTTCGCCGAACTGTCCGCCGACCTGGCCGAAGAGTTCGGCTATGCCGAAGGGCAGGCGTTCGTGAACGGCAACGGCGTGAAGCGCCCCATGGGCTTCATGTCGGATACCAGCATCCCCACCGTGATCAGCGGCCATGCCTCCCTGATCACCGCCGACAGCCTGATCGACGCCTATCACGCCCTGCCCACGCCCTACCGGGCAAATGCGGTCTGGGGGATGAACAGCACGACGCTGGGGGCCTGTCGCAAGCTGAAGACCACGACGGGCGAATATCTGCTGTCCATGACCGGTATCGCCGGTTCCCCGGTCACCACCATCCTGGGACGCCCCGTCATCGAGCTGCCGGACCTGCCCGACGTGGCGGGCGGCGCCGTACCCATCGTCTTCGGCGACTTCCGCCAGGGCTTCCGCATCTTCGACCGGGTGGGCTTCTCCATCCTGCGTGATGACCTGACCCAGCGGACCAAGGGCAAGGCCCGGTTCCATGCCCGCCGCCGGGTGGCCGCCGGGGTGCGGAAGTCCGAGGCCATCCGCAAGCTGATCGTGTCCGTGAGCTAAGGAAGCATCCCATGCGCGACCTGATGAACAACATCCACCCCGTCCGGGCGATTTCCCCAGCGGCGGCCGTCACCGACAACACGCCCTTCGTGTCGCAGGTGGTCGATACGCTGGGCTTCAACAGCCTGACCTTCGTGATCCTCACCGGGGCGCTGGCCGATACCGACGCCACCTTCACCACCCTGCTGGAACATGGTGATGCGTCGGACTTCTCCGATGCGGCGGCGGTCCCGGATGACCTGCTGATCGGCACCGAGGCGCTGGCGAGCTTCACCTTCGCCGATGACAACGAAACCCGGAAGCTGGGCTATGTCGGCGGCAAGCGCTATGCGCGCCTGACCATCACGCCGGCCGGCAATAGCGGCAATGCCTTCGTGGCTGCCGTCGCCTTGCTGGGCCATCCCAACAGCGCCCCCACTGCCAACCCGCCCGTCTGATCGGAAGGCCCCGGAATGCTGACCATCATCACCCCTGCGGAAAGCCAACGCCTCACCACCTTGGTCACGATCAAGGATGAATTGCGGCTGACCACCGGGGCCGATGATGCCTTCCTGCTGACCCTGATTGACCAAGCCAGCGGGGCCGTGCGGCGCTGGTGCAACCGCACCTTTGCCGCCGAAACCGTCCGGGAGACGTTCCGCCTGCCCACCGCCAACGACAGCCTGATGCTGTCGCGCTGGCCGGTGGGTGCCGTGCTGTCCGTCACCCTGGCCGGGGCGGCGCTGGGCGAAGCCGGGTATGAGGTGGAGGGGGCAAGCGGTCTGCTTTACCGCCTCACTGACTCGGACGAACGCCAGCCCTGGCCGCCGGTGAAGATCGTGGTGGAATACGTCGCCGGCTTCGTTCTACCGGGCAACCCCGGCCGCACCCTGCCCGACGACGTGGAGCGGGCTGCCATCCTGCTGGTAAAGGCGGCTTGGTTCAGCCGCAACCGTGACCCGCTGGTCAAGACGGAAGAGGTCGACGGTATCGGCGCCAATTCCTATTGGGTCGGCGGGTTCAGCGACGGGGCCGCCTTGCCGCCCGATGTGCAAGGTCTGCTTTCCGTCTATCGCCAACCCGCCATCGGATGACGCCATGCTGAACCCCGGCACCTATGCGCTGGCCGACAAGCCCGTCACCACCGCCGCCAACGAAGCGCAGGCCCCGATCACGGATCTTGAAGGCATGACCGCCGCAACGGTCCAAGCCCGGTTCGCCTACGGCACGGGCGGCACGTCCGCCAAAGTCTATGTCGCCACCAGCCTGGACGGCGGCACCACCTGGGTTGACATCGCATGTTTCGCCTTCACCACCGCCGGCGGGGTGAAGGTGGTGAATGTGTCAGGACTGACACCCCGGACAGCCCCCATCGTGCCAACGGACGGCGCCCTTGCCGACGACACCACGGTTGATGGTGTGCTGGGCGACCGGCTGCGCGCCCGGATCGTGACCACCGGCACCTATTCCAACAGCCTGTTGACTGTCCGAGCGGTGGTGCGATGAACAGGGAAATTGCCACCCTGGACCGCATGCTTGCCGTGGCCGGGGAACCCATCGTGCTGATGCGTCAGTTCGGCACGACGCCCAACAGCTTCGCCAGCGTCGAATGCCGGGCCTTCGTGCGCGGCTATCGGCCGGAAGAGCTGATCGGCGGCATCTCGCAGACCGACAGCTTCGTCGTCATCTCGCCAACAGAAATCAACCGAGCCAAATGGCCGGGGGGATCGGGCCTGCTGTCCATCACGGATGCCCGCATTCCCCGCAAAGGGGACAAGGTCATGATCCGGGGCCTTCAGCGCAATGTCGAGACGGCCGGGCCGATCTATGTTCGCGGCACTTTGGTCCGCATCGACATGCGTGTGTTGGGGTAAGCCATGCCATTCGCCCCACCCCGTTCCTGCAAATGTGGCGCCCTGGTTCCTGCTGGCCAGCGGTGCCCCCGATGCGCCAAAGCCGCCGACCTTGCCCGCGGTTCCGCCCGCCAGCGCGGCTATGACCGGGATTGGGAGAGTGTCCGGGCGGCATTCCTGGCACGCCATCCAATGTGCTGCGCCCCTGGCTGCGACCAGCCGGCCACCGATGCGGACCATATCCAGACCGTGAAGGAGGCCCCGCACCGCCGGCTTGATCCCACCAACCTCCGCCCCTTCTGCCACCGGCACCATTCCCAGCGGACGCGCCGCGACCAGGGAGGACGGCGGGGATAGGGGTTCCAGAGTTTCCAACCCGAGGGGGCCGGGACCGTCTGGGGGTCTTGCGCGCACTCACCTTGAAATTGGGGATTTTCCCGAAAGGGCTTTCAGATGAAGGGTCGAAAACCGAACCTACGGGTGATTGAAGGGGGTGCCGCCACGGGCCGCTGCCCCTCTCCCCCGACCTGGCTTTCCGTTCACGCCAAGCGCGAATGGAAACGCTGCGCTCCCGAACTGCATCGCCGGCGGCTGCTGACGGCCGACACGCTGGCGACGCTGGAAAGCTACTGCGTCGCAGCCGGCCAGGTGCGGGAGTTTGAAGAGCTGATGGCCACCGATGGCCGGATGATCTCCGGGGAGGACGGGCCCAAGCCGCACCCGGCTTTCAAGATGCAACAGGCAGCAATGCGGGAATGCCGGCTGCTGGCGGCCGAACTGGCATTGACGCCGCAGCGACAGGGCACCAAAGGCAAAACGGACGAAGGAAAAGGCGATGGCTGGGATTCCGATCTTCTCGCCTGATCCGGGGCTTTACCCTGATCCAACCGGCCGGGCCGACCGGATGTGCCGCTTCGTCAACAAGCTCCGGCTATGGGAAGGAAGATTCGCAGGCAAGCCGTTCCACCTGCATGATTTCCAACGGTCATTGGTCCGCCGCATATATGGCCCGGCCACGGACGACGGGCGCCGTCTGGTGCGCATGGCCTGCATCTGGATACCCCGCGGCAATGCCAAGACGACGCTCGCGTCGGCGCTGGCCCTGGCTCATTTCCTGGGACCGGAAGCCGAAGCCGGCGGACAGGTGATCCAAGCAGCGGCCGACCGGGAGAATGCCGGCATCGCCTTCAAGCACAGCTTTGAGATGGTGAAGCAGGATGACACCCTGCTGCGCCGCGTGGCGCCCATCGAAAGCCGGAAGGTGCTGAACCACACAAAGACCAGCTCCATCCTGAAGGCGATTTCCTCCGAGGCCTACAGCAAGCACGGCATGAACGCCTCGTTCTTCCTGGCCGATGAGGTGCATTCCTGGCCGTTGGTTGAAGGCCGGAAGCTGTTCAAGGTGGTAACGGACAGCATGGTGAAGCGGGAACAGCCGCTGACCATTGTCATTTCCACCGCCGGGGAAGGTCAAGGCGGGCTTGCCCATGATCTATGGTCCTACTCCCTGGCCGTGGCGCGGGGCGAAGTGAACGATCCGACCTTCGCGCCCATCATCTTCGCCGCCGACCCGGAAGCGGATTGGCGCGACGAAGCGGCCTGGCACGCGGCAAACCCGGCCATCGCCGCCGGTTTTTGCAGCCTGGAGGAATTGCGCATCAAGGCCCGCCGCATCGAGCATTTCCCGGCGGAGATTGCCGATTTCCGCCGCTTCCATCTGAACCAGTGGCAGGAAGGGGCCGCAAACCCTTGGATGGATCTGGCCACCTATGACCAGGCAGCGACGATGACGCCCCCTGACGAGCTGATCGGTCGCCCCTGCTGGGTTGGCGTTGACCTGTCCAGCGTTGAGGATCTGACGGCCGCGGCCGCGGTCTTCCCCTCTGGCGATGGCGACACCCGGTCCTATGACGTGATCGCCACCTTCTTCCTGCCGGCCGCAGCCTTGGCCCGGAAGGCGGATCGTGACCAGGCGGACTATCTGCGCTGGCGGGACGCTGGGCACCTGAAGGTGACGGAAGGGAACCGCATCGATTACGACGCGGTGATCGCCCATGTCGTGGAGTTGGCGGAACGGTATGCCGTCCAGGAAGTCGCCATTGATCGATGGAACTCCACGGCTGTGACCACGGCGTTGCAGCGGGAGGAAATCACCGTCGCCACCTTCGGTCAGGGCTTTGCCAGCATGGCCGCCCCCGTGCGGGAGTTGAAGAGGGCCATCCTTGGCGGTGAGTTCCGCCATGGTGATAACCCGGTCCTGCGCCTGTGTTTTGGCAACGTGGTGGCAGAGAAGGACGCGGCGGAGAACGAGAAGTTCACCAAGGAAAAGGCCAGGGGCCGCATTGACGGCGCGGTGGCCGCCGCCATGGCCGTAGGCCGCATCCTGGCCAGCGAAGACACCGGTTCCGTCTATGAGGCCGCCCGGCCTGAAGGCTTCCTATTCGTTTGAGGACACCATGCGCTTGGATGTTATCCGTATCGACCGCCGCCACGACAATTCAGCCTGTATCGCTGTCGTGGCCGTTGCAATCCCGAAAGCCGGTGTCGAGGTCCGCGGCATTCGGATAATCAGACGCGATGACGGCAGCGTCTACGCGAACATGCCCCACCAGCGCGACCATCTTGGAGCATGGTATCCCACCGTCCGGTTCATGAAGCCGGGCACCGTTGACGCCATTAAACGGGCCGCTCTGGAGGCTGTTTGCGGCCCGCAATAAGCTGCTTACGCCACGCTTACGGCAAACCATCCGCTCCCACCAAGAGCATGAAAAGCAAGGGTAATGCCAAATTGTCTCTAGCATCTGGCAGGCGGATGATGACGGGGTGCTGAATCCCGCCGCCATCCGCCTGGTTCCCGGCACCATCATCCCCAAGGCCGTGGGATCGGCGGGGCTGACGCCGCTGGCCAGTCCGGGGCGGTTCGATATCAGCCAGCTGGTGCTGAACGATCTGCGTGCCCGCATCCGCCATGCCCTGCTGGCCGACCGGCTGGCCCCTGTCGACGGGCCGCGCATGACGGCGACGGAGGTGCTGGAACGCAGCGCGGAGGTGGCCCGGCTGCTGGGCGCCACCTTTGGCCGGCTGCAATCGGAACTGCTGGTGCCGCTGGTGCGGCGCTGTCTGTCCATCCTGCGCCGGCGCGGGCTGATCCCGGACATCGCCGCCGACGGACGGCAGGTGCAGGTGCGCATCCTGTCGCCGCTGGCCCGCGCCCAGGCGCAGCGTGATGCGGAAACCACCCTGCGTTGGCTGGAATCGGTCTCGGCCCTGGGGCCGGACGCACTGTCGGTCGTGGATCTGCCGGCCTGTGCCCGCTTCCTGGCCGACGCCGCCGGTGTGCCGCCCGGTCTGGTGCGGGCGCCGGTCCCCGCGATGGAGGCAACCGATGGCTGATCCCGGCTGGCCCTGGCTGGGTGAAATCCGCCCAGAGCCGTCACCCGAACCCTCCCCCGACCTGCTGGCCGAGGCCTGCGCCCGGCTGTTCGCACGGGGCGACGGACGCCTGCTGCTGGACCATCTCTGCCGCCTGACCCTGCACACCAGCCCCGGCCCGGAGGTCAGTGAGGCGCGGCTGCGTCATCTGGAGGGGCAGCGCGCCCTGGTCCTGCATCTGCGTCAACTGGCTGTTCGCGGCGGCCTGTCCCTCCGCCCCCATTTCCCTGACCTGAAGGAAAAACGCCATGAAGTCGATTTCTTTGGCCCCTGACACTTCCACCCGACCCGACCATGTCCCGGCCAAGTTCTGGGACGGGGAGAACGGAACCATCCGCATTGAGGCCCTGCTGAAATCCTATCAGGAGCTGGAGCGGAAAATGTCCACCCCGCCCGACCCGGCAGCGGAGAAGGCCCGTGCCCTGACCCTGCTGGGCGTGCCGGAAAAGCCGGACGATTACTGCATCCGCTGCGACCATGGTCTGTTCGAACCGGACGACGCCATCAACCAGCGCCTGTTCGCCGCATCCTACACCCCCGATCAGGCCCAGCTGCTCTACGATCTGGCGGCCGAGCGCCTGCTGCCGCTGCTGCAGGAGATGGCCGAGGGCTTCCAGGCCGAACGGGAGCTGGAAAAGCTGGTCAGCCATTTCGGTGGAGAGGAGAAATGGCGCGACCTGTCGGGCCAGATCCTGGCCTGGGGAGAGCGCAACCTGCCGCCGCCCCTGCTGTCCGCCCTGTCCGGCACGGCCGACGGGGTGCTGGCCCTGCATCGCATGATGGCTGAGGGCGGCGGGGAGCCCAGGGTCCTGCGCGCCGGGCCGGAGACGGAAGGCCATGATGGCCAGGACCTGAACCGCATGATCGCCGATCCCCGCTACTGGCGTGACCGCGACCCCGCCTTCATCGCCAAGGTGACGGAAGGGTTCCGGCGAACCTATGGGGGATAGTTGTCGTTTCGATTATTGCGTTTAGAGGCGACATACCCCATATGTACCGGATATGGGGTATGGTCCGCCTTATGGAAGCAGGAAGATGAACGCGCTGTTGGATCGTGAGGGAACCGTGATTCCGTCGGCCGAAGATTCTGAACTGGCCACGGAGTCGAGCCGCATCCTGTCCCGTAATGCCGGCCGGCCGTTGCGGGTGCAGATCGACAATGGCCCCATATTGCCCCTACCCGGCGCCGTCAGAGAGCTGCTGTCCCATCTTCTGCTGGAAATGTCGCAAGGCAATGCGGTGACGGTGATCCCCGTCCATGCCGAGGTGACGACACAGGAGGCGGCTGATTTCCTGAATGTCAGCCGCCCCCATCTCGTCAAGCTGCTGGAAACAGGCCAGTTGCCCTTCCATAAGGTCGGCACCCATCGTCGCGTGCGCTTCACCGACCTGCAAGCCTTCAAACAACGGAATTCACAGGCGCGGTCGGCCGCCCTGGATGCCTTGACGGCGGAGGCCCAGGAACTGGGCCTGGGTTACTGAAATGTCCCGGTTCACAGTCGTCCTGGACGCCTGTGTTCTCTATCCTGCGCCCTTTCGCTGCGTTGATCTGATTGGATTCAGAACTGCCAGGTCACGGCCACGGCGCCATATTCATCGCCTTCATCCTGACCGACAAATTCCCGGCTGCGGAAGACATGGGTGTAGGTGATACGGGCGTCATAGACATTGACGGCGAAACCAGCCTGGACATCGCCGACCCAGGTCTTGCGGTCCACCGACCGGCTGTCGCGGAAGCTGTTGCCATCCAGGAAGATGTTGCGGGCCACGGCGCGGCCGGAAAAGCCCAGGAAGGCGTAGAAGCCGACCGGATGGCGGGCGTCGGGTTCGAAGAAGCCGCTGCCGGGCAGCGACGGCTGGATGCGGGCCGGGCCGAAATCGGCGGGCAGTTGCCAGCCGGCCCGCAGCATGAAACCCGCATCGGCATAGGTGGAGACGTTGCCCACGGCGCCGCCGACATGCGGCATGATATCGACGCCAAATCCGGTGCTTTCCAGCAGGTCATGCCGCCAGCTGCGCTGATAGGTGATGACCACGCCCGGTTCGTTATGCAGCTGCGTGCCCCAGCCCATCGGCTTTGGCGCATCGGTCAGGCGGTGGACGATCTTCTGCGTCGGTTCGGCCAGCGAGGCCGGACCGACCATGCCCAGGGTCAGCTGCAACTGATCCATGCGCTGGCCATTCTCATTGATCAGGCCGGCCGAACCGTGCAGCCAGCCGGCATAGGGCCGTTCCGTCAAGGGCGGGTCCACCAGCTTGATATCGCTGGGCGTATACATGTTCTGACCCAGGGAGAAGACGGCCCGGACATGGCCGTCCTGGGCGAAGAACGGCACCAGCCGGGCCCAGCGGCGGGTCCAGTCCGGCACCTCGTCCCGTGCCGTCGTCCACACCGCCTCCACCCCGTTGGTGTAATGGCGGTCCAGATTGTAGAACAGGTCATTTTCCAGGATCAGGGTCAGCGTACCCGTCTCCGCCCCTGCCGTGCGGGCAGCCTGCGCCCCCGCCGGCAAGGCGGAGGCCAGGCAGGCCAGCAGGAACGGAACGGATCGAAGGGTGGCTTGCGGCGTCATGGGCATGAGCATTGTTCAACCGGAACTGGTGAGGCTTTGAACTGACCCGGCCGCTGCCGCAGTGACGCCCCTCACACTGGACCCATCACACGCCCATGAACTGGCGTATCAGGGCGAAGGTGCCCTCAGGATCGTCGCGGAAAGTGCCGTGCCCGCAATGGGGAAACCGGTGCAGGCGGCTGGTGGCCGGTGGCAGCAGAGAGATGATTTCCTCCGAACATTCCCAGGGGGTGATCGGATCCTGGTCCCCGCACAGCACCAGCACGGGGCTGGCGGCCTTGGGCAGGCTGTCGCGGAAATCCATGCCCCACATTTCGCCACCCTGGCCGGAGAAATGTTCCAGCACCTCCGGCTTCATGATGGAGCGGGCGCGGCCCGGACCGTCCATCGGTGCCTTCACCGTATAGAATGGCATGACCTGGGCGGCATAGGGTGCCACCTTGTCGGCTGTCAGCGCGGACCAGAAATCCTGTGCTGCCTGGCCCACGGCCGGGCCGCCGCGGCGGGCGAAGGCGGCGGCGATCAGGTCCAGCTGCATGCGTGCCGCCGTGGACGACAGGATGATGCCCGCCGCATGGCCGGGATGGCGGCGCATATATTCCATGGCGACGAAGCCGCCGAAGCTGTTCCCCAGCACGAAGGGCTTTTCGATGCCCAGCGCGTCACAGAAGCCCATCACATCATCGGCCCATTGCGGCAGCGTCCAGGTGGCGCGGTCATCCCCGCCGCTGCGTCCCTGGCCGCGATGGTCCAGATAGATCACCTGGGCGACATCGGCCAGCCCGCTGAAGGTGGGCTTGAAACTGGCATGGTCGAAACCGGGACCGCCATGCAGCAGCAGCAGCGTCGGCTTCTTGCGCAACGAGCCGCCATCGGGCACCAGTTCCGCCCCTTCGACATCGAAATACAGCGGCACGCCATTGACCATCACCCGCACGATTACATCTCCGACAGGGCTACGCGAAGGGTGCAGGCTGGCACGGGGGCCGGGGGTGCTGCAAGGGTTGCCGCTGCGCCGGTCCAGACGTACAAGCAAGGATGCTGGGAAACCGGCGGACAAAAGGGACAGGGGCGAAGGCCCATCCATGCACAGGAAGGCAATCGGACAATGCAGAGCAAGACTAGGCGCAGGTTGGCGGCACTTCTGCTGGGGACGCTGGGACTGATGCCGATCATGACGGACATGGCCGTGGCGGCCGATTATGTGGACGGGGCCCAGCCGGGGCGTGGCGACCGTCTGGTCGGCGCCAATTTCGCCGGCCGGTCGGAAATCATCGCCAGAAATGGTGCTGCCGCCACCAGCCAGCCGCTGGCAACCCAGGTCGCCATCTCCATCCTGCAGCAGGGAGGCTCCGCCGTTGACGCCGCCATCGCCGCCAACGCCACGCTGGGCCTGCTGGAACCCACGGGCAGCGGTATGGGCGGCGACCTGTTCGCCCTGATCTGGGACCCCAAGGCCAAGAAGGTGGTGGGTCTGAACGCGTCCGGCCGCGCGCCCAAGGGGCAGAGCCTGGATGATCTGGTCAAGCGTCTGGGCCCGGGCAAGCCCATCCCGTCGCACGGGTCCTTGTCCGTCACCGTGCCCGGTGCTGTGGCCGGCTGGTTCGAGATGCACAAGAAATACGGCAAGCTGCCCATGGAAAAGGTGCTGGCCCCGGCCATCGCCTATGCCAATGACGGCGCCCCCGTTTCCCCCTTCATCGCCAAGGGCTGGGCCGGGAATTTCAAGCGGTTCGAACAGATGACGGGCGTGATCGAGGAACTGGACAATGCCCGCAAAACCTATCTGATCGACGGCAAGCCACCCGTCGCCGGCCAGATCTTCCGCAATCCCGATCTGGCCAAGTCGCTGTCCATCGTCGCCAAGGGCGGCAATGACGCCTATTACAAGGGCCCCATCGCCCGGACCATCGATGCCTATATGAAGCGCATTGGCGGCCCGCTGCGGTACGAGGATTTCGCGGATTTCAAGGCGCAGTGGGTGGAGCCGATCTCCACCAATTACCGCGGCTATGATGTCTGGCAGATCCCGCCCAACGGCCAGGGGCTGGCCACCTTGCAGATGCTGAACATCCTGGAGGGCTATGACCTGAAGAAGATGGGGCATAACAGCGCCGACTTCATCCATGCCTCGGTAGAAGCCAAGAAGCTGGCCTTTGCCGACCGCTCGCGCTGGTACGCCGATCAGGAATTCGTGAAGCTGCCCATCAGCACGCTGATTTCCAAGGAATACGCCGCCAAGCGCCGGGCCCTGATCGACATGGGCAAGGCCGGCGCGCCCGAAACCGGCCTGATGCCGGAAAGCCATGACACGATCTTCCTGTCGACCGCCGACAAGGATGGCTTGATGGTGGCCTTCATCCAGTCCAACTATCGTGGCATGGGCTCCGGCCTGGTGCCGGACGGGCTGGGCTTCATGTTGCAGGATCGCGGCGAACAGTTCGCGCTGGATCCCAAGCACCCCAACGTCTATGCGCCCGGCAAGCGCCCCTTCCATACCATCATCCCCGGCTTCGTCACCAAGGATGGCCAGCCCTTCGCCGCCTATGGCGTCATGGGCGGAGCCATGCAGCCGCAGGGCCATGTGCAGGTCCTGGTCAACATGATCGATTTCGGCATGAATGTGCAGGAAGCCGGCGATGCCGCCCGCTGGCAGCATGAAGGCTCGCCCGAACCGACAGGGGAGAAAGGCGACGGCGTCGGCACCCTTTATGTCGAACAGGGCGTATCGCCCGCCGTCATCGAGGAGCTGCGCAAGCGCGGCCACAAGGTGGAAGTGAAGCCCGGCCTGCATTACGGCAGTTACGAGGCCATCCAGCGCGACACTGTGAATGGCGTCTATCGCGCCGGCACGGAAATGCGCGTGGACGGCCACGCGGCCGGCTATTGATCGTCGCGGCAGCGGGGGCGGCAGACGCACCCCCGCTGCCCCTGTCAGGGATCACCCCACGGCCGTGCGGCGTTCCGCCCAGCGGATGCCCTGGGCGATGGCAAAATTCATGACCAGATAGATGGCCCCGGCGATGATGAACATCTCCACGGGCTGGAAGCTGCGCGACGCGATGGCGCGGGCCGCGCCTGTCAGTTCCATCAGGGTGATGGTGCTGGCCAGCGAGGTGGCCTGCACCATCTGGATCATCTCGTTCCCATAGGCGGGCAATATCTGACGCAACGCCTGCGGCAGCACGATGCGCCGGTACAATAGCGGCCGCGACATGCCCAGCGCGCGCGCCGCCTCGATCTGGCCGAAGGGCACGGCCTGAATGCCGCCGCGCAGGATTTCCCCTGTATAGGCCGCTGTGTTCAGCGTCAGCGCGATGATGGCACACCAATAGGGCTCGCGCAGGATCGGCCACAGCAGGCTTTCCCGCACCGCCTGGAACTGGCCCAACCCGTAATAGATCAGGAAAATCTGCACCAGCAGCGGCGTGGACCGGAACAGGAAGACATAGACGCCCGTAACGCCGGAAACGGCCCGGTGGGAGGACAGCCGGCCAAAGGCGACGGCCAGGGCCAGTACGAAGCCCGCCGCCAGCGCGATGACGACCAGTTGCACGGTTACCCAGGTGCCAGCCATCAGTGACGGCAGGGAGGAAAGAATCAGATCCGGTACCATCGGCCGCCCTCCCTCAATTCGCCACGGCGCGGCGCACGCCGCGCTCGGCCCGGCGCGACAGGGCGCGGAAACCGGCTTCCGACAGGGTGGTCATGATCATGTAGAGGATGGCCGCCGTCACGTAGAAGACGAAGGGCTGCCGGGTCGACTGCATGCCCATATAGGCTTGTCGCATCAACTCCGCCAGCGTGACAACCGACACCAGCGTCGTGTCCTTCAGGGTCATCTGCCAGACATTGCCCAGGCCCGGCAGGGCATAGCGCAGGGCCTGCGGCACCAGGATGCGGCGCAGAATCAGGAAACGGTGCATGCCCAGCGCACGCGCCGCCTCGATCTGTCCTTTGGGCACGGCCTGCAGGGCGCCACGGATCACCTCTGTCGCATAGGCGCCCGACACGATGCCGACGGCCGACACACCAACAGCAAAGGCCGACAGTTCAACCCGTCCGTCGTACCCGAACAAGACCGCCAGCCATGTGATCAGGCCCGAACCGCCAAAGAACAGCAGCCAGATGACCAGCAGGGCCGGCACACCGCGCACGACCGTTGTATAAGTGGCAGCCAGCCAGCGCAAAGGGGCGGGCCCGGCCAGCTTGGCCGCCGCCGCCAGCGACCCGGCAGCGATCCCGATCAGATAGGCAAGCACGGCGACGGACAGGGTCATGACCGCGCCGGAGGCGATTTCGTCTCCCCACCCGTCGGCACCGAAACGAAGCAGGTCAAGCATGGGGCGGCCTCGCGGCGCTGCGGGGCGGGGTCTGGATCATTGGGCGCAGGTTTCCACGAATTCGGCGGCGAACTGGTCCCAGCGGCGATTGCCCAGCACCCATTCGGAGCTGGCAATACCCTTGGCACGGGCGTCGTCGCGGTTCTGATAGGCAAATTCCATCGCCTCCAGCAATTCCTCCACGTCGCTCTCCCCCCAGTAATTGCGATTGCCGTCGGGGTTGGTGACGGGGCGCTGCCGGTTCAGCACATAGGTGCGGTCATCCCCGATCAGGTCCATATGGCCGGTATTGGCCGACAGGATGACGGGCATCGCACAGGCCATGGCCTCCATCGCCACCAGGTTGGTGCCGGGTTCGCAGCGATTGGGGAAGACGCCCAGATCACATTCGCGCAAGACCCCGGCGATATGTTCACGCGTCAGGAAGCCCAGGTCCTGGAACGAGCCCTCGGGCAGGCCGTTGGCCCGCAGCCAGCCCGCCACATCGACATAGCCTGTGGCGGCAAAGCCCGGCGGAACGGACAGGATCGTGCTCTCCGCCAGGCTGAGGGCGGTTGCCGGCCAGAAATTGCCCCAGGCCGTGACCAGCAGCGCCTCGGGATGGCGCTGCTGGAAGGCGCGGAAGGCCGCGACGACAATATCCTGTCCCTTGCGGAATTCGATCTTCCCGCCGGAAAAGATGACGAAGCGGTCGCCGAAACGGCCCATGCGCGGCCCCGGCGACACCTCCGTCGGGTCGATCCCCTGAAACACGCAGTCCGAGGCAATGCCGTGATCGGCCAGCACCTGCTTGTTGTAGCTCGAATGGATGACGACGCGGCTGTAGCTGAGGCTGTCGGCAATGGCCGTCGGCGACAGGTTGGTGTCGGTGAAGGCGCCGACGCCGATATTCTTGTCGCCATAGAAAGGCTGCGTGGAGAGGTGCGGCTGCATCTGGCCACCCAGCGCGTAGAGACAGACGCCGTTCTGCAGATAGAGCCGCTGCCCGGCCGCCTGTGACTGATCAATGATCGCCCGCAGGCGGGCCGACGGCTCACACAGGGGCCTGAGGGCTTCTTGCGTGTTCGGCCGCATGGTGCCCATGTCGGGCTGGTCATACAGGAAAACGGCCCCGCCCGTCCGCAGCAGGTGCAGGCAGGTATGCGTGCCGACCAAACCCCAGCCATGCACCTCTGTCAGGCGCCAGTTCAGCACGAAGGGCCGGTATTCCTGTTGCGACAATGGCTGCACTCCTGGCAAGCGGGTCGGAAGGGGGAAGCCGCCCTTCCCCCGGTAAGCGGCTAAATCAGGGCATCGAACTGTCGAAGCCAAACCATTGCACCGACAGGGTCTTCATCGTCCCGTCGGCCTTCATGTCGGCCAGGGCCTTGTTCAGGGCTGCCAGCAGTTCCGACCGGTTCTTGGCGATGGCAATGCCCTGCCCGTTGCCGAACAGGCCCCCGTCGAAGCCGGGACCGAAATAGCTGAAATCCTTGCCTTCCGGACGCTGCAGGAAGGCATTCCAGGTGATGGCGTCGGCCAGACCGATCTCGACGCGGCCCGTCTGCATGTCCAGCGCCAGATTCTCCTGCGTGTCGTAACGACGGATCTCCACCACGTCGGACAGGTACTTGTCGGCGAAATTGGCGTGGATGGTGCTGGTCTGCACCCCCAGCACCTTGCCCTTCAACAGGCTGCGCAGCTTGTCCAGGCTGGCCTGCTCCTCCGCGCTGATCTCTGTCAGGTCGACACGCTCCACCCCGTAATCCACATTTTGCAGCGGGTTGGCATTGGCCGACACCAGATAGGCGGGTGTGGTGGTGTAGCCGGCGGAGAAATCGACGGCCTGCCGGCGTTCATCGGTGATGGACATGCCGGCGACGATGGCGTCGAAGCGGCCGGCCTGCAAGGCGGGGATCATGCCGTCCCAGGCCTGGGCGATGAACTGGCATTCGGTGCCCATGCGCTTGCACACATCCTTCATCATGTCGATTTCGAACCCGACAAGATTGCCGGATGCATCAACCATGTTGTAGGGCGGATAGGCACCTTCCGTGGCCACGCGCAGCGGGTTGGGAATGCCAGCTGCTGTCGCGGCCACCGGCTCGGCCTTCCTGGCCTCATCCTTGCCGCAGCCCGTCAGCGCCATCAGGCCCGCCAATGTCAGGGCCGCCATCAACTTCTTCATCGTCCGATACTCCCCCAGAACCTGTCCTGTCCGGATTGCTTATTTATCGTCGCCGATCCAAGCGGCCTTGGCGGCCGGTCAGGGTCGGGTTCAGCGTTGACCCTCGCGGGTCAGGAACTGCCGGCAGCGCTCCGACTTGGGGTTGCCGAACACTTCGGCCGGTGTCCCCTCCTCCTCGATGCGCCCCTGATGCAGAAACACAACCTTGTGCGACACGTCGCGGGCGAACGCCATCTCATGCGTGACGATCAGCATGGTCGCCCCCTCGGTCGCCAGGTCGCGCATGACCTTCAGCACCTCGCCCACCAGTTCGGGGTCCAGCGCGCTGGTCGGCTCGTCGAACAGCATGACCTTGGGTTCCATGGCCAGCATGCGGGCGATGGCCGCGCGCTGCTGCTGCCCGCCCGACATCTGCGACGGGTAGGCGTCGCGCTTTGCCGACAGGCCGACCTTGGCCAGCAGGGCCTCCGCCTTGGCCACAGCCTGATCCTTGGGCTGGCCCAGCACATGTACCGGCGCCTCGATGATGTTTTCCAGCACCGTCATGTGAGTCCAGAGATTGAAGCTCTGAAACACCATGCCGCAGCGCTGGCGGATGCGGTCGACCTGGCGGCCGTCCGCGGGATGGACGCCGCGGGCGGTGCGCTTCATGGCGATTTGTTCACCGCCGATGCGCACAATGCCCTCGTCCGGGATTTCCAGCAGGTTGATACAGCGCAGCAGCGTGCTCTTGCCCGACCCGGAGGAACCGATCAGGGCCACCACCTCGCCCTCTTTGGCCGACAGGGAAACGCCCTTCAGCACCTCATTGTCGCCAAAACGCTTATGCAGCGCCTCCACCTCTACGGCCGGGACTGCGGTGGATGCGATCGGGCTGGGCGGCATCTGTATCCGTGCAAAGCAATTCAAAGGTCCGCCCCCAAGCTACCGCGCCAAGCCCCGGCCGCGAAAGGGGGAAATCCTGCTGAAACCACTCAATTGTTGGCGCACCCGTGACCGGCCACCCCGGCTGGAAGTCCGATCTTCGGACCCTGTTGGGAATTGACGCGGCGGGACGGCGCGTACCGTGCTATGGATGAAAAATCCTCCGTCTTCCATCCGGTCCGTCGTCCAGCATGAGCCAAGGTATCCAGCCCGCCCCGAACCGCAGCACACATTTCGTGTTTGAGCACAAGGTGTTCACGGTCGAAGGCTGCCGATTCGTCTGGTCCAAATCGGCGGAGGAACCGGTGATGCGCTTCATGCTGGGCAAGGTGCAGGCCGAAGTCGCCATCGCCAAACTGTGCAATGAATTCAAGATCGACCCGAAAAGCTTCGACGGCCAGTTGCTGGACATGGCATCGAAGGGTCTGAAATATGTGCGGGAAATCCGCCCCGGCGACACGATTCCCAACGAACTGATTGATGGCACCGCTTCCTGGCGGGTCGATGACAAGCATTTCAACATCGCCAAGGGACGCCTGACCGTGCAGATGGTCACCTGGCTGACGGGTGGCGAAACGGTGATTTCCAGCCCGGAACAGCTGGAGCAGGTGGTGGAGGACCCCGGCACCAAGGCCCGCGTGCGCGAGGCGTTTCAGATGATCGCCAACAAGCTGGCCCTGACCGGCAACGCCGAGGAGCAGGTGGAAACCCGCATCGACCTGCTGGCCAAGGAACTGTCCTACATTGAGGCGCTGCGCGAACGCTGCGCCAAATTGCAGAAGATCCGCGACGGGCTGGAGGATGCACACCGCATCTACAAGAATGAACGCAATCTGCGTGAGGAAATCGTCCGCATGCAGACACTGTCATTACCGCCCCTGACCGACATGGGGCAGCGCTTCGACCAGGTGGATGCGCAGACAGGCGAGATCCTGTCCATGCTGCTGAAGTTCGACAAGAACATCGCCTATATCCGCGAAATGCGGGACGACCTGCACCAGACCCTGCTGCCCTGGGACGAGGTGATGGAGGATTGGGAAGCGGTGACGGTCGAAAAGGGCGGTCCGTTCGAGGCCGTGCTGAAGAAGACCTACCAGTTCCTGGCCCGCAACTATTCCCAGGCCAAGCATTGGCGTCTCGCCTCCCGCCCCGCCCCGCGGTAACGGTGCGGCCCCGGATTTCGGGGACACGGGGGGTCGGAAAACCAACCCGTGTCAATGCCCGCCGACCGGCTCCGGCGCCACGTAACGGAAGCTGATGCTCTTGGCCTGGCTGCCCTCCTTCTCGGGCATGCGGCTTTCGAACTTGGTCGACTGGTTGGGGAACAGGCGGCGCACGGGCGGGATGATGCGCCAGGCGTAAAGTTCCTTGCCATCCTCTCCCAGCGCCACGGCCTGGATGTCGGGCACGTCGCGCTGCGTGTCGGACTTGTTGGCGATCTCCCCGGTCACGAACAGCAGGTTCACGCCCTCGACGTCGCGCACCTCGACCTTCGTGTTCCTGGGATCGCCCGGATCCGACAGACCCGTGCCCGGCAGTTCGGCCAGCCCCACCATTTCATACAGCAGGAAGGAGGCCGGCCAGGCCTGGATGATCTCGTCCTTGCCCAGCACGATGCCCGTACCGGCCCCGCCAACGACCAGCAGCAGCCCCATCCAGGCGGCGACGGTCGCCTTCCTGAAGCGTCTGGCCTTTCCCGGCATGGCCGGCAGGTTGCTGCCCTTGGGCATGGGGCGCGGCCGGAAGGGCCGGGCCATGCCCATATCCTCGCCGTCGGCATCGAACCGGCTGGATTCGAAGCTGCCCGACAGGGCGTCCTGGGCCAGCCCCGACAATTCGTCATCGGCCGGCGGATCGTCGAACAGCGTCGGCCGTTCGTCGAAAATATCCTTGGACGGCGGCGGCGGTGGTGGACTGGCGGGGGCGTTGCGGGCCGCCGGCCGTGCGGCCGGTCGCGATGCCGGCGTCCCCGACCCTGGGCGTTCCACCTTGGCGATGGTCGGGGCGGCATTGGCTGCGGACGTGGCAGTCCGCGCGCCTGACCGCTCGACCGGCACCTCCCGCCGGGGGGGCGGGGGCGGCGGTGAAAGGGCCATGGCAGGTTCGGCGAACCAGATATGGCCGCACTGTCCGCACTTGACCTTGCGGCCCTCACCCAACAGCCGCCCGTCGAGCATGAAGCGTTTGGCGCAGGACGGGCAGGAGAGGATCATCGCGGAGGGGCGCCGGATTGCTGGTGGGAAATCGGGGTCGCCCGTGCAGGCACGGGGGCTCCCTATCCTTATAGGCGGGCCGCCGGGTGCAGCGCAAGGTTGGGGGTTGGGGGCACCGCTACCTCCATCGGATGGGGCGTCGACACGATCCCCTGCTTTACGCGCCGGTTTGCCCGTGCCATTCCTGTGACCTTCATCAAGGGTGGCAGGGCCGCCCGCCGACTTCCGCCGGATCAGGGTAAAGATGGGCCGCCGCGCGCATTTCGACATTCCGTTGAGCCAGGATGCCACCGGGCGCTTCCTGCCCTGGATCATCGCCTTGATGGTCTATCTGGCAGCGCTGGCGCTGGCGGCGTCGCTGATCCTGTCGGGCCTGGCCCGGCGCTGGGACAGCGAACTGTCATCCGGTATGACCGTGCAGGTGGCCCCCACCGGCCCCAACGGCGTCCGCGACCAGGAAGAACGGGTGCGCAAGGTGATGGATGCGCTGTCGGGCAGTGTCTTTGTCGTCGATGCCCGCCGCCTGTCGGACGCCGATGCGCGGGCCCTGGTCGAACCCTGGCTGGGAGACGGGGCGCTGGTCGCCGAACTGCCCCTGCCCGCCCTGATCGATGTCCGTCTGGCCGATGGCGCCAGGATCGACGATCTGACCGAACAGCTGAACCGCGCCGCGCCGGGCGTGACGGTGGAGGACCCGGCCCGATGGCTGGGCGATCTGCGCCGGCTGGCCCGCACGGTCCAGGCCCTGTCCGTGGGCATCATCGCCCTGATCGGCGGGGCCGGCGTCGCCTCCATCATCTTCGCCGCCAGCGCCGGATTCGCCGTCCATCGGGACGAGGTGGAACTGCTGCATGTCATGGGCGCCACCGACGGCTATGTCGCCGGCCAGTTCCAAAGCCACATGATGCGCCAGTCGCTGCTGGGCGGCGGCATCGGTTTCCTGCTGGCGCTGGCCACGCTCTGGGGCCTGCAGCAGGCGGGCCGCGGGCTGGACGCGTCGCTGCTGCCCGACATGGCGCTGAACCTGCGCGATTGGGCCTGGCTGCCGGCCGTACCCGTGACGGCCGTGATCCTGGCTGCCGCCACAGCGCGATTGACCGTCATGCGCGCACTGGGGCGGCTGCCGTGATTGGGCGGCTGCTTCCCCGGCCCTTGCGCGGGCCGGCCCTGACGGGGGCGGCGCTGGCGGCAACCTGGGCCATCGGCCTGTTCCTGTTCGCGGCATCCTTGCCGCGGCAGGCGCCCGACGACGCCATCACCACCGACGGCATCGTCGTCCTGACCGGTGGCAGCGCGCGGCTGTCGGTCGGCTTCGACCTGCTTCGGGCCGGCAAGGCCCGCAAACTGTTCATCAGCGGCGTTTACCGCGGCGTGGAAGTGCGGGAGCTGCTGGCCCTGTCCTCCAAGTCCGGCAACGATCTGGAATGCTGTGTCGAGCTGGGCTACGACGCCGACGATACCGAGGGCAATGCCGTGGAGACGGCACGCTGGATGGCGGACGAGGGATTCCACAGCCTGCGCGTCGTCACCGCCAATTACCATATGCCGCGCAGCCTGGTGGAATTCCGCCGCGCCCTGCCGGGCGTCACCCTGGTTCCACACCCCGTTTCGCCGCCGAAGGTGCGGCTGGATGGCTGGTGGGGCTGGCCCGGCACGGCGGAGCTGATCGTCAGCGAATACAACAAATATCTGCTGGCCCTGGCCCGCGCCGCCCTGACGGGGCCGCGCGCCCCTGCGGGTTGAGAAGGGCACCCCTGCAACGGCGGTGCCCGGCCTGGACAAGCCGGGGCGGCTTGGCCTTAATGGGCGGCCGCCGCACCGCCGGGAGACCATACGCGCATGTTGTTTGTCCGCTCGCTGCTCTTCAACATCCTGTTCTTCGTCTGGACGGCCGTCTATTGCACGGGCATCGTCTGGATCATGGTCATGCCGCGGTCGGTGGCGCTGGTGATGATACGGTTTTACCTGCGCAGCCTGTCCTTCCTGGAACGCACCATCATCGGCCTGCGCTACGAGGTGAAGGGCGTGGAGCACCTGCCCAGGGACGGGGCCTATCTGGTGGGCGCCAAGCACCAGTCCATGTGGGAGACGATGAAGCTGCATCTGCTTTTCCACGATCCCTCGATCGTGCTGAAGCATGAGCTGCTTTATATCCCGCTCTGGGGCTGGTACGCCTGGAAGGCCAAGCTGATCCCCGTGAAGCGCGGGAAGCGCGGGGCCGCTATCAATTCGCTGGTCCGCGGGGCCCGCGTGATGCGCGACATGGGGCGCGAGATCGTGATCTTCCCCCAGGGCACCCGCGTTGCGGTGGGCGAATACCGGCCTTACAAGGTCGGCATCGCCCTGCTGTACAGCGATCTGGGTGTGCCGCTGGTGCCGATGGCCGTGAATTCCGGCGTATTCTGGGGCCGCAAGACCTTCATCAAGCGGCCGGGCCTGATCACCATCGAGTTCCTGCCCCCCATTCCGCCCGGCCTGCCCAGGGAACATGCGCTGGCGCTGCTGGAGGAACAGGTGGAAACCGCCAGCAACCGTCTGGCCCTGGCCGTGGGCGGCGTTGCCACCCCCCGCCCCGCCGCGAAGACCGGCACCACCGATGCGGCCAAGACAGGATAAGGCACACCCGGTCTGCGAAATAGTGGACCCATTTCCCTCCTGCAGGGGCTTTCGCATTGCCGCGCAAAGCCTTATCTGTCGCGCCAGGGGCGTGTGACAGATCAAGCAGGAACAATACCCGTGAAGACCAAACATCTGCTGGCCGCAGCGGCCATGCTTTTGTCCGCCGTCGGCGCCGCCCGCGCCGAGGATGGCCCCTATGTCGCCTCCTCCGTCTCCGCCTTCCTGGGCAGCGACTATTCCCATCACCCCGCCTGGTCCGCCGCCAAGGGCGACAGCCAGAACAAGTTCGCGGGCGGTCTGGCCGCCGGCTATCGGCTGGATGATTACCGCTTCGAGCTGGAAGGCACCTATGGTCGCATCGCCGACATCGACGGCACGCTGACCACAGCCCTGAAGACCAAGTATCCGACCCTGACCAAGCCCACGGGGGATGTCACCCTGTGGACGGCCATGGCCGGCGCCTATGTCGACCTGCCCGTCACCGCCAAGTACCAGCCCTATGTCGGCCTGGGCGGCGGTGTCGCGCACCTGGACAATGATGCCGGGCTGCTGGCGATCAACAACGGCACCCACGCCGCCGCCTTCGGCGAAGCGGGCCTGAACATCGCGCTGTTCGATGGCCTGACCATTGCCCCCGGCTACCGTTACCTCTGGATCAACGCCAAGGGCGACGGTGCCGATAATGTCAGCACCCACATCGTCAAGCTGACAGCCCGGGTGAGCTTCTGATACCAATTTCCGGTGAGCCGGACTCATCGGGAATTGGTACGGCGGCGACGGCCACAGCACCGCACATGCGGCGTAGCCGAGCCGGCGGCGCCGGCGATTGAAGCCCGGTGATCGGTTGCGATCACCGGGACACGGTATAAGCTTCCGGCGGGAACGGATCGGGCGGTCCGTTCCCGTCAACCGGGGGGCAGGAATGCGCGAACTGGGCGGGGTGAGTGCCACCTCCGGCGCATTTCCGTCTTTCCTCCCGCGGCGAACGGGTCTATATAACCGTCATCTTTATCCCATACGGACCGGCCAGCGAGCATCGTTGGCAGGCTGGTCTGCTTTGCGGGTGGGCCTTTGGCCCGCCTTTTTGTTTATCTGGGCCTTGCCGATCGGACTGCCGGCGGCCGGGTTGGAGTTGGAACGCGAATGGACGTGCTGGAACGCATCGGCGGCATCATCACCCCCTCGGTCGAGGCCATGGGGTATGAGATCGTGCGCCTGCAGATTTCCGGCGGGCAGCGCCCGACCCTGCAGATCATGGCCGACCGCGCCGATGGCGACGCCATGACCGTGGAGGATTGCGCCGACATTTCCCATGCGGTCTCCGCCCTTCTGGACGTGGAAGACCCGATCGCGTCGGCCTATACGCTGGAAGTGTCCAGCCCCGGCATCGACCGGCCGCTGACCCGCCTGAAGGATTTCGAACGGTTCAAGGGCCTGGAGGCCCGGATCGAAACGGACATTCCCCTGGATGGGCGCAAGCGTTTTCGCGGCACCCTTTACGGGGTGGAAGGCGAAAATGTGCTGATCGCGCTGGACGCCAAGACCTCGCAGCCGCCCAAGCGCAAGCCGGGCGCCAAGGTTTCGGCCAAGGCCAAGCCGGTGGAGATTGATCCCGACCTGGTGGAAGTGGCGGAAATCCCCTTCGCCCAGGTGGCCAAGGCCAGGCTGGAACTGACCGACGCGCTGCTGGCCGCAGCCGCCGCCGACCAGGGACTGGCCGCCGGCACCGAAGGCGGGCAGATGGATGTGGACGACACGGCCAAGCCCGTGAAACGTCCCAAGAGTGATCATCAGGGGCCGAAGGCGGATAAAGCGGACAAGGCTTCCAAGAAGAAGGGCCCGGGGCGTTTCGCCCGCAAGGGTCAGGATAGTGACCAGGATAGCGACACCACCGATGACCAGAACGACGCCGAAGCCGGCGCCGGTTCGGTCTGATTCAGCATAGAAGGCAGGGTTCGCCAGGATGGAACTGCTTCAAGTAGCCGACGCGGTCGCCCGCGAGAAGAACATCGACAAGGAGCATGTGCTCGAAGCTATGGAAGAGGCCATCAAGAAGGCTGGCCGTTCCAAGTACGGGCATGAGCACGACATCCGCGCCCGCATCGACCGCAAGACGGGCGATATCCAGCTGACCCGCCACATGGAAGTGGTGGAGACGGTGGAGAATGAGGCCGTCCAGGTCGATCTCGCCAAGGCCCGTCGCAAGAATTCGAAGGCGCAGATCGGTGATTTCATCGTCGATCCGCTGCCGCCCATCGATTTCGGCCGCATCGCCGCCCAGACGGCCAAGCAGGTCATCGTGCAGAAGGTGCGCGAGGCCGAGCGCGAGCGCCAGTACAACGAATATATCGACCGCAAGGGCGAGATCGTGAACGGTCTGGTCAAGCGCGTCGAATATGGCAATGTCACCGTCGACCTGGGCCGCGCCGAAGCGATCCTGCGCCGCGACGAGTGCCTGCCGCGCGAGCATTTCAAGGTCGGTGACCGTGTGCGCGCCTATATCTACGACGTGCGCAAGGAACCGCGCGGGCCGCAGATCTTCCTGTCGCGCACGCATCCGATGTTCATGGCCGGCCTGTTCAAGCAGGAAGTGCCGGAAATCTATGACGGCATCATCGAGATCAAGTCCGTGGCCCGCGATCCCGGGTCGCGCGCCAAGATCGCCGTCATCTCCAAGGACAGCTCGATCGACCCGGTCGGCGCCTGCGTCGGCATGCGCGGTTCCCGCGTCCAGGCCGTCGTCGGCGAGCTGCAGGGCGAGAAGATCGACATCATCCCCTGGAAGCCCGACCCGGCCACCTTCGTCGTCAACGCGCTGGCCCCGGCCGAAGTGGCCAAGGTCGTGCTGGATGACGAAGGCAACAAGATCGAAGTCGTGGTGCCCGACGACCAGCTGTCGCTGGCCATCGGCCGCCGCGGCCAGAATGTCCGTCTGGCCTCGCAGCTGACGGGCTGGACCATCGACATCATGACCGAAGCCGAGGAGCGCGAGCGCCGTCAGGCCGAGTTCTCGTCGCGGTCGGCCCTGTTCATGGAGGCCCTGGACGTCGATGACATGATCGCCCATCTGCTGGTTAACGAAGGCTTCACCTCTGTCGAGGAGATTGCCTATGTCGACCTGGATGAACTGACCCGGATCGAAGCGTTCGACGAGGATGTGGCTGCCGAGCTGCAGAATCGCGCCGCAACGTATCTGGAGCAGCAGAACGAGATCCTGGAAAACAAGCGTCGCGAGATGGGCGTCGAAGATGACGTCGCCAATATCGAGGCGCTGACGCCGGCCATGCTGGTGAAGCTGGGTGACAAGGGCGTGAAGACGCTCGACGATCTGGCCGATCTGGCGGGTGACGAACTGATCGACATCCTTGGCAAGGACGCGATGACGCTGGATAAGGCCAATGAGGTGATCATGGCCGCCCGTGCGCATTGGTTCGCTGACGAGGAGGCCGCCGAGGGCTGACCCGCAAGGGTCCGCCATCGGTGACCGTTTATAGGGAACAGGTTCATGAGCAGCGGCATTGAGGCGACGCCCGGCTATCCGCCGGAACTGGACGCCGAGGCCCAGGCCGATGAACCGGAGGCCGTGGCGGGCCGCAAAAGCCCGCTGCGCCGCTGCATCGCCAGCGGGAAGGTCCAGGACAAGGCGGGCATGGTCCGCTTCGTCATCGGACCCGACCAGACGGTGGTGCCCGACGTGGACGAAACCCTGCCCGGTCGCGGGCTGTGGTTGACGGCCGAGACGGGTTTGGTTGAAAAGGCCCTGGCCAAGGGGCTTTTCGCCAAGGCCGCCCGTCAGGGGGTGAAGCCGGTGCCGGATCTTCTGGCACTGACCCGCCGCCTGATCCGTCGTCGTGCCCTGGGCCTGATCGGCCTGGCCCGCAAGGGTGGGGGCGCGCTGCCGGGGTTTGAGAAGGTACAGGCTGCATTGCGTTCCGGTGTCATCGGCCGGACGGGCGGTGCGGGCCAAAAGAGTGTAGGGTTGTGGTTGGAAGCGTGCGACGGGTCCGACGATGGTCGGAGCAAGTTGCACGCCCTGGCACAGGCGCTGGGTGTGCCGCTGATCGATCTGTTCGATCGGGCGGAACTTGGGGCGGCCCTGGGCCGGGATGAGGCGGTGCATGTGGTGCTGGCGGCGGGTCCGCTGGCGGCACAGGTCCGCCGCGAAGTTGCACGGCTTTCCGCGCTCGGCGGAACGGGTCCCTGAACATTTGGGGACGCGTATTGGGTTTCAACGGCTTACTGTCGGATTAGGGATGAGCGATACCAACGACCAGAACCGCGACAAGAAGGTGCTTACCTTGGGTGGGCGCCCGACGCTTGGACTGGGTGGGGCCAACAAGCCGAAGCCGGCGGCCCCGGCACAGCAGGCGGGCGGGGGCGGCGCGTCCGGCACCGTGCGCCAGAGCTTCTCGCATGGGCGCGGCAAGGAAGTAGCGGTCGAGGTCAAGCGCAAGCGGACCTTCGAGAAGGGCGCCGTCCAGGGCGTGGCCGACGGTGGTGCTGCCGCCCGGCGCGCTGCGGAAGGTTCGGCCGGCGGCCGTGGCCCCCAGCAGCGCGGTAATGCCCCCCGGCAGTTGAGCGATGCCGAACGCGAGGCGCGCATCCGCGCCCTGCGGTCCGCCGCCGAGGCAGAGGATCGCCGCGTCAGCGCCGAAGAGGAACAGGCAGCACTGGACGCCGCCGAAGCCGAGGCCCGCGCCGAGGCCGAAGCCCGCGCCGAGGCCGAGGCCGCTGCGGCGGCGGAAGCTGCGGTGGCTGCGGCCAATGCGGAGCCGCTGGACGAGGACATCGTCCGCCGTCGTGAGCTGGAAGAGCTGCGCGCCATCCAGGAGGCCGAGAAGGCCGCCGCCGCCGAGGCCGAGCGCAAGCGCAAGGAAGCCGAGGACGCCCGCAAGGCCGAAGCCGCGAACCGTGGCGAGAGCAGCCGCTCCCGTCATGCCGCGGCCCCGGCTGCGGATGATGATCGTTCCGCGGCCCGTCCGGCCGGTGGCAATAATGCCGCCCGGCCCGCCACGACCACGACGACCGATGCGGGCGCTGCCCGCCCGGCGCCGCGTGTCCCCGGTGGCCCGACTGCCGATTTCGACGAGGAAGAAGGTCCGCGCCGCGCCAAGGTCGCCGGTCCCGGCAAGGTGGCCGCCAAGGTCCCCGCCGCCCCGGTCAAGGCCAAGGTCGACGATAAGCGTCGCGGTGGCAAGATGACCATCTCGCAGGCCCTGTCGGATGACGAGGGACGCCGCGGGCGTTCCATGGCCGCCGCCAAGCGTGCCCGCGAACGTGAACGCATGCGGCTGTTCGGCCGTCAGGAGACGCAGAAGGTGACGCGCGACGTGGTGATCCCGGAGGTCATCACGGTCGGCGACCTTGCCAACCGCATGGCCGAGCGTGGCGCCGATGTGGTCAAGGCCCTGATGCGCATGGGTGTGATGGCCACCATCACCCAGACCATCGACGCCGATACCGCCGAACTGGTTGTGCAGGAGCTGGGTCACCGTCCGATGCGCGTCGCCGAAAGCGACGTGGAAATCGGCGTGAAGGGTGATGTCGACCGTAGCGAGGACCTGGTGTCCCGTCCGCCGGTCGTCACCGTCATGGGTCACGTCGACCATGGCAAGACCTCGCTGCTGGATGCGCTGCGCAAGACCGACGTCGCCGCCCGCGAGGCCGGTGGCATCACGCAGCATATCGGCGCCTATCAGGTGCAGCTGAAGTCCGGGTCGAAGATCACCTTCATCGACACGCCGGGTCACGCCGCCTTTACCGAGATGCGCGCCCGTGGCGCCAACGTCACGGACGTGGTGGTGCTGGTCGTGGCTGCCGATGACGGCGTCATGCCGCAGACGATCGAAGCCATCCGCCATGCCAAGGCGGCCGGCGTGCCGATCATCGTCGCCATCAACAAGTGCGACCTGCCCTCGGCCAAGCCGGATCGTGTCCGCCAGGAACTGCTGCAGCATGAACTGGTTGTCGAAGGCATGGGCGGTGACGTCCTGGACGTGGAAGTGTCGGCCAAGGCCGGCCTGAACCTGGACAAGCTGGAAGAAGCCATCCTGCTGCAGGCCGAAATCCTGGAGCTGAAGGCCAACCCGAATCGCACCGCCGAAGGCGTGGTGGTCGAGGCCAAGCTGGACAAGGGTCGTGGCCCGGTCGCCACCGTGCTGGTCAAGCGCGGCACTGTGAAGGTGGGCGACATCGTCGTGGCCGGTTCCGAATGGGGCCGTGTCCGTGCCCTGGTCAACGACCGCAGCGTCAATGTCTCCGACGCCACCCCGGCCACGCCGGTGGAGGTGCTGGGCCTGGGCGGCGTGCCGCTGGCCGGTGAAGAGATGGTCGTGGTCGAGAGCGAAAGCCGCGCCCGCGAAATCACCGAGTACCGTGCCCGCAAGAAGCGCGAGGCCGAGAGCGCCAAGTCCGGCCGCGGCTCCCTGGAGCAGATGTTCAAGCAGATCCAGGCCGGCGAGGCCAAGGAACTGCCCATCGTCATCAAGGGCGACGTGCAGGGTTCGGTGGAAGCCATCTCCGGTGCGCTGGAGAAGCTGACGGCCGAGAACACGGAAGTGAAGGTACGCGTGTTGACGTCCGGTGTGGGCGCCATCACGGAAAGCGACATCACGCTGGCCAATGCGTCCAAGGGTCTGGTCGTGGGCTTCAATGTCCGCGCCAATCCGCAGGCTCGCGACATGGCCAAGCGCGACGGCGTCGAAATCCGCTACTACTCGATCATTTACGACATCATCGATGACGTAAGGCAGATGCTGACCGGCATGCTGGCGCCGACGCTGCGGGAGAAGTTCCTGGGCAACGCGCATATCCTGCAGGTCTTCAACATCACCAAGGTCGGCAAGGTCGCGGGCTGCCGCATCAGCGAAGGCATCGTCAAGCGCGGCGCCAAGGTCCGCCTGCTGCGCGACAACGTTGTGATCCACGAGGGTACGCTGAAGACCCTGAAGCGCATGAAGGACGAAGTCCGCGAAGTGCGCGAAGGGTTCGAATGCGGCATGGCCTTCGAGAATTACGAAGACATCCGCGAAGGCGACATCATCGAAGCCTTCGAAATGGAAGAAATCGCCCGCGTCCTGTAAGTCAGGGAACGGGATCGATCGAGAAGGGGCCGGCGGTGCGAACCGTCGGCCCTTTTTCTTTGCCTTGATCGACCTGACCCGAATCACCCTTGACGGCGTCCTGGTTCCGCGGGAACTTTCCCCCATGATGACCAGCCGCACCCCATCCTTCGCGCAACAACAGGCCCGCCCTCCGGCGGTGGCCTGCGCGTGGCCGGGTGACGGAGGGGTGAAGCGGGTCTGCTGAGACCCCCCACCCCGCCACATCCGAACATCACGATCGTCAAGCACCCCGCCGACAGCCCGTCGGCGGGGTTTTTAATTTTGGGAGCATGGATATGATCGAATTCCCCCTTTTCCTGAAAGCCATGGGCATCGGTGCCGCCATCGCGGCTCCCGTTGGCCCCATGTCACTTCTCTGCATGCGCACGACATTGGCCCATGGCTGGCGGCGCGGCCTGGCCATCGGTGGCGGCATCGCCGTGGGCGATGGGCTTTATGGCATCGTGGCTGCCTTGGGCCTGGCCGGTCTGTCGGGCTTTCTGCTGGACCATGCCGCTCCGCTGCATGTTGTGGCAGGGTTGGTCCTGGTCTGGCTGGGGTGGAAGACGCTGCGGGCGCCGATCTCCGCCGACAATGGTGACGGCCGGGTGGTAGCGGATCGCAGCGGTCGGGAATTCCTGACCGCAATCGGCCTGACCCTGACCAATCCCCCCACCATTCTGACCTTCGCCGCCCTGCTGACGGCCCTGGCCCCGCCGGAAGGGCTGGGGATGCCGGCCGCCCTGGCGACGGTCGCCGGGGTGTTCACCGGTTCCCTGCTCTGGTGGATTCTGGTCGTGTCCCTGGTCATGGGCATGCGTCATGTGCTGGGGACGGGTCTGCGGCTGTGGATTGACCGGGTGTCCGGACTGGCGCTGCTGGGCCTGGGGCTGCTGGCGCTTTGGAACGGCGTGACAGGCCCTTGGGCATGAGCGCCTGCGACAGCCCGCCGCACGACCTTGGTCGCCTTTTCAAGCAGCGGCCGGCTTGCGATGCCTGGGCAATTATCCGTGTACTGAACATCGGATGTCGCTGGTTCTTGCTGGCCTTTCCCATTCTCCGGGCGTTTCATGGTTCCGCCAGCAAACGGGTTGAACAATGACCTTGCGGCATCCGGGAGATGATCAATGCCCAAAACTGCCCAAAACCTGATCTGGATCGCCATCGGCGTCTTTGGTGCCGCCTGCCTGGGCGGCATCGCCATCCATCGTGGCGAAACGATCAACGCCTTCTGGTTCATCGCGGCCGCCTTCGGCATCTATGCGGTGGCCTATCGTCTTTATGCCGGCTGGATCTGCGCCAAGGTGCTGTCAGCCGACCCCAGCCGGGCCACCCCGGCGCTGCGCCTGAATGACGGGCGGGACTATGTGCCCACCCACCGCTGGATCACCTTCGGCCATCATTTCGCGGCCATCGCCGGCGCCGGCCCCCTGGTCGGGCCGACCCTGGCTGCACAGTTCGGCTATCTGCCGGGAACACTCTGGCTGCTGACGGGGGCCGTCATCGGCGGGTGCGTTCAGGACATGGTGGTCTTGTGGGCGTCCACCCGCCGCAACGGCCGTACCCTGGGCCAGATCGCCCGGGACGAGCTGGGCCCCGTGGCCGGCGGTGCCGCCCTGGTCGGCACCTTGCTGATCATGGTGTTGATCGTGGCCGTCCTGGGTCTGGTCGTGGTCAACGCCATGAAGCACAGCCCCTGGGGCACCTTCACCGTGGCCATGACCATCCCCATCGCCATCCTGGTCGGCATCTATATGCGTCATATCCGCCCCGGCCATGTGCTGGAAGGATCGCTGGTCGGTCTGGTGCTGCTGCTGCTGGCCACGGTCGGCGGACGCTGGGTAGCCGAAAGCCCGGCCCTGGCACCCTTGTTCAATTTCGACGGCCCGGCCCTGGCGCTGCTGGTCATTGGTTACGGCTTCTTCGCCGCCATCATGCCGGTCTGGCTGCTGCTGGCCCCGCGTGACTATATCAGCACCTTCATCAAGATCGGCGCCATCCTGCTGCTGGCGTTTGCCGTCATCATCCTGCGCCCGGAACTGCACATGCCGGCGCTGACCCGGTTCGTGGACGGCACGGGGCCCGTGGTGGCGGGCGGGCTGTACCCGTTCCTGTTCATCACCATCGCCTGTGGCGCCGTGTCGGGCTTCCACGCGCTGATCAGTTCGGGCACGACGCCCAAGCTGATCATGTCGGAACGCGACCTGCGTCTGGTCGGCTATGGCTCCATGGCCATGGAAAGCTTTGTCGGCATGATGGCCCTGATCGCGGCCTGCGTGCTGGACCCCGGCGTCTATTTCGCCATCAACAGCTCCGCCGGCCTGGTCGGCTCCACGCTGGAGACGGCAACGGCGACCATCAGCAGCTGGGGCTTCCCGGTGGAAGCCCAGCATATGAAGGACCTGGCCGACGCCATGGGCGAGACGACGCTGCTGGCCCGCACGGGCGGTGCACCGTCGCTGGCGGTGGGCATGGCCCAGATCTTCGCCGGCGCCTTCGGGCAAAGCATGCTGGCGCTCTGGTACCATTTCGCCATCATGTTCGAGGCCTTGTTCATCCTGACGGCCGTCGATGCCGGCACGCGTGTCGGCCGCTTCATGCTGCAGGACCTGCTGGGCAATATCTGGGCACCCTTGGGGAACACCAAGGCGCGCGGACCGGCCATCGTTTGTTCAGCCCTGTTCGTCGCCAGCTGGGGCTATTTTCTTTATATCGGCGTCATCGATCCCTATGGCGGCATCAACATCCTGTGGCCGCTTTTCGGCATTTCCAACCAGATGCTGGCCGCCATCGCGCTGGCCATCGTCACCACCATCCTGGTGAAGCAGGACAAGGGGCGTTACGCCTGGGTGCCGGGTGTGCCCATGGCCTTCCTGGCCGTGACCACCACCTATGCCGCGTGGCTGAAACTGTTCGACACGGACCCGCGCGTCGGCTTCCTGGCCGGGGCCAATGCGCTGGAAGCCAAGCTGCAGGCAGGCACCCTGATCGGCAAGGCGCTCGATTCGGCACCGCAGCTGATCTTCAACCAGCGCCTGGATGCCGGCCTGACCGTGTTCTTCATCCTGGTCCTGTGGGTGACGATCATTGAGATGGCGCGCATCTCCCTGCGTCATGTCCAGGGCAAGCCGGTGCCGCCCCTGGCGGAGGCACCCTATGTCGATGCGGCTACCCTGCCGCACCCGACCGGCCTGCAGGGGCATTAAGCCATGATGGCGGGGCCCGCCAGCTTCCTGCGTGCGGCCTGGACCGTGCTGCGGGAAGTGTCCGGCGATGCGGCGTATGAAAACTACCTCGCCCGCCATCAGGACCGCCACCCGGACCAGCCACCGCTGGACCGGGAAGCGTTCTACATGTCCGAACTGGACCGGCGGTGGAGTGGTGTGAACCGTTGCTGCTGACCATGCCGGCGCGGCAATGCAAGGGCCGGGGAGGGCTTTCCCCGGCCCTTATACCGACGGTCAAAATTATGGCTGTCGGTACGGCGTAGCCAGGCTTACGGATGCAGGTGCGGCGATTGCGGCCGGTGATCGGTCACGATCACCGGGACGCACTATCATTGTTTGGGCCCGACGAAGCGGAAATCCACGCCCTTCTTCCAGTCCAGCCCGGCCGGATAGATGCCCAGCGCGATCATCTGCCGGGCGAACGCCTCCCAACGGTCGGGCGACATGGTGCCGATGCCGCGGGTCAGCGCCTCGCCGCTTTCCACCAGCCCGTAATCAATCATGCGGGCGCGGGCATAAGCGATCGTCTCGTCGTCCATTTCCGGATTGTCGCGCTTGATCAGGGCGTTGGCGGCGGCCGGATCACCGTGCAGATATTGTTTCCAGCCCTCGATGGATGCTTCCACGAACGCGCGCACCAATTCCGGCTTCTGATCCGCCAGACCCTTGCGCACCATGATTGTGGCGGCATAGGACAGGTACCCATCATCGGCCAGCAGGAAGACCTTGGGCTTGACCCCGGCCTTCTGCGCCGTGAACGGTTCGGATGTCGCATAGCCCTGCTGGATCGCCTGCTTGTTCACCAGGAAGGGCGCGATGTTGAAGGTGTATTTACGGATCTGGCTGTCCTCGAACCCATAGCGGAACTTCAGATAGCGCCAGATCGTGGCCACGGTCGGGTCGCCGACAGCGATGGGCTTGCCCTTCATGTCGGCCAGACTGTTCACGTCCGGCCGGTCATGCGACATCAGGATGACGGGATCCTTCTGGAACAGGGCCGCCACGGTGACGACGGGGGCGCCCGCTTCCACCAGATTGAGCGTGAAGAAGCCGCTGGAACCCATGGCGGCGTCGATGGCGCCGGCGGCCAGCATCTGTTGCGGGTCCATGCCGACACCACCCTGGCGCAGCACGACATCCAGCCCCCGCGCCTTATACAGGCCCGCGGCCACGGCCTGGTAGAAGCCGCCATGTTCGGCCTGGGCGCGCCAGTCGGTGACGAAGACCAGCCGTTCTTGCGCGACGGCAGGCCAAGCCAGGGCGGCCAGGGTCGCGGATAAAGCCAGGATCGGGGCGAGCAGGCGGCGCAGCATCACGGGCTCCCAACGGGCGAAGGCGATCGAAGACGGAGTCGTTTCCTTGTACGGGAGGTCCCCTTCCCTGCCAAGCGGCCGAAAGGACGGCCGTCCCGTCAGGAAACGGCCGTCCCGTCCCCCACCACGCGCATCCGCCAATGCGCGGTCGGCGGGGGAAGCTCTGCCCCAAGCGCGGGGCGGGGGGCCATGCGGCGGAACCGCGTGGCCTGCTGATCGGCGGGGCGGGCCACGATCTTCAGTACCGAGGACCCGACCTCCCCACAGCCCGGACAGGGGAAGCGGCGGCTGAATTCGGCCACGGTCCAGTCATGACCGTGCCGACGGACCAGCATGTCCGTGCGCCACCGGCTTTCCTCTCCACAGCAGATGCAATGCATCTCAAAATCCTGGCCCCGGAAATTGGCGCAGCCGATGCTGCCCATCAATGCGCTGTGTCGGATCGCCGGCTTCATTCCCGCCTCCATCATCCCGGCAACCGGGATGTCGTACTCCCGCTGCCTTCTGTTCTCCTTTCTACAATGTTCTTGTTTTGTTCTCAAGCGGAGTCAGCAGCGGTCGATACGGGAATCCGCATTCGGGCGTCCCGGCGCCGGTCAATCCTTCTGACAGGTGGCCTTGTCGGCGCTTAATTGCCGGCAGACCAGGTTCTTGCTGGTCTTGAAGGTCCCGTCACTGCTGCGGCGGATGGAGATGTTGTTGGAGAACTGCACCCAGCCGGCACTGCCCCAATGCGAGCTGATGCCGTTGGAAAAAACCAAGGTGCCGTCGGCCATCTTCACGACGGCGACGTTCTTCTTGAAGGTGATCCGGTCCTGGTCCATGTGGGCCACCTGGCCGTTGGAACACAGCACCATCTCCTCCGTCCCCTCCTGACGGGTACAGACCAGGGGGTCGCCCCCCGCCAGAACCATGGCATAGATCGCCACTTCCAAAACATTCAGCGGCATTCCGGACACCCGCGCAGCTAGAGCCCCTGGAAGCAGAGTATCCTAAATCCGTGCGACAATGAAAAGACGCCGAAACGGAAACAGGGTGCACCCGTCCGATTCGGGCCGGTATGCCGCACGCAGACGGGCGCCATAGTCGGCCCGGAAATCGGCCGCCTGATCTGCCGGCAACCGGGAGGTGACGGGCAGCAGCGCCGTCCCCGACACCCATTCCAGCACGGGATCATCGCCTTCCAGCGCATGCAGATAGTCGGTTTCCCAGATATCGACATGGGAAGCGACCGGATGCAGAACGCGCCAGTAATCAGCCGGCGACAGCACCGTGCGATGGTCCAGTGCCCCGATCAGCGTGGCAGCCCAGGGCCCGGCCGCCGCCGTTTCCAGCAGAAGACGATGGGAAGGCGCATCGAAATTGCGCGGCATCTGCACAGCCAGCACGCCCCCCGGCGCCAGGTAACCGGCCAGCCGCGGGAACAGGGTCGTGTGATCGGGCAGCCAATGCAGGGCCGCGTTGGAAAAGATCAGATCCGGATGCCCATCCGGACGCCATTGCCCGATATCGCCCAGTTCCCAGGTGACGCCGGACGCGTCACGGGCTGCCTTGGCCAGCATGGCAGCGTCGCTGTCCAGCCCCACCGTGGCGGCATCGGGGAATCGGGCTGCCAATTGCCGCGTCAGGTAGCCGGTGCCACAGCCCAGATCGACAATGCGGGCCGGCTGCAGCGGCGGGATACCCGCCAGCAGGTCCTGGCCCGGTCGTTCGCGGGGCCCACGGAACCGTTCATATTGTCCGGGATTCCACTGCATGGCGCGCTCCTTTCTCCAACGGGGTCCAGAAACGACAACGCCGCCCGGTGGGGCGGCGTTGCAAGGGGGATCAACCTTCGAACGGATCCTTCATCAGGATCGTGTCATCGCGTTCGGGGCTGGTGGACAGCAGGGTCACCGGCGCCTCGATCAGTTCTTCCACCCGGCGCACATATTTGATGGCGGCCGCGGGAAGCTGGGCCCAGGAACGGGCACCCTGGGTGCTGGCGCTCCAGCCTTCAAACGTCTCGTAGATCGGCTCCACTTCGGCCTGCGCCGTCTGGCCGGCGGGCAGATGGTGGATCACCTCGCCCTTGTACTTGTAGCCGGTGCAGACCTTGATCTCATCGAACCCGTCCAGCACGTCCAGCTTGGTAAGCGCAATGCCGGTGATGCCGCCGGTCTTGATGGCCTGGCGGACCATGACGGCGTCGAACCAGCCGCAACGGCGCTTGCGCCCCGTCACGGTGCCGAACTCGTGCCCGCGCACGCCGATCTTTTCCCCGATCTCGTCATGCAGTTCGGTTGGGAACGGGCCGGAGCCGACGCGGGTCGTATAGGCCTTGGTGATGCCCAGCACATAGCCGACAGCCCCCGGCCCCATGCCCGACCCGGCGGCGGCATTGCCGGCCACCGTGTTGGAGGAGGTCACGAACGGGTAGGTGCCATGGTCCACATCCAGCATGGCGCCCTGGGCACCTTCGAACAGGATGCGCTTGCCCTGGCGACGGGCCTCGTCCAGGTACTTCCAGACCACAGCGCTGTAGGGCAGCAGCTTGGGCGCCACCTCATGCAGCTGGGCCAGCACCTCGTCCTTGCTCAGCTCCGCCGCGCCCAGCCCGCGCAGCAGGGCATTGTGATGGAACAGCAGCTGTTCGACCTTATGCTCCAGCACCGCCTCGTCGGCCAGATCGCAGACGCGGATGGCGCGGCGGGCCACCTTGTCCTCGTAGGCCGGGCCGATGCCGCGACCCGTGGTGCCGATCTTGTTGACGCCACGCGCTTCCTCACGCGCCTTGTCCACCGCGCTGTGCAGCGGCAGGATCAGGGCACAGTTTTCCGCCACCAGCAGGGTCTTGGGCGTAATGTCCACGCCCTTTTCCCGGATGCTGTCGATTTCCTTCAGCAGGGCCCAGGGATCGACGACGACGCCATTGCCGATGACCGACAGCTTGCCGGGGCGCACAACGCCCGACGGCAGCAGAGACAGCTTGTAGACCACGCCGTTGATCACCAGCGTGTGGCCGGCATTATGGCCGCCCTGGAAGCGGACCACGACGTCAGCGCGGCTGGACAGCCAGTCAACGATCTTGCCCTTGCCCTCGTCGCCCCACTGGGACCCGACGACCGCCACGTTGGCCATGATATTCCTCGCTTCTTGGGAAGTTTGGGGCGGCGCCGTCACGCAGGCCCGCCCCCTTGTTCAGGGTTCGATCGGAAATCGGGTCAGACGGGCGTGGGCCCGTCCGCCGTCAGGATATGGGAACAGGACAGGCGCCTGGCCTCTGCCGCGGAATCGGCCAGATCGGCCATGGCGGCAACCGTGTGCCAGCCCAGCGCGCGCAGCGCCTGCGCTTCGGCATAATCGGTGCCCAGAGGCAGCAGAACGCGTTTGGTGGGCTGTGGCCCCGGCAGGGCACGCAGCACGGTGTCGGTATAAAGCGTGAAGCCCGTTGCCGCCTCTCCCACAGGATCGGCGCCGCCCGTGCGGTACCGGCCACCACGCCCCAGCTCGCCGCGCACACCGCGGGCGAAGATGGTGAAGCTGACGCCCGTCTGATACTCAAACCCGCGCATTTCCACGGGGTCGATGGTCACCGACAGGGTGGGATCGGCCTGGGCGATCAGGCGGACAACATCGGTCAGCTCCCGCCGCGCCGTCTGCGCCACGGGCGGCAGATCGATGGCGGCCAACCGTTCCACAGCAGCCGGGGCCGGGCCCGACGCGTTCAGGATGGACAGGAACAGGGCGCTGTGTGCGCCCGCCGCGTCGGTCAGGGCGGCCGCGTCGCGATGGTCCAGCGCCGCGCGCAGGCGGGCGTAATCATCGCCGGACAGGGACAAGGCCTGGGCCACGGCCGGCACCAGGGTCGGCACCGTCAGGTCGATGGAAATGCCCTTGGCCCCCACCGATGACAGGGCGCTTGCCGCCAGCAGAATGATCTCGGCATCCGCCTCTGCCCGGTCGGGGCCGATCAGTTCCACGCCCACCTGCCCGAACTGGCGTTCCTGGCGCAGGCTGCTGCCCTTCACGCGCAGCACCTGACCGGCATAAGACAGACGCAGCGGGCGCGGCGCCTTGCGCAGACGGGTGGTGGCAATGCGGGCGACCTGCGGCGTCATGTCGGACCGCACACCCATCATCCGCTGCGACACGGGATCCATGATGCGGAAGGTCTGGTTGGCCAGCGTCGCGGCAGAGCCGGACAGCAGCCCCTCTTCGAACTCCACCAGGGGTGGCTTCACCCGCTCATACCCATGGCGATGGAATTCCTTCAGCAGCCGTCCGACGACCTGCGCCTCATGCTCCGCGTCCGGCGGCAGCAGGTCGCGCAGTCCGGTGGGCAGCAGGGCCTTGGCCGCCAGGGCCTTGGAGGGCGTATCGGTCATGGGCTGAATACCGATGAAGAGTGTCGCAAAAGCGATGGGAGGGGTCCCCAACACCGGTAACCGGTCTTAGCCCAGGCCCGGCCTTCACGCAAATGCAAAGACCCCGCACCGGCTGGCGGGCTGCCCTGCGCAGAGGGGGGCGGGGGGGAGGGACGATTGTTTCGTTTTGGAGAAATCCGGAAATCAACCCGCGCCATTTGACCCAGGTCAACGCAAGCTGAACCCGATCGCCGTATGGAGTCCGTGCTGACTTCGTGGACGGTCATGACCGGTTCCGCACCCGGCCGCCGTCCTGTCGCAACCTTTGCCGAATAGGTGGTGCCATGGACTTCAAGTCATTGATCCCCTTTGGCCGGACGACGGATGTCACCCGCCGCGGGGAGGACCCTTTCACCAGTCTGCGCCGGGAGATGGACCGGCTGTTTGACAGCTTCACGGCTGACTGGTCGCTGCCCAGCTTCACCAGCAGCGGCTTCCTGTCGCCCAAGGTCAATGTCGTGGAAACGGAAGCCGGCCTGGAAGTGACGGCTGATCTGCCGGGCATCGACGCCAAGGACATTCATCTGGACCTGACCGACAATGTCCTGACGCTGAAGGCCGAGCACACGACCGAAAAGGAAGAGAAGGACGAGAAGAAGCACTTCCATGTGGTCGAACGCGCCCAGGGCACTTTCCTGCGCCGCTTCGCCCTGCCCTTTGATGCCGACGCCGACAAGGTGGAAGCTGCTTTCGACAAGGGCGTGCTGAAGGTGACGATCCCCAAGGCACCGGCATCGGAAAAGCCGGTGAAAAAGATCGAGATCAAGGCGGCCTGAACCCGTTCCCGCCCCTCGGTCTGGCGTTCCACGCCGACCGGGGGGTCACCCCGCCTTGGCCAGCAGCGCCATCTGCCCGGCCAGCCCCTGGGTCAGCAGCGCGATCAGCACTTCCAGCAGGACCAGACCGGCAGCCACCGGGCCGGGGCAGGACAGCGCCAGCCGAACCGTGAACCAGCTATAGTAAAGGCCCCAGAAGAACAGGCCGATGGCGATGCCGTTGGCGATGGGAATGCTGGCCTGGGCCGCCAGCAAGGCACCCGTCAGGTTGACCAGGGAGGTGACGGCGCTGCACCAGTTATAGGTGGAGACAAACAGTGGAAACCGGTCGGCGCGGCCCATGCCGTCCAGCACCTGCGCCGTCATCACCAGATATCCCGCCATCTGCAGCAGGAAGCCCAGCGCCGACAGCAGCAGGAAAGGTGCGACATCCACCCCGTCCGGCATGTCGAGCATGTCGATGGCCACATGGATCAGCACCATGGGCACGAACAGGATGCAACTGCGCCAGGCGCCCAGCGGCGTCGGGTCGATGGCCTCGATCCCGCGCCGGTCCAGGGCCGCCAGACGGACAGCGCCCAGCAGCGGGCTCACGCCGCACCCTTGGCGAAGAAATCGGTCAGGACCCGGTCATAGATGGCGGCGAGCGTGCGGATGTCGGCGACATCCACATGTTCATCGACCTTGTGCATGGTCTGGCCGACCAGCCCGAATTCCACCACGGGGCAGAAATTCTTGATGAAGCGGGCGTCCGACGTGCCGCCGCTGGTGGACAGTTCCGGCTGCTGGCCGGTCACGGCCGTCACCGCCCCCGCCACCGTCGCCACCAAGGCGCCGGGCGGGGTCAGGAATGCCTCTCCCGACACGGCCATCTTCAGGTCCCAGGCGCCGCCCACTTCCTCCAGCACATCACGGATATGGGCTTCCAGGCTTTTGGGCGTGTGCAGGTCGTTGAAGCGGATATTGAACTTGGCCGTACCCTTGGCCGGGATGACATTGCTGGCCGGGTTGCCGACATCGATGGTGGTCAGCGCCAGGGTGCTGGGCTGGAAATGCGCCGTGCCCTCGTCCAGCGGGCTTTCGGCCAGCATGGACAGCGCCTTGGTCAGGCGCGGCAGGGGATTGTCGGCCAGATGCGGATAGGCGACATGGCCTTGCGCGCCATAGGCGGTCAGCGTGGCCGTGACCGACCCGCGCCGGCCGATCTTCATCATCTCCCCCATCACCCGGGGATTGGTCGGCTCGCCCACCAGACAGGCGTCGATCCGCTCGCCCCTGGCCTGCATCCAGTCCAGCACCTTGCGCGTGCCATTGATGCTGGGCCCTTCCTCATCCCCCGTGATCAGCAGGGAGATGGAGCCGGCGGGAACACCATTACGATCCAGGAATGACTTCACGGCCGCGACGAAGGCGGCAATCGCACCCTTCATGTCGGACGTGCCGCGACCGTAAAGTTTGCCGTTGATGATTTCGGCCCCGAAAGGATCGACGGTCCATGCGGCATTGTCGCCCACGGGCACCACGTCCGTATGACCGGCAAAGCAGAAATTCGGCGCCGCATTGCCCAGCCTTGCATAGAGATTGTCGACCGGATCGGTCCCCGCCTCTTCAAACACCAGCCGGTGGCAGGTGAAGCCCATGGCTTCCAGCACCCGCTGCAACACGCCCAGCGCGCCCGCATCGGCGGGGGTGACGCTGGGGCAACGGATCAGGTCCTGGGTCAGGGCAACGGGATCAATGGTCATGGCATCAGGCTCAGGGGCGTTTGAGATCGGGTGGGTTTTAGCAGATGGGGCTTCCCGCCGTCCCCTGCAAAGCCGGGATTGCCGTTCTTCGCCATCAGCCACAGCCCTCCACCCAGGCCCGCACCTGGTTCAGCGCGCGGTTGTCGGGGCCCAGGCGGCCTTCCTCCGTGCGCAGGATGGCGTGGAAGGCGCGCAGTTTCAGGGCGTTGGACCGGGCTTCCGATATCTGCACCCCACCGGCATCGATAACCAGATCGATGCAGCGTTCGGCCGCATGCAGCCGGCCCAGCAGATAATCATGTTCCCGGTCATGCCGGCTGAAAAAGCCGCCAAAGGCGTTCATGCGCGCGCTGCGCAATTCATTGGGCGCCCCGCCCCGGCGCAGCAGGCGGGCATCGGGTGGGGCAATGCGGTCGACGCGGATGGCGTGGAACTCATCCAGTTCCACCCAGCCAGAAGTGGAAAAGGTCAGCACGTCCCAGAAGGCGAAGCCCAGATAGGCCTCGAATATCTGCCGCCGCGCGGCGGGACCCAGATAGTTCAGCCCCATCAGGGCGAAGATCTCGTCCACCTCCGCCGACTGCGCCTCCAGCTTCCAGGCGCCGGCCAGATGGGCCAGGGCGCGGTCCAGCGTCTCAGGCCCCGGCACCGGCCCGTCGGCACGCATCAGGCTGTTGAAGGCACTGCGTTCCCCGGCATTGAACATGCCCAGCCCGTCCGCCCCCATCACCGACCCCGACAGGCCGGGCAGCCGTTCCAGCGCGCTGTAAAGGCTGGCCTTCATCTCGTCCAGGTCGGGGGCATGGGTGTCGGCATGTTCGCCTTCGCCCACCAGCGGATAGATGGCGTTCAGTTCGCGGATCAGGAAGCGCAGGCGGCGGGCGCGGAAGGCGATGTCAAAATCGCGCAGGAACTGCACCCAGGCGGGCCGTTCCTGCCCCTCCACCTGCTCCACCAGCCTGTCGGGCAGCACGTCGCGCGCCCGGGCCCAATCATGCAGCGCCTTGCACAGGGCCGGGCGGGCGGCGGCATCGGTCCGGCCCAGGCAAGGGCACAGAAGATCGGCCAGCAGGTCCAGCGCCCCTTCGATCTTCAGCCGCAGATAGGCCTCGAACGCGAATCCGGCCTGGGAGGCGGCCTGGGCGCTGGCCCGGTCGCGCCAGTGGCGGATCTGTTCGATGCTGGGGGCCGCGGGCAGCGCTCCGCCCACGACCAGCGCCACCTGCTCGGCCACCCGCGGCCGGGCAGCATCCAGCAGGCCGCGCACCCGTTCAATACGGGTGTTGCGGCCGGCAATGGACAGAAGTTCGTCGCGCACCGGCTCGTTGCGGGGAATATCGGACAGGGCGCCGCGGATGGTGCGGAAGAAGCCCGGCACCTCCTGCCGCACGCCAGCCGGCTGCCGTACCGCGGGTTTGGGGTCGATATAGACGACGCGGCGATCCACCTCGCGATAGGCGGGGCGGCCGGCAATGGCCGACAAGGCTGCGGCAAACGGTTTGTTGTTCAGCACCGAGCCGTCGATGAAGCTGGCCTGCTCCGGGTCTGCGCCCTGACGGCGATATTCGGCGAAGTTGCGCTGGAAGAAATGGGCCCGGCCTTCCCACCCCTCGCCACGTTCATTCAACAGCCGGTCCATCTGCCGGACCTGGGCCGGGGGAAAGGCACCGGGATAGCTGGCGGATGCCCGCGCGGCGAAGACCAGGCCCGGCACGTCGCCATCCTTGAAATCGCTGTCCAGTTCCCCCTCCCCACCCCGGCGATAGCGGAAGGTGAAGCGGTGGCGATGTTCCCGCTCCAGGATCTCCGGCGGATCGTGGGCGGGGATGCGCGTCGTGTAGCCATGGAAATCCGTCACCGTCACATGCAGCGACAAGGGCAGACCACGCGGCAGCAGGCTGGCCAGCGGGCGCTTGCCGCTGTCGCCCATGGCATGGGCGGCATCAAGCAGGAATTCCATCAGCCGCTTGCCATCAAACGGTGGCCGGAACCAGCGCGACCGCACGAACAGCGACAGTTTCTCCCGCACCTCCTCGTCCGGGGCCAGCTTTTCCAGATAACGGGTCAGGGCCCAGAGCACGGGACGCATGAACCATTTCGACCATTTGCTGGCCCGGCTGTCCGCCGTCAGCAGACGGGTGACGTCGGCATTTTCCAGCCACAGCACGGTCAGCGGCTCCAGGTCCAGATCATGGGCCAGGGCACGGGCCAGCAGCACACCATTGATGCCGCCGGCACTGGCCCCGGCCACGACATCGATCAGCACCCGCAGCGACAGGTCGGGCAGCAGGTCGTGCAGCAGTTCGAAATAGATATCCTCGGTATCATGCGGCCGATCGTCACCTTCCGTGGCGGCAGCATAGCTGGTGGCCTGGCCATGGCCCGTGCCCGGATGGCCAGGGCGTCCGGCATGCAGGGCCTGACTGGCCCTGACCAGCTTCCACAATTCCTTGGTGACGCCATGCATATAGACGGCCAGGCTGACCCCGCCATAGCAGACGAGCGCGATCCGCAGCTCCTTCTCCTTCACCCGCCGGGCCTCCCGCTGGTTAGAGCCCGTGAGAGTGGGGCCGGGCGGCATGGGCGTCAATATTCACAACCGCCGCATTTATAACCGACGCGCCCAGAACGGGTGGTCGGGCCAGCGCCGTTCCAGCCCATACCAGGCCGACAGATGCGCGCGGTAGGTCTGACGGATCAGGCCCAGGCGCTGAACATAGTCCGGAATGCCGTCCTGGCCCGACAGGGTACTGTCTGCCGCCTCCGCCGCCGCCAGCCCGGTATAAAGCGCGTTGAACAGCCCCTGGGAGGATAGCGGATCGAAGGCGGCAGCGGCATCGCCGCAGGCCAGCCAGCCCGGCCCGCCCGGCACCGGCAGAAAGGCGCTGTTGGCGCCCGTGAAGCCGCCCGGTCCGCCGGGATCATCCACGGGCAGCAGCGGGGCCAGCATCGCCACCCCGGCGGCCATCGTCAGCAATCCACCCCGTTCATGCGCCTTTCGCACGGCCGGCAGGTCGGCATCGCTGTGAAAGGCAAGGATCCGCCGGCCGGCCGGCAGCGGCGCGCTGTACCACCAGCCATCGGGATCGGCAGCAATCAGGGTCAGGCCCGCTTCCCGTCCATTGTCAGGGATATGGGCCCAGGCACAGGCCAGCCGGTCATCCGCACGCGGCACCATGCCCAAACGCCGCGCCACGGGGCAGAGCCGGCCGCCGGCATCGATCAGCAGCCGGGCCCGCACCTCCCCCCGCGCCTCCCCGGCCAGGGCGACGCGCCAGCCCGCGCCATCGCGGGCCATCCCGCCCAGGTCGGCTGGAATGGTCATCACCGCCCCGCGACGGCGGGCCACCTCCCGCAGCCATCCCTCGAACCGCGACCGGTCCAGATGCCAGCCGGGACCATAGGGATCGCGCAAGCCATCGCGTTCCACCACCGCCGGCCCACCCCATACCGATCGCTGGCCGTGACAGTGCCCATGGCCCTGCGCCTGGAATTCCGCCAGCAGTCCCATATCGTCCAGCAGCCGCCCGGCGGCCGATGGCAGCGATTCGCCGACGCGCGGTGGAGTTGCCACGCGCCGGTCGATCAGCATCACCCGCCATGTCGGGGCCAGGTTCAGCGCGGCGACACAGCCCGCCGGCCCGGCCCCGACGATCAGGACATCGACTTCAGTCACCTCGGGCGTCGCCTCACTGCCGAACGCGGCGGGTGAGGCGGCGGACCTGACGCAGCCCCTCCATATCGGCCCGCGCGCCAGCCAGCAGGCCACGGGCGGCGGGGGCCGCCTCCCGGTCCGCCACCTCCATCACCGGCGGCAGGGCGATGCCGTCGCTGGGACCGGGCAGGACATCGACCACAGCCACAATGTCGATATTGTTGGCCATGTTGTTGATCTGGCTGATGTAGGTGCCGGTGCCCAGCGTGTCGTCCCAGGACTGGCGGCGAGCGAAGGCAGCCAGCCGATCCGCCGTGGATGCGTCCTTGTCCATGACGATCTGGTAATCGCTGGGCGTCAGCACCTGGTTGGGCACGCGCGCCGGCCAGAAGGTGGGCAAGTAAGGATCATAGTCCGGATCATAGCCTGACCGGCAGCTGGCTGTGTCCGTCTGCCAGGGCACGGCCATCCAGCGGGAAATGCTGCCCGGCCGCTGTCCATAAAGCGGGCCCATGGGCGTCTGGCAGATGGCCGGCGTCAGCACGGGGCCATAATCCGGCTCCGGCCCGTTGGGCGCGTGCAGGAAACGGTAGGGGCCCATGAAGATGCTCTGCGACCGCACGGGCCAGGTCATCTCGCACCCCGGGTGGAAGGCGTCCGCCAGACAGAATTCCAGCGAGGCGCGGTCCAGCGTGTCGGGCTGGTCGGCCACGGGCAGGTCATCCAGGCTTTGCGGCGGCGTGGCGGCGGGGTCGTAATCCTGGATGAAATCGCCATCGACCCACTGCTTCAGGAAGCCCAGCTGCGTCGCCGTCAGTTCGGTATATTGGCGCGGGGTCTTGGCCGCCGGCACATCCATGGCATCGCCATAGACCCAGGGCCAGGGCACGGGCGACCAGCTGTCGCGGTCGCCCTGGCGGAACTGGTTATAGAGCTGGCGGCGGTTTTCCTTGTTCTGGTCCGACGCATCGGCCAGCGTGGCCCGCCATTCGGCCGTGGTGAAATCCAGGGGCGATCCCCAGCCAAAGCCACGGGCAAAACCTTCATTCACCCATTGCAGATGGGTCAGCCGTTCAAAGATGGGCAGGATGTCGCCCGTGAAGGACGGCCGGGCCGGCCGGGTCAGGAAGCCCAGATCATAGGCGATGTCGCGCATCAGGTCCCACAGCGTGCGCACGGATTTCTGCTGCGGGGCATAATTGGGCGGACCGACCACGATCCAGGCCGGGGCCACGGTCAGTTCCTTGCCCTGCCAGGTCACGGTCGCCGTCACCGGCCCGTCGGCGATATCGTCATGCCAGCCGTCATTATTGGCAAAGGTCACGGCCGGCGCGCCATTGTAGGAGGCGGACTTGCCATAGCCGCCCAGCACCACCAGCCGTCCGGCCTCGTCGGTGCGCAATTCGCCCAGATAGACGGGCTTGCCCACGAAATGGCCCGTGTCGAAGGCGACGGGACCGGCGGAAGCGCCGGAAATCCAGCGCTGTCCGGGATCGATGACCAGCGAGGCCCGGTCCTTCACCTGGGCATTGCGGCGATAGGAAGGGGGGGCGGTCGCGGCTTCGGGAATGTCCAGCGCCAGCTGGAATTCGTACCAGGCGGCCTTCTGGTTGGCCAGATGCACCTGCCATTCGACCTTGGCCCCGCTGTCGGCGGTCAGTTCCCGCACCGGCACGCCCTTGGCGTTCAGACCATAGACGCGGAAACGCGCGGCCTGCCGCTTCAGCGCACCCGTGGCGTCACGGTAGAAGCCGGGCGGCCTGGGTGCCGGCTCCGGCACTTCCGGTCCCAGGAACCATTCATCGGGGCTGTTGCCCACCCGGGCAATGCCGATGGAAGGATAGATCGCGGCGCTGACGATCACATCGTCTTGCGTGCTGGACAGTGTCATTTCCCGTTCCCTCCCTCTGTACCGACGGCCTTCGGTCGGCCGGCTGCCGGAAGATTGCGAGAGAAACCTCTAAAGCACAATTATTAATACGATTAAAAGTTATAGAAACTCTCGCGCGCATCCCGCCGCAATAATCGGGTGGGGCGGGCCGGTGAAAGAGGTCAATCTCTGGCATCCAGACCCGAAAGGACCGATGATGCCGACCGTCGCCCCCTTCCCCATCCGTCCGATTCCATCTGCCGCCATGACCGTCCCCCCCGACAGCCCGTTCGATCCGCGCGACCCCGTGCTGGCCGATGGCGGCGCGCGACTGGTGGCCCAGGCCCTGCACCGGCTGGCGCGCGACTGGCAGGAACCACCCTCGCTGGAGGAACTGTCGGCAGAGGCCGGGCTGACGCCCTGGCATTTCCAGCGCCTGTTCAAGCGCTGGGCCGGGATCAGCCCGAAACGCTTCGCGCAGTTCGCCACGCTGGGCCATGCCCGTGCCCTGCTACGGGACAGTGGTGGAGGCGGGGCCGACCTGCTGGGCGCCAGCCTGGATCTGGGCCTGTCCGGCCCGTCGCGCCTGCATGACCTGTTCGTTGTCGCCGAAGGCGTGACGCCAGGCGAATATAAGGCGGCGGGCCAGGGCCTGACCATCCGCTGGGCCGTACATCAGACGGCGCTGGGCGCCGCGCTGATTGCAGCCACGGATCGCGGCGTCTGCTGGTTCGGCTTCCTGGGCGCCGATGGCGACCCGGCGGGGCAGTTGGCGGAACTGGCGCGGGACTGGCCCAACGCCATGCTGGTGGAAGACCCCACCCCCACCCTGGCCGCCGCCACCTCTCTAGACCCGGCGGCGCAAGGTGCCGGACCGGTGACGCTGCACCTGAAGGGCACGAATTTCCAGATGCGGGTCTGGCGGGCGCTGCTCGACATCCCCTATGGCGGGGCCACCACCTATGCCGGCATCGCCGAACGCATCGGCCAGCCCAGTGCGGCCCGCGCCGTGGGCAATGCCGTGGGCGCCAACAAGGTCGCCTGGCTGATCCCCTGCCACCGCGTCATCCGCGGCACCGGCGTGCTGGACAATTACCGCTGGGGTCCGGTGCAGAAGCGCACCCTGCTGGCCTGGGAGGCCGCACGGCTGGCGGGGGAGTGAATGCGATGCCCCCACATGCCGGGCGCCAACATCCGTTGGCTTGGCCTTACCGCAGCATGCCGCTTTCGATGACGCCATCGATGACGAACTGACAGGCGAGCGCCGTCAGCAGGATGCCCAGCACGCGGTTGATCACGTTGATGCCGGTGACGCCCAGCAGCCGGCTGACCTCGCCCGCGAACAGCAGCACCAGCAAGGTGGCACCCAGCACGCCCGACAGCACGGCCAGTACGATGGCCTGCATCATCAGGTCGCCATCGGCCCGGCCCATCAGCAGCACGACCGAGGTCATGGCGCCGGGACCGGCGATCAGCGGGATGGCCAGCGGGAAGACGGAGATATCGGCCTTGTGCGTCGCCTCCTCCTTCTCCTCCGCCGTGGCGGTGCGCAGGCCGCTTTCGCGGGCGAACACCATGTCGATGGCCACCAGCAGCAGCAGGATGCCGCCGGCAATACGGAAGGCCCCGACGCCGATACCCAGCGAGGTCAGCAGCAATTCCCCGATGAAGGCAAAGCCGAACAGCAGGCCCGTGCCGATCAGCACACCCTTGACCGCCGTGCGGCGACGATGGCGCCCGTCCATCCCCGCCGTCAGGGCGGCGAACATGGGGCCCAGGCCGATGGGGTCGATGGTGACGAAAAACGCGATAAAGGTCGAAAGGACCAGGTCGGTCATGACGGCCACCAGAAGGGAATAGGGGATGTCGGGGATGGACATCCTCTACCCCAACCAATGGTTACAGTAAAATGCCGGCCCGGCAGGGCTGCTATTTGATGGCATTGCCGGGCGGAATGGCGACGCCCCACCGCCATTCCGGTCGCAGATTACTTCGGCATGACCAGCGTGAAGTAAGGCGCCGTCACCTTCTCCCCCGGACCGAACGGGCCCGGCGCCTTGGCCGATACGGGCTTCAGGCTGCGCAGATAGGCGACGATGGCGATGGCGTCTGCATCCGTCATCTTGGCATAGCCCATATAGGGCATGACCGGGGCCAGTTGCCGGCCATCGGGACGGACGCCCGTGCGTAGGGCCGTCACGATCTGGGCATCGCTCCAGGCGCCCAGGCCCGTTTCCTTGTCCGGCGTCAGGTTGGAGCCGACGAAGACACCCATGCCGGGCACTTCCCAGCCGACATCGCTGCCGCCCAGCAGGCGGGCCGTGTCCGGCTTGCCGGCCATGGCGCCGGCCGTGTGACAGTCACCACAACCCAGAATGCCCACCAGGTAGGCACCGCGCGCCTTGTCCTGGGCCAGGGCGGCCGGGGCCGTGGCAAGAAGACCCGTCAGAGCCAGGATAATCGCCGCGCCGCGACGGACCGACCCCGATGGAAATGTGGAATGCATGATCCTTCTCACTTGTTCGTCTGATATCATCGTCCCATCCAGGTCCGATCATGCCTGCGGGCCACAATAATCGCCATAGATGTAACAATTGCAACATTACACCCTATCCAGCGAACCCGCGCCGGTCGCACCCAGCGCAACGGGACTTGAAAACTGAATCATATTTCGGATATGCGGACCGGGGCGCATTGACTCCCATGCTGCACCGCCGTACACCTCAAGGGAAAAGCCCACAAAATGGAGGAGGCCGCGGGCACGCTCATGAGCAAGAAAGTCTATACCGATGCCGTATCGGCCCTGGCAGGGCTGCTGCGCGACGACATGACCGTGATGGCCGGCGGGTTCGGCCTCTGCGGCATTCCCGAAAATCTGATCGCGGCCATCAAGCTGTCGGGCGTGAAGGGCCTGACGGTCATCTCCAACAATGCGGGCGTGGACGGCTTCGGCCTGGGCCAGCTGCTGGAGACCAAGCAGATCAAGAAGATGATCAGCTCCTATGTGGGTGAGAACAAGCTGTTCGCGCAGCAGTTCCTGTCCGGTGAGCTGGAGCTTGAATTCAACCCGCAGGGCACGCTGGCCGAGCGCATCCGCGCTGGCGGGGCGGGCATCCCCGCCTTCTTCACCAAGACGGGCGTGGGCACGCTGGTGGCCGAGGGCAAGGAACTGCGCGAGTTCGACGGCGAGACCTATGTCATGGAGCGCGGCCTGCGCGCCGATCTGGCCATCGTGAAGGCCTGGAAGGGCGACACGGAAGGCAACCTGATCTATCGCAAGACGGCGCGCAACTTCAACCCGATGATGGCCATGGCAGGCAAGGTCACGGTGGCAGAGGTGGAGCAGCTGGTGAATGTCGGCATGATCGACGCCGATCATGTCCATACGCCCGGCATCTTCGTGCAGCGCATCATCATGGGCGAGCACGAGAAGCGCATCGAACAGCGCACCACCCGCAAGCGCGACTGACCCGACGCTCGCCCCTGCGAGTGGCGGGTAGGCCGCCGACCGGCGGCCCGGCACCCCATGGTGCCGCAAGCCAAGCCGCCGGATGGCGGCGCCCGGCGCTTGAGGGGGCATGTAAACTTTTTGGGAGACCAACATCATGGCTTGGACCCGTGAAGAAATGGCCGCCCGCGCCGCCAAGGAGTTGCGCGACGGTTTCTATGTGAATCTGGGCATCGGCATCCCGACCCTGGTGGCGAACTTCATCCCCGACGGGATGCATGTCACCTTGCAGTCGGAAAATGGCATGCTGGGCATGGGCCCCTTCCCGTTCGAAGGGGAAGAGGATGCCGACCTGATCAATGCCGGCAAGCAGACCATCACCGAGCTGCCCTACAGCAGCTATTTCAGCAGTGCCGACAGCTTCGCCATGATCCGTGGCGGGCATATCGACCTGTCGGTGCTGGGCGCCATGCAGGTGGCCGCCAATGGCGATCTGGCCAACTGGATGATCCCCGGCAAGATGGTCAAGGGCATGGGCGGCGCCATGGATCTGGTGGCCGGCGTCAAGAAGGTCGTGGTGGTGATGGAACATTGCGCCGTCGACAAGAAGACGGGCGCCATCGAACCCAAGCTCTTGAAGGCCTGCACCCTGCCGCTGACCGGCACCCGCGTCGTCGACCTGGTGGTCACCGACCTGGGCGTGTTCCAGGTCGACAAGCATGGCCACGGCCCGCTGACCCTGATCGAACTGGCCCCCGGCGTGACGCTGGAGGAGATCAAGTCGAAGACGGAAGCGGAATTCGAGATCGCGGACGGGGTTCTGGGCTGATACCCGACACCTTGTCAGGCGAGCGTTGACGGGAGGGGGTGTTCCCCCTCCCTTTTTCTTTGGCATCCCCCTGCCCTTTTCGTCATCCTTCCCGCCACATCCAGGGGAAGGAACCGGTCATGACCGACGCCGCCGATTATCCGCGCACGGCGCGTGGTACGAATTTCTTCGAAACCGACACCAACCTGATCCGCTTGCTGGAACGTCGCGCGCCGCATGTGCTGGAGGCGCATGAACAGCGCCTGTCGGAATTCGGCGCCTGGGCCGGGGAAACGCTGGACGCGCAGGCCGAATATACCGACCGGTTCGCCCCGCCGCGCCTGGATGGCTATGATCTTGACGGCAACCGCACGGGCCGCGTCGTCTTCAACCGCGACTATCTGAACTGCCATGCCGAAGCCTACCGCCGGGGTGCCGTCGGGCTGGCCTACCTGCCCGACGGCAAGGGGCCGACGGGGGCGCAGAGCCATGCCGCCTGCTTCACCATGGGCTATATGCTGTCGCAGGCCGACATCTCCATCCATTGCCCCGTCACCATGACGGGCGCGGTGGCGCATGTGCTGGACAGTCTGGCCCCGGCGGCGGTGCGCGGCCGGTATCTGCCGGAAATGATCCGCATGGACGGGCTGGCCCTGTCCGGCGGCACCTGGGCGACGGAGCTGCATGGCGGGTCGGATGTGGGGGCCACGACGACGCGGGCCGAACAGCGCAATGACGGCTACCGCCTGCACGGCATCAAATGGTTCACCAGCAATGCCGGCGCGGGGCTGGCCATGGCCACGGCGCGGCCGGACGGGGCGGAACCGGGCGGGCGCGGCCTGGGCTGCTATCTGGTGCCCTCGCATCTGGACGATGGCACACCCAACCATCAGCGCGCCCGCCGCCTGAAGGAAAAGGCCGGGACCAAGGGGCTGGCCACGGCCGAACTGGACCTGAATGGCTGCTGGGCCGTGGAGATGGCAGCCCCGCCCGACGGGCTGAAGATGATGATGGCGGCGCTGGAATATAGCCGCATCCATAATGCCGTCGGGTCGGCCGGGCTGCTGCGCCGGGCCTTTCTGGAAAGTGCCGGCTGGGCCACGCACCGCGTCGCCTTCGGCCGGCCCATCCGCCAGTACCCGATGGTGCAGGACCAGTTGCTGGACATGCAGATGGAACTGGAGGCGGCGACGGCGCTGGCCTTTGAATCCGTCCTGGCCTTCGACGCACAACTGGCCGATCCGGAGATGGGGGGCGACTGGCTGCGCCTGATCACGGCGCTGGCCAAGTACCGCACGGCCGAACAGGCCGTCACCGCCTGCCGCCATGCCGTGGAGATGGTGGGCGGCAACGGCTATACCGACGAGATGGCGACCAGCCGCTTCTACCGCGACTGTCTGGTCGTGTCGGTCTGGGAAGGGCCGGCCAATATCCAGGCACTGGAACTGCTGCGGCTGGTGGCGGGCAAGCGGCCGGGCGATCAGATCTTCCTGGCCCGCGTCGGCACCATCCTGTCCGACCTGCCGCCCGCCGCCAAGGAACCGGCCGTGGAGGATGTGTCGGCCATCCTGGAAGGGGCGATCGAGGAATGCCGCGCCGCCCTGTCCTTTCTGCGCCGCAATCCCGATCAGGGGCCGCGCCATGGTCGGCGGCTGCTGAACCTGATGGCCGACACGGCAGCGGCGGCCCTGCTGTGCGAGGAGGCGGTGGCGGAGCTGAAATGGGGCGACCGGCGCAAATGGCTGGTGGCCTGCCGCTTTGTGCTGAAGGTCCTGGGCAAGGCCGACCCGATCAGCGCCAATATCGATCCGGCCAATGCGGAGTTCGACGCTGTCCTGGCCTATGAACCCGTGGGCTGGTGAAGCGCCATGAAAAAACCCCGCCGGTTTGCCGGCGGGGTTTCCTCAACAGGACCCGGGAAAGGGCGGGATCAGCCGATGGTCTCGGCCTCAACAGCCTCTTCGGTGGACGCAACCGCGGGGGCGGGGGCCTCCGCGGCGGCGAGGGCAACCTCCACCGGGACGGTGGGGATGACCGGCTCCTGGCCGATCACCTGGATCGTACCGGCCAGCTGCCCACCATTTTCCACTTCCAGCGTGCCATAGCGGATATTGCCCAGGATGCGGCCCGTGGCGCGGACCTTCAACGTGCCGCGCACGGTGATGTCACCTTCGAACCGGCCACCGATATCGGCCTCGTCGATCTCCACGGAGCCCTTGAACAGGCCCGTATCGGCGATTTCCACGACATGGCCGTCGCGCAGCTTGGCCTCCACCGTGCCTTCCACGACCAGCACGTCACAGGCGGCAATCTCACCCGACAGGCTGATGTCGCGGCCGACGATCAGCTTGCGCATCTCGGTCGACGGGGCCGGGCTGGTGCCTTCCACGCCCGTCGGCGCCACGCGCTTGGGCGGGCTGTTGGGAATGTCCACGACGCGGCGCGGAATGGAACCGGCGCTGGCGCCCGGGGAAGCGGTCGGGGTGGTGAAAGGCGTGTTCATCGTCGTCCTCGGGCTGGTGTCGGTACCTTGGTCGGCGGCAGGTGCGGCGGCAATGGCGTCGGCTGCCGGGTCCGCCTGACGGAACCCGGCAGCGGGTGCAGCCGGTGTGCTGTCAACGGGCGGCGGGGGGGCGGCTGGCGGGGTGGGCGTGCCCGGCGGGAAAGGCGGTCTCTGGCGTCGGAACATTGGTGTCGGCCCCCAAATGCACTGGCTCAGGGTGGGGGTCGGCCCATGGCGCGACCCCGCAAGGCGGTATAGCAGAACCCGCGATCAAGCAGCAGCCTTCGATGGAAGATCGCGGCACATCTCTTCAAAAAGATGCACCATGAAAGCGGCGGCCAGCACGGGCACCAGCAGATTGACGATCGGCAGTGACGAAAGAAAGGCGATAATGATGCCCGCCACAAAAAGTCCCACCCGATGGTCGTCGCGCAGGGCCCGCACGGCGCCGATCGGCAGCCGGCGGACGGCCACCAGCTCAAAATATTCCCGGCCGACCAGATAGCCGTTGACCAGGAACCAGACCACCAGGTTCAGCACGGGCACAAAATAGAAGGGCAGGGCCAGCAGGTTCAGGGCCAGCACCAGCCCCAGGAATTTCAGCCCCTCCCACACGGCGCGCCAGACCGGTATCCGGTTGGGCGGGGGCAGATGGGGGTAATGGCGCCGCTCCACGGCATCGATGATGCCGTCCAGCATGGTGGCGGAAACAGCCACCATCACGGCCGGAAACATCAGCCAGGACAAAGCCAGCGTCGCCAGCCCGCCCAGCAGATCAATGCCGGTATCGACCCAGGCGATGTCGAACAGCGCCGTATGGGTCAGCAGCCAGCCGAACCCCGACAGCAGGCCCGCAAACAGCAGCAGCGTGCCCAGCGCCGATCCGATCAGCACGCGCAGGAAGGACGGGTCGGGCATTTGCGCCATGGCGCGCGCCAGATGCCGGATCATGATTTCTACCAGCCTCCCATGCCTGCTGCCGCCAGAAGGCGACGGCGCTGCCGCGACCCATGCGCGGCGCTGCATCATATGGGGATATCAGCGCACTTGCCGCAAGGCGCCGCCTGCCTATACTCCCGGCCAATTCCTTTTGCTTGGTGGAGGCCATTCGTGGCGGCTGTTTACGATGTAGTGGGTATGGGCAATGCGATTGTCGATGTGATCGCCAAGGCCAGTGAAGAGTTTCTGACCGCCAACGGCCTGTTGAAGAACGCCATGCGGCTGATCAGCGCCGAAGAGGCGGATGATCTCTACAACAAGATGGCCCCCGGCCTGGAAATGTCCGGCGGATCGGCCGGCAACACCATGGCTGCCCTGGCGTCGCTGGGCGGCAAGGGCGTGTTCGTGGGCAAGGTCGCGCATGATCAGCTGGGCAAGGTCTATCGCCACGACATCCGCGCCGCCGGCGTGCGTTTCGACACGCCCGACCTGACCGACGGCAAGCCGACCGGGTCCTGCCTGATCCTGGTGACGCCGGATGGCCACCGCACCATGAACACCTTCCTGGGCGCCTGCCTGGACCTGACGCCCGGCGATATCGACGCGGAAATCATCCAGTCGTCCAAGGTCGTCTATCTGGAAGGCTATCTGTGGGATCCGCCGGCCGCCAAGGAAGCCTTCCTGAAGGCGGCTTCCCTGGCCCATGCTGCCGGCCGCAAGGTGGCGCTGTCGCTGTCCGACCCGTTCTGCGTCAACCGCCACCTGGACAGCTTCCGCGACCTGGTCAAGAACCATGTCGACATCCTGTTCGCCAATGAAAGCGAGATCATCGCCCTGTTCGGTGGCGATTTCGACAGCGCCGCCGCCGAAGCGGCCAGGAATGTGGAAGTGGCCGTGCTGACCCGCGGCGAACAGGGCGCCACCGTCCTGACCGGCGGACAGGCCTATAACGTCCCGGCGGAGAAGGTCGAAGCCGTGGTCGACACCACGGGGGCGGGCGATCTGTTCGCCGCCGGTTTCCTCTACGGCTACACGCAGGGCCGCGACCCGGCCACCTGTGCCCGTCTGGGCGCCATCTGCGCGGGTGAAATCATCGGCCATTACGGCGCCCGGTCGGAAGTGAACCTGGCCGAGCTGGTGAAGTCCAAGGGGCTGTGAGATGTCCCGGCATCGGGATTGAGGGGGAAAGGGCGGGGGCGACTCCGCCCTTTCTTCTTTCCCGATCTTCAGCCCACGCGCGCGCCGGGGCGGTCGGTCTGAGCCGTCTTGTGGACGACCAGGGCCACCTTGTCGTTCATCATGGTCAACTGCTTGGCCGATTTGGTCGGCAGCGGGATGCGCTGGTTGATGCAGAAGAAGATCAGGCAGGCGGCCAGGGTCGGGTTGTCCACCCAATGCACCTGCCGCGCCCCGTCATCCAGCCCGATATGCAGGGCGCAGCGCACCATGGGTTCGGTGATCAGCTCCAGCCGGATGATGCTGCCCGACGGCAAGGGGCTGCCCGACCGGCGGTGATAATCCACCACGGCCCGGATCACCTCTTCATTGCTGAAGATGATATGACGGATTTCAGTCGGCATGGTTAACCATACCCGTCCGCAGGACACCCGTCACCAGGGTCACGAGCGTACGTGGGGCGATGTTGGTCATCGGCCGACCCTGGACCCGACATGTTCGATTGGGAATGGAGGAATGGTGGAGCCGAGGAGGATCGAACTCCCGACCTACGCATTGCGAACGCGTCGCTCTCCCAGCTGAGCTACGGCCCCACACCATCGATATCCACCAGAGCGGCGGACCTCCGAAGTGGCGCGGATAATGCTGATCCGACCCGGCCCTGTCAAGCATGGCATCGCACCCCTGGGTTCGATCCTGTGCATGGACCGGTGCTGCGTCACCATTCCGCCCGATGCCCCTATCGGCGACGCATCGCGGTGATCAGGGTCGACGGTTGCAACGACCCGGCAGCCCGTCAAGCCAGACACTTGCGCAACTTCTCGCCTTGCCCCATATCCGTCACCGGCTTTCAACAAGCCCGTGACGGACCCCGAATTCATTGAATGGTGAGAGAGATGAGTGAGGAACGGCTCAGTTTCCAGGCCGAGGTCAGCCGCCTGCTGGATATCGTGGCGCATAGCCTCTACTCGGAGAAGGAAGTCTTCCTGCGGGAACTGATCTCCAACGCGTCGGACGCCTGCGACAAGCTGCGCTATGCCGCGCAGACCGATGCGTCGCTGATGGAAGGCGACCCCAATTTCAAGATCAGCCTGATCATCGACAAGGATGCCGGCACCCTGACCGTGACCGATAATGGCATCGGCATGAACCGGCAGGATCTGGTCGACAATCTGGGCACCATCGCCCGGTCGGGCACGTCGGCCTTCGTCAAGAACCTGTCGGGCGACAGTAAGAAGGATGTCAGCCTGATCGGCCAGTTCGGCGTCGGCTTCTATTCCGCCTTCATGATCGCCGACAAGGTGGAGGTCTATTCCAGCCGTGCGGGGGAAAAGCATGGCTGGCTGTGGGTCAGCGATGGCAAGGGCAGCTTCACGGTGGCCGAAAGCACCGACGCGCCGGCCCGCGGCACCCGCATCGTCCTGCATGTGAAGGCGGACGAGAAGGATTTCCTGGAGGAACACCGCCTGCGCACGGTCGTGAAGAAATATTCCGACCATATCGCCGTGCCCATCCATCTGGGCGCCGACAGCGCCGAATCGGTGAACGCGGCCAGTGCGCTGTGGACCCGGTCCAAGTCGGAAGTGACCGAGGAGCAGTACAAGGAATTCTATCATCATGTCGGGCACAGCTTTGACGAGCCGTGGCTGACCCTGCATTGGCGCGCCGAGGGCGTGATCGAATATACGGGCCTGCTGTTCGTGCCGCAGCAGCGGCCCTTCGACCTGTTCGATCCGCGCCGTGCCCATCATGTGAAGCTGTATGTCCGCCGCGTCTTCATCACCGACGAGGCGGAGGGGCTGGTGCCCCCCTATCTGCGCTTCCTGCGCGGCGTGGTCGACAGCGAGGATCTGCCGCTGAATGTCAGCCGCGAGATGCTGCAGCACAACCCCGTACTGGCCAAGCTGAAGGCCGGCGTGGTCAAGCGCGTGCTGGGCGAGTTGAACAAGAAGGCCGCCGATCCGGAGCAAGCCGCCGATTACGCCCGCTTCTGGGACGCGTTCGGGGCCGTGCTGAAGGAAGGGCTGTACGAGGACTTCACCCACCGCGACGATCTGCTGAAGCTGCTGCGCTTCCGCACGACGGAGAGCAAGGGCGAGCTGGTCAGCCTGGCGACCTATGTCGGCCGCATGAAGGAAGGCCAGGACGCCATCTACTACATCACGGGTGACGAGAAATCGGCCCTGGAGAAAAGCCCGCAGGTCGAAGGTTTCCGCGCCAAGGGCGTGGAGGTCATCCTGCTGACCGACCCGGTGGACGAATTCTGGCTGGGTTCCGTGCGCGAGGCGGAAGGCAAGCCGTTCAAGTCCGTCACCCGCGGCGGGGCCGACCTGTCCAAGATCAAGGGCGAGGAGAAGCCGGAGGAGGCACAGAAGGACAAGGCCGCCGATGGCGACCTGTCCTCCCTGACGGCCCTGCTGAAGCTGACCCTGGGCGACACGGTGAAGGATGTGCGCCGGTCCGAACGCCTGACCGACAGTGCCGTCTGTCTGGTGGCCGATGATGGCGACATGGATATCCACCTGCAGCGCCTGCTGAAGCAGCATGGTCAGCTGGGGGCGGATGACACCGCCAAGCGCGTGCTGGAGATCAATGCCAGCCACCCGCTGATCCGTCGTCTGGCCGAAAAGGCCGGGCAGGACGGGGCCGCCACGGCGCTGGAGGATGCGGCCTGGCTGCTGCTGGATCAGGCGCGGATCGTGGAAGGGGAAGCCCTGCCCGATCCCATCGCCTTTGCCCGCCGCATGGCCGCCTTTGTCGAGAAGGGCCTGGGCTGATCACTCCCTGGATGACGCCGGCGGTCTTGGATCGCCGGCGTCACATCACCAAACCCACCGCCAGACCCCACATGGTGATGGCCACCCCGCCATCCAGCACGCGCCAGGACAGGGGCCGCGCGAATAGGGGCCGCAGCAGCCGCGCCCCATAGCCGAGCGCGAAGAAGAAGCTGAAGGAAGCGGCAATCGCGCCCAGCGCGAACAGGAACCGCGCCTCACCGAATCGGCCGGCCACGGAGCCGACCAGCAGCACGCTGTCCAGATAGACATGCGGGTTCAGCCAGGTCAGCGCCAGACAGACGCCCAGCGTCGCCACCAGCCCCTTGCCCGCCCCGGCCGCCGGATCCAGCACCCCGCCCCCGCGCCAGGCCGACGCCAGACTGCGCAGCCCATAGGCCGCCAGGAACAGGGCGCCGCCATAGCGCAGCCCGCCGGCCAGCCCCGGCAGCCAGCCTTCCAGCCGGGACAGGGCGAACACGCCCGCCAGCATCAGCACGGCATCGGACAGGGCACAGGCCAGACAGACCGCCCAGACATGTTCCCCCCGCAGCCCCTGGCGCAGGACAAAGGCGTTCTGCGCTCCGATAGCGGTGATCAGCCCCAGGCAGAGCAGATAGCCGGAGAGGAAGGCGGTTTGCATGGGCGGGCGGCTCCAAAAATGGCACAAAGGCCCCATCCAGCTATCACCCGGCATCGGATTAACGTAGTTAAAGAACTTAAATCTGATTAAGAAATGCTAATTCCATGCTGGATTATTCCCTGTTGGAAGCCCTGGCCGCCGTCATCCGCAGCGGCAGTTTCGAACGGGCAGCAAGAGAGCTGCACGTAACGCCCTCGGCGGTGTCGCAGCGGATCAAACTGCTGGAGGAACGGGTGGGCACGGTGCTGGTGCTGCGCGGACAGCCCTGCACGGCCACGCTGGCCGGCCAGACCCTGTGCCAGCATGTCGAGCAGGTTGCCCTGCTGGAAAGCGAACTGCCGGCAGCACTACCCGGCCTGGGGCCGGTGGCGACACGCCCGACCCTGCGAATCGCCGTGAATGCTGACAGTCTGGCCGGCTGGTTCATCCCGGTCATGGCAGCCCATCCCGACCTGCTGTTCGATCTGGTGCTGGATGATCAGGACCACAGCGCCGACTGGCTGCGGCAAGGTGAGGTGTTGGCCGCCATCACCGCCAGCGACCGGCCGGTGACGGGGTGCGACTGCTTTGCGCTGGGGTCGTTGCGCTATGTCGCGGTCGCCAGCCCTGCCTACAGGCGCCAGCATTTCCCCGATGGCGTCACGGCCGCCGCGCTGACCGATGCCCCGTGCCTGACCTTCAACCGCAAGGACGGGCTGCAGGCTGAATGGCTGCGCCGCCTGCTGGGACGGGACCTGGACGTGCCGACCCATTGGCTGCCCTCCTCCCAGGCCTTCTTGGATGCGGCCCTGGCCGGTATCGGCTGGGGCATGAATATCGCCGATGTGACGGCCCCATGCCTGGCGGATGGTCGGCTGCTGCCGCTGGTGCCCGGTACGGAGCTGGACGTGCCGCTCTATTGGCAGCGCAGCCGAATCGCCAGCAAAGCGCTGGCGGCTTTGACCACAACCGTGCGGCGCGTGGCGGCTGCCCATCTGCGGGCAGGGTGATCCGTCAAAACCCCGGATCGGGCCGCAGGTGCGTCACATCCATTCCGTGCGTCGCCACCAGCCTGTCCGCCACGGTCAGCCGGTGGCACTGCGTATGGTCGGCCTCAAAACACAGCAGGCAGGCCGGTTTCTCCAGCACCAGACCACCGGCCAGTGCCAGTTCATATTGTGCCTCCGGCCGTGCCAGCCCCTCCTCCACGATTGACCAGAATTCCGCCATCCGCCCGGCGCGGTTGGCCAGCCGCCCTTCCTTGGGTGTGCCCAGCTTCTTCAGGTGCAGATAGTCGATCCCTTCGGCCTCCAGGCTGGCACGCAGCGGCGATTTGGAAAAGCCGGCACGGCGGGAGGAGGGCAGTTCGCGCACATCCAGCAGCAGCCGGACCCCCGCCGCCTTCAGGGCCGCGATCACCGCCCCTTGCGACGCGCCCTCATATCCGATGGTGAACAGGGTCATGCAACCTCCTTCGCCGGGCCGCCATGCCGGCCGCGCGGGCCTGCGGCCTTGCCAACCCGTGCCCACTCCACTATACACACCCGCTCTATCGAACGGTGAGGCCGGGCGTGATGCCCGGGGCATGCCCGCCGTTCATATGTTAGAAGGACCGAAAATGCCCAAGTTGAAAAACCATTCTGGCTCGAAGAAGCGGTTCAAGTTCACCGCTTCGGGTAAGGTCAAGGCCCAGGCCGCCGGCAAGCGCCACGGCATGAGCAAGCGTCCTCAGAAGATGAAGCGTACCGCGCGCGGCACGTTTGTCATGTTCAAGGCCGATGGCGAGAAGATCGCCGAGAATTTCCTGCGGGTTAAGTGAGGAGGCTGACCTATGGCACGCGTTAAGCGGGGCGTCACCACCCACGCCCGTCACAAGAAGATCCTGAAGCTCGCCAAGGGCTACCGTGGTCGCGGTTCCAAGTGCTATCGCGTTGCGATTGAAAAGGTCGAGAAGGCGCTTCGTTACGCCTATCGCGACCGTCGCAACAAGAAGCGCGATTTCCGCGGCCTGTGGATCCAGCGTATCAACGCCGGTGCGCGTCTGCACGGGCTGAAGTACAGCACGCTGATCCACGGCCTGAAGCGCGCCGGCGTCGAGCTGGACCGTAAGGTCCTGTCCGACATCGCCGCCCGCGAGCCGGAGAGCTTTAAGAGCCTGTGCGAAACCGCCCAGGCTGCTCTCAAGGCCGCCTGATTTCCGGTAACGGATTTCAGACCGGTTGCAAGTTGAAGGGGGAGCAGGCCCGGCGGGCCCGCTCCCCCTTTTGCTTATGCGCCTGGCATCTGTGCTATCATCGGAACCCGACCGGAACCGGAGAACGCCATGGGATCGCTGACCATCCGCATCGACGACGAAGCCCTGATCAAGGGTTTGGAAGACCGCGCCCTGCGTTCCGGCCGGACGGTCGAAGAAGAGGCGACGGCTGTCCTGGCGGCGCAGGTGAGTTGCATCGGCCAATCGCCGGAACTGATCGCGCGTCTGGCATCCCTGCGGGCCGCCAGTGCCGGCATGTGCCATACACCATCGGAGGTGCTGTTGCGGGAAGACCGCGACAGCGACCACCGATGAGATATGTGCTGGATGCGTCCGTTGCCATCAAGCTGGCCCTTGCCGAACCGGATTCGCCGCTGGCCGAGCCATTGCTCCACGCCGAACTGCATGCACCCGACCTGATGTTCGCCGAAGTGGCGAATATCCTGTGGAAGAAGCTGGTGCGTGGTGAGGCAACTGAACCCATCGCGGCGCAGGCTCTGGAGGCCATCGGTCAATTGAAACTGGCCGTGACACCCTCAAAGTCGCTGCTGACGGATGCGATGTGGCTGGCGCGGGCGACCGGGCATCCGGCATACGACATGTTCTATGTCGCGTTGGCGCAAAAATTGCCGGCTCCGCTGGTGACGGCAGATCGGCGACTGGCCGAGAAGGTACGACAGATCAAACCCTTGCCGCCCTGGGCCAGCCTCATCATCCCGCTCACCGAATTCCAACCGGGCGCTTGCGCCCCCACCCCTTCCTGATCCGGATCCATCATGGACACGCTCGATACGCTCAAGGCCGAAACCCTGGCCACAATCGCCTCTGCCAATGACAGCGCCGCCCTGGAAGAGGTGCGGGTTGCCGTCATGGGCAAGAAGGGCAAGATCACGGCCCTGATGGGCGATATGCGCAACCTGACCCCGGACGAGCGCAAGGCCCGCGGGGCGGCGCTGAACGCCGTGAAGACCGCCGTGGAAGCTGCGATCGAGGCCCGCCGGGGTGAGCTGAAGAAGATCGAGCTGGAGGCCCGCCTGGCGGCCGAGCGCATCGACGTCACCCTGCCGGCGCGTCCCGAGGTCCAGGGCCGCATCCACCCGATCAGCCAGACGGTGGACGAGATGGTGGCGATCTTCGCCGCCATGGGCTTCACGGTGGCCGAGGGGCCGGATATCGAGACGGACTTCAATAATTTCACGGCGCTGAACATCCCGCCGGAACATCCCGCGCGCCAGATGCACGACACCTTCTATCTGCCACCATCGGCAGAAGGCGCGGCGCGGGTGCTGCGCACCCATACCAGCCCGGTGCAGATCCGCACCATGCTGAAGCAGAAGCCGCCGATCCGCATCATTGCGCCCGGCCGCACCTATCGGTCCGACTATGACCAGACCCACACGCCCGTCTTCCATCAGATCGAAGGTCTGGTGATTGGCGAGGATATCCATATGGGCCATCTGAAGGGCTGCATCCTGGAATTCTGCCGCGCCTTCTTCCAGATTGATGACCTGCCCATCCGCTTCCGCCCCAGCTTCTTCCCCTTCACGGAGCCGTCGGCCGAGGTGGATATCGGCTGTTCGCGCAAGGGTGGGGAACTGAAGCTGGGCAACCATGGCGATTGGCTGGAAATCATGGGGTCGGGCATGGTCCATCCCAAGGTGCTGGAAAATTGCGGCATCGACAGCAGCAAATACCAGGGCTTTGCCTTCGGCATGGGGATCGAGCGCGTGGCGATGCTGAAATATGGCATCCCCGACCTGCGTTCCTTCTTCGACGCCGACCTGCGCTGGCTGCGCCATTACGGCTTCGTGCCGCTGGACCAGCCGAATCTGGCCCAGGGCCTTACCCGCTGAGATGCCGCTGATCGCGGAATTCGACGGGATCAAGGTTCTGATGTATTATCGGGACCATGATCCTCCCCATTTCCATGTGGAGTATGGGGAGGAGGAGGCATTGCTGCGAATTGCGGATATGCAGGTCATTGCCGGGCAACTGCCCGCCCGTGTGTTGCGCCAGGTGATCGGCTGGGCGCAACCGCGACAGCCGGCCCTGGCACTGAACTGGGTGAAATGCCGCAGCCATGCCGTCCCGGACCGCTTGTGAGGTTTGTCCCATGCCTGGATTGCTGCTGAACCGGATTGTTGATGTGCAGGTTGCCAGCGGGGCGCCTTGCCTGACCCTGACCTGGGAGAATGGGCAATCGACCCGCTTCGACATGGCCCCGGTCATTGCGCAGGGGGGCGTGTTTGCGGCCTTGTCCAGGCCCGAATCGTTGGCGAATGTGGCGGTCGGACCGCGCGGTCGCTCCCTGGTCTGGCCCGGGGAGATCGACATGGATGCCGATGCCCTGTGGTTCGATGCCCACCCCGCCGACAATCCCTTCAACCAGCCGGTAGCGGCGGAGTGAGCAGGCTTCTGAAGCGGTGCAAGGAGGCCCGGGCGACATGACCGACGATCAGGGCATGACTGTCGACGGAAGTGAAGGCGGAAAGCCTGACCGTGAGAAGGACTTAAGGCATTCGCTCCTTTCCCGCCTTGAACAGCAGCCGATCAAGATCGGTGCTCCCTGGTCCAGGGAGGAACTATATGACTGATGTCCTCTCTGGCTATTGCTCAATCAGCACGTATAGCTCCCGATAAACGGGACATGGTCGATGTTGGGGGCGGCGGGTGACGTTTGGGAGCCAATATGTCGTCCACATTCTCGACGCTATGGCCACCTACGATATCCTGTCATCCTCGGCATCCTGAGCGTACCACCCGCGCAGGCGCGGGCGTTGATCACCTGCGCCTAAGCCGCTAATCATACAGCCCCTGGCGGGGTACCGCCGGCCCATCATGCTGCTGCGAACGGTTTCCCCATGAAGTTCACCCTTTCCTGGCTGAAGACGCATCTCGACACCGATGCCACGCTGGACCAGATCACCGACGCGCTGACAGCCCTGGGGCTGGAGGTCGAGGGGGTCGAGGATCGGGGCGCCGCCCTGGCCGCCTTCCGCATCGCCCATGTCGTGTCGGCGGAAAAGCACCCCAACGCCGACAAGCTGCGCCTGTGCATGGTCGATACCGGCGCCGGTGAGCCGGTGCAGGTCGTCTGCGGCGCACCCAATGCCCGGGCCGGCATCAAAGTCGTGTTCGCCGCCCCCGGCACGGTGATCCCCGTATCCGGCGACACCTTGTCCGTGGGCTCCATCCGTGGGGTGGAAAGCCGCGGCATGATGTGTTCGGAACGCGAATTGCTGCTGTCGGACGAACATAACGGCATCATTGAACTGCCCGAAGACGCGCCCGTGGGCGGGTCCTTCGCCGATTGGCGCGGCCTGTCCGATCCCGTGATCGAGATCGCCCTGACGCCGGACCGCGTGGATTGCGCCGGCGTGCGCGGCGTGGCCCGTGATCTGGCGGCAAGCGGCCTGGGCACGCTGAAGCCCCTGCCCGTCACCCCGGTGGCGCCCGCCTTCGACAATCCGTTGAAGGTGACGCTGGATCATCCCGGCTGCCCACAGATCGCCTTCCGCCTGATCCGCGGCGTGAAGAACGGCCCCAGCCCGAAATGGCTGGCCGACCGGTTGCTGGCCGTGGGTCTGCGTCCGATCAGCGCCCTGGTCGACATCACCAATTATTTCAGCCTGGACCTGTGCCGCCCGCTGCACGTCTTTGACGCTGCCAGGCTGACGGGCGGTATCAGCCTGCGCCCCACGGCGGAAGGCGACAGGCTGCTGGCCCTGAACGGCAAGGAATATGCCCCGCCCGCCGGCCTGATCGGCATCTATGACGACGCCCACATGATCTCCATGGCCGGTGTCATGGGCGGGGAGACGACGGGGGTGACGGCCGACACGACCGACGTCGTGCTGGAAGTGGCGACGTTCGAGCCGGTGCGCATCGCCGAGGCTGGCCGTGCCCTTCAGCTGGACAGTGATGCCCGTTACCGTTTCGAACGCGGCGTCGACCCGGCCAACATCCTGGAAAAGGTCGAGCTGGCCACCGCCATGATTCTGGATCTGTGCGGCGGCGAGGCCGGGTCCGTCAGCCTGTCCGGCGCGGAGCCGGCTTGGGCGCGCAGCTTGACCCTGCGCCCGGGCCGCGTCGCCCATCTGGGCGGCGTCGATGTGCCGGTGGAGGAACAGGTTCGTATCCTGACCGCGCTGGGCTTCACCGTTGCGCACCGTGACGATGGCGTGCTGGCGGCCGAGGTGCCGTCCTGGCGCCGCGATGTGGAGGGTGAGGCCGATCTGGTGGAGGAGGTGTTGCGCGTCAACGGCTTCGACAAGATCCCGGCCACGCCGCTGCCGCGCGAGGTGGGTACGACGGCCCCGGCCCTGTCATCGGAACAGCGCCGCCGGTCCAATGCCCGCCGCGCCGCCGCCGGCCGCGGGCTGCTGGAAAGCGTCACCTGGTCCTTCGTCGATCCCAAGGTCGCCGCCCTGTTCGATGGCGACAAGGATGAATTGCGCCTGCTGAACCCGATCAGCGCCGATCTGGCCGTCATGCGCCCTTCCATCCTGGGCACCCTGATCCCCGCCGCCGGCCGCAATGCCGCCAAGGGCTTCAAGGATGTCGGCCTGTTCGAGGTCGGCCCCGCCTTCCGCGATGGCAGCGAAAAGGGCCAGGATCTGGTCGTGGCCGGCGTGCGCGCCGGTGCGGCCGTGCCGCGCAACTGGTCCAAGGGCGAACGCCCCGTCGATGCCTTCGACGCCAAGGCCGACGCCCTGGCCATCCTGGAGGCCGCCGGGGCGCCGACGGCCAACCTGCAAGTCACGCGCGACGCGCCGGGCTGGTACCATCCGGGTCGGTCGGGCGTTTTGCGTCTGGGCCCCACGGTCCTGGGCCGTTTCGGCGAAGTGCATCCGGCCCTGCTGGAGGCCCTGGGCGTCACCGGCCCCGTTGTGGCGTTCGAGTTGTTCCTGGATGCCGTGCCGGCACCGAAGAAGAAGGGCGGCACGGCCAAGCCGCTGCTGGCCCTGTCACCGTTCCAGCCCGTGGATCGCGACTTCGCCTTCCTGGTGGCGTCGGCCACCGACAGCGACAAGCTGGTGAAGGCGGCCAAGGGGGCCGACAAGCTGCTGATCAGCGACGTCGCCATCTTCGACGTCTATGAAGGCAAGGGCGTGGATCCGGGCTTCAAGTCGGTCGCCCTGACCGTCACGCTGCAGCCGGTCGACAAGACCCTGACGGATGTGGAGATCGAGGCGGTGGCGACCAAAGTCGTAGGTGCCGTCGCCAAGGCCACCGGCGCGGCGCTGCGCGGCTGACCGGTCACAGCAGCCGCTTCTTTTCGTTGCCTGCGGGGGCGTCGCCACACGCGACGCCCCCTTTATTTTCAGGGCATACATGCGATTATCGCAGGTCAAAGGTGCCCGATTACGCAGACGTCATCAACACCTTACGTTAACGTCATGCTCTAAATTTCCCGCACCCTTACTGAACTCCTACCTCGATATTCTAAGAATGAATTTAGAAATTCTTTCATATATCTACAAAAATAACGAAAGCTAACTCAGTAACACTCAGCGCAATGTCCATTTGGCTTATCATGAATTAAATTGTCTATGCATTATGCCAAGTTGCATACAAATTGATCACCAGAACAGCGGTGCAACAAACCCGTCACATCCCTTGCACAAAAGCAGGCCATCTCTATATCTCGATCATGAAAGGCTTTGCGTTATTATGGGCGCCCTTTCACAATGCCCGTCCAACAAGGACCCACGCTTAACGATGGGCCATGAAGTGCTTGGGAGGGAAAATGCACGCGCTGAAAAATCTGCCCATCGTGTGGAAACTGGTTCTGCCACTGCTGCTGATGGGCATCTTGACCATCGGCACGTCGCTGTACGCCCTGTCGCAGATGGAAGCGGTCGGCGATGAATATCGTGGCATTCTGGGCCGCTCGGAAAGCAGCAAGGCCATCCTGAAGGCGCGGGAAACCGCGACGGACCTGGGGCGCCTGGGCTACACGATGGTAGCGGAGACGGACAGCTTCATCCTGGAAAGCATGACCGACGAAATCGGCCTGAAGCGCGACCAGCTGTTGGGCTTCCTGGATGAAGTGCAGAAGCTGCTGCCCGAGCGCAAGGCCGATATCGACCAGATCCGCGACGATGCCAAGCGCATGCTGGACATCGTGGAACAGGCCCGCCAGTTGGCGCTGGCTGGCAAGGGCAATCAGGCCGCCCAGGTCCTGGTCGACCGGTTCGATGTGAAACTGTCCGACGTGCTGGACAAGCTGGAGGTCACGACAGGCGATGTGCAGGCCGCCATGGATAGCGGCAAGGCCAAGGCCCAGGCCCGCTTCGATCGTGCGCTGATCGTCACACTGATCGTCGGCCTGTCGGGCACGGCCATTGTGCTGGCCCTGGGCATCGCCTTGGGCATGGCCGGCATTTCGCGCCCCCTGCGCCGCATCGTCACCACCATGACCCGTCTGGCCGATGGCGACCTGTCGGTGCATGTGTCGGGCGGCGACCGCAGAGACGAGATCGGCTCCACCGCCCGCGCCCTGGCCGTCTTCCAGAAGGGCATGCGCGAGGCGGAGCGGATGCGCGATGAGCAGGCGGCACTGGAAGCCCGTGTCGAGGCGGAGAAGCGCCAGGCCCTGGTCCGTCTGGCCGACGATTTCGAAGGCAGCATGAACGAGGTGGTCAGCGCTGTTGGCGGGGCGGCCGACCGCATGCGCGGCACGGCGCAGGGCCTGAACAGCGTTGCCGACGAGACCAACCGCCAGTCCGAAGCCGTGGCCAGCGCCGCCGAACAGGCGGCCGAGAATGTGAACACGGTGGCCGCCGCGGCGGAACAGCTGACCGCATCGATCAACGAAATCTCCCGCCGCGTAGCCGAAAGCGCCACCATCGCCCACGATGCCGTGGCAGAGGCTGAACGGTCCAACAGCACCGTCGCCGGTCTGGTCGATGCCGCCCAGCGCATCGGGGAGATCGTGCGCATGATCGGGGATATTGCCAGCCAGACCAACCTGCTGGCGCTGAACGCCACGATCGAGGCGGCAAGGGCCGGAGAGGCCGGCAAGGGCTTCGCCGTTGTCGCGTCAGAAGTGAAGGCGCTGGCCACCCAGACGGCCAAGGCCACGGACGAGATCGGCAGCCAGATCGCCGCCATGCAGTCAGCCGCCGGCAATGCCGCCGGTGCCATCCGCGGCGTCGGCGGCACCATCGACCGCATCAGCTCCATCGTGTCCACCATCGCGGCAGCCGTGGAGGAGCAGGGAGCAGCGACACGGGAGATCGCCAGTTCCGTCGCCCAGGCGGCCAACGGCACCCAGAATGTCAGCACCACCATCGGGGAAGTGACGCGGGCGGCGGCCGAAACCGGCACCATGGCGGGTGACGTGCTGAGTGCCGCCAATGACCTGGTTGACGAAAGCCGGGCCTTGAACCGGCAGGTGGCGCAGTTCGTGGCGAAGGTGCGGGCGGGCTGAAAAAGCCCTGCCCCACCTGCGGGGCCGGCCCTTCCGCGACGTCTTCCATGGTAAACCCATCCAGGGGAATTCTATCCATGGTCCGTCGGACGCTTGCCCTTCTTCTCTGCTTTCTGCTGCCGGCATGGTCGGGGGCCGTTGCCGCCCCTGTCGATTATCGGGTCGGGGCCGAGAATGTCGGCGTGGGCTTTTCCATCCGCTATCTGGCGATGGCCCACGCCACGGGCCGTTTTACCGATGTCGCAGGCAGCTACCGGTTCGATGCTGAAACCGGCACGCTTGATGCCATTGATGTCAGCATTGGCACGGCCAGCGTCGATACCGGCAGCCCCCGCCGTGATGCCGATCTGCGCAAGCCCGGCTTCTTCTGGGTTGACCAATACCCGACCATGCGCTTCCACAGCCTGCGCGCCGTGCGCACGGGTCCCCATGCCGGCCGGATCGAGGGCGAATTGACCCTGCGCGGGATCACCCGCCCGATCGTGCTGATGCTGGCGCTGGCGGATGGAAATGCCACCGCCACCACCCACATCCGGCGCAGCGATTTCGGCCTGCGCGACGGCTTGATCGGCTTCTTCATCGCCGACAATGTGGATATTCGCATCGATATAAGGCAACTCCCCCTGCCTTGATCCTTCGCGACCGCATTTCCGCCAGGATTTGCCGCCATGGAACGACATTTGCGCCAGGACCCGGCATCGGGGTATCAAGGCCATTCAGCAATCAGGGACCGGAAAAATGTGCGGTATCGCAGGCTTTCTTTCCAATCTGGCTTGGCACCGGGACGTTCCGTCCGCCTGGATCGGCGCCTTGTCCGACGCCTTGCGCGCGGTCACGATCGATGATCTGGCCGGGATTGATGAAGCCCTGGACCAGCTGCATGCCCGTTTCGACGATCTGATGGCCTTTGCCACCCATCTGGCCCTGATCCAGCGCCCGGACCTGCGCACCCGCCTGTCGGACGCCGCCACCCGGATCGAAGGACTGGAGGCCGCGGTCAAGGCCAGCGCCTTTGCCCGTGAACCCGCCGCCGAACGTACTGCCGAACGGCTGCGCGATTATGGCTGGCAGTTGCGTAACGAGGTGCTGGCCAATATCGACCGCACCACCGCCCTGATCGGCGGCGTGCCGCAGCCCACCCGTGCCCAGCATTTCACGGCCTGGGCCGTGGAGCAGGTTCTGGAGAATCTCGACCGGCTGGAAGTGCGCGGCCGCGACAGCGCCGGCATTGCCGTGCAACTCCGCCTGCCGGGGCCATTGTCGGATGCGCAACTGACCGATTGGCGCCGGCAGGTGGCCGCCACCGGGCGCGACGCCTTCGACGCTGATGGCGCCGTCACTTTCCATGCCCTGCCCGATGGCGGGGCCACGGCCCGCTTCATCTATAAGGTGGCGCAGCTGATCGGCAAGCTGGGCGACAATGGCGCCACCTTGCGCGCCAAGGTCAGGGCCGATGCCATGCTGTGGGACATGGCCACCCGCACCGATCAGGTGGGTATCCTGGCCCATACGCGCTGGGCTTCGCACGGGGCCATCAACCTGCCCAACTGCCACCCGCAGAATGGCCGTCTGGCCGGTGACAATGCCGCCACCTTGCCGGCCGATGCCGACATCGTCTGCGTGCTGAACGGCGATATCGACAATTATATCGCGCTGCGCGAAGGCCCCGTGCGGGTTGCAGGCCACACCATCGCCCCGCAGGTGACGACGGATGCCAAGATCATCCCCGTGATCTTCCGCCTGACGCCCGGCAAATCGACGCGCGACCGCTTCCTGTCGGCGCTGCGCCAGTTCGACGGGTCGGTGGCCATCGGCCTGCTGCACCCGACCGACCCGCAGCACCTGTATCTGGGCCAGAAGGGCAGCGGGCAGAGCGTGTTCGTGGCCGAGGTCCGCGACGGGCTGATCTTCGCGTCGGAGAATTACGGTCTGGCCCCGCGCGCCCGCGCCTCGGCCGGTATGGCCAAGGTGGAAAAGGGCGGGCTGCAGGTGACCCTGTCCACGGTGGAAGGCGAGCCGGCACTGGACGCCCGCACCATCGATGATGGCGCACCCACCACGATGAAGGCCGACAGTATCGAGATTTTCAGCCGCGACATCTTCCGCGGCGATTTCGAGCATTTCTTTGAAAAGGAAGTGCATGAAAGCGCCTCGTCGGTGCGCAAGACGCTGGTCGGCCGCTATACGCGCGCCGGCCGCGCTGCCAGCTTCGACCTGGGGGCCGACGGCATCTGGGCCGGCCTGCGCCGCCGTCTGGCCGACCCGGCCAAACCCGCCATCCGCCGCATTTTCGTGACGGGCCAGGGCACGGCCGCCATTGCCGGCATGGGGGTGGCCCATCTGCTGCGCCAGGCCCTGGCCGGCACGCCCATCCATGTGGAAGCGGCCAAGGCGTCGGAACTGTCATCCGACCTGGATGGCGTGCGCCTGGATGATGCGCTGGTCATCGCCATCAGCCAGTCGGGCACGACGACCGACACCAACCGCACCGTCGATCTGGCCCGCAGCGCCGGCGCCTGGATCCATGCCATCGTCAACCGCCGCAACAGCCCCCTGGTGCGCAAGTCCGACAGCCACCTGTTCACCAGCGATGGCCGCGACATCGAAATGGCCGTGGCCAGCACCAAGGCCTTCTACAGCCAGGTGGCGGCCGGCAAGCTGACGGCGCTGTGCATCGCCGATGCGCTGGGCACCCTGGCGTCGGTGCAGGTCCATGACGAGCTGGTGGCCCTGGAAGGCCTGCCCGCCCGCATCCAGGAAGTGCTGGATGACGAGGCTTTGATCGCCGCCTGTGCCGAACGCTATGCCCCGCAGAACCGTTATTGGGCCGTGGTCGGCAATGGCCCCAACAAGATCGCGGCCGAAGAGATCCGCATCAAGCTGTCGGAGCTTTGCTACAAGTCGATCCCCGTGGATTTCACGGAGGACAAGAAGCATATCGACCTGTCGACGGAGCCGCTGACCCTGGTCATCGCCAATGACCTGCCGCCGCTGCTGGCCCAGGACACGGCCAAGGAAGTGGCCATCTTCAAGGCCCATGCCGGCAAGCCCATCGTTGTCGCCGCCAAGGGCGAGACCTGCTTCGACAATTATGCCGAAACCGTCATCCGCGTGCCGTCGGCCGGTGCGGGGCTGGATTTCGTGCTGGCGACCGTGGTCGGTCACCTGTGGGGCTTCCACGCCGCCCGCGCCATCGACCGCCGGTCGCAGGGTTTCCGCGCCCTGGGCGTGGCCATCGAACAGGCACTGGTCGAACCGACGCAGCCCCTGACCCCGATCATTGATGCCATCGCCGTGGAAATGCGCCGCATCGCGGAAGGCGAACAGGATGCAGCATTGCCGCCGCGTGCCGTGGCCCAGCTGGCGGCCCTGTCGGCCAGCCTGTCCGGTGCCGATGCCGGCAACCGGGCATCGCTGCTGACCGACGCGTCGACCCTGATGCGCAAGCTGTTCGAGGAGACGAGCCGCCCCGTCGACACGATCCGCCATCAGGCCAAGACCGTGACCGTGGGCATTTCCCGCCCCGCGCGGGAAGTGGCCCCCGCCATCCTGTCGTCCCTGTCGGCACTGGGTGTGTCGCATGAGGCACTGGCCGAGGCCGACCGCCAGACCCTGATTGCCTTCTCCTCCGTCCTGACGGGCGTGACGGGCGCCATCCTTTACAGCCTGACGGGCGAGGGCAAGGACGGCGCGCCCGTGCTGGCCGCAGGGGCCCGCGTGGGCGTGTCGGAAGGGCGGGTGTCGGGCTATGATGGCGGCCGCATGGCCGAAGGCAGCAAGCGCCGCGCCCTGCGTCTGGGCCGCGTCATCTTCTCGGCCGGCGCCAAGGATGGGGAAAATCTGGTGCTGATCCCGTTCTTCACAGGGGCGGAATGGCGCGTGGCGGGGCTGGCCATGCTGCACACGCAGCTGATGGAACAGGCATCCTTGCAGCAGAAGACCGCCCTGCTGAAGGAACTGCACCTGTACGAGGACCTGTTCGACGCCTATCACGACGCCGTGCATGGGGAGGCGCGCGACTTCGCCGCCTTCATCGCCAATGTCAGCCCGCGCGACCTGCTGTTCCGCACCCCCGCCGATCTGGCCAGGCGGGGGTGAGGTGCCTGCCGCCATCCCGGTCGGGGCCCATAGGCGCCAAGTTAAGCTTTGGGCACTTCGTTTTCCGCCCCTTTTCCCGTCACCCCGGCGAAGGCCGGGGTCCAGCGTAAGGCGCGGTCAGCGCCGATAAGACTCATGTCGTGGCTGACGCCACTCTATCCCTGGACCCCGGCCTTCGCCGGGGTGACGGAAAAGGTGAACGGAACAAGGGGAACGGACCTATTGAGCGCCTACCGTTCACATCCGGGGTGGCGGCAGAGAACAGCCTTCAAAGCTGGCGGCCGGTACCATCGGTGCTGGCAAAGACGCTGTGCAGGAACCAGAAGATGAAGGTGGCCAGGAACAGGAAGCCACCCCACTGGCGGCTGACGGTGGCAACACCACCGGCGGCGGCCAGGGCGACGGCATAGACAATCAGGGACTTTTTCATCGGTAACGGCTTTCCATGGGGGCGGTCGCGCGCGGGCACATCAGGCCGCCGCATCGACATCGCCGGTCGATCGGATCAAGGGGACTGGATCAGATGGAAAGCCGGGTGGGCGGACCCGTGGGCATACGGGTGTCGTGACCCGCGCGCGGGTGCGACAGGACCAGCGGTGCAGTGGGAAATGTGAGGCCGGACGTCGCCGGCGCCGGTGGCACGATGCCAGCCGAGGTCAGCGCACGCGGCACCGGATCGCCACCATCCCCGTGGTCGGGATGGCGATCCTCCGTATGGCCCGCCAGCATCGTGACTGGCAGGTCGGGCAGCGATGCGCGCAGGCCACTGCTGGCATGGCCGATGCCTTCGCGGGCCGTGCCGGTATCGCCGGCACCGCCCGTTGTCATGCCCAGCACCCCGCCGGCCACGGCCAGCAGCACCAGCAGGGCCAGGGCCTTCACCCGGTCCGACCATTGGCCGATGCGCCCGCGATGGCGGGTCGGCTTCAGTTGGTCATCAAGGATGGGCAGATCGAACATCGCGCAGAAATGGGAAGTGCCACCCACATGTGCAAGGGGCGGCGTTAACCCGCCCGCGCCATGGCGATGCCCTGCTGCAACGCCTGCGCCATGCGCTCAGCCTTGTCGCGCAGGAAGGCGGCGGCGGGCGGAATGAACAGCCGGTCGGCCGTTTCCGCGAACAGCGCCAGCCAGCGCTGGAAATGCGCGCTATCCAGGCCGGGAATGGCGGCATGCACCTGCATCGGTCGCCCCCCATAACGGCCCGTGCCGCTGGTCACCGACGACCAGAAATCATGCACGCGGCGCAGATGATCGGCCCAGGCTGCATCATCGTCCCCCACCATGGTGGAAAAGACGGGACCCAGCAGCGGGTCCAGCCGGGCGGCCGCGTAGAACTCCACGATCAGCGCGGCCAGACTGGTATCATCGATGCGGACATAGGGGGGGGATCGGATCGCGGCTCATGCCGGTCATCCTACCCCATACTGATGGTCTCAGCCTTGCCCGCGCGGACGGTTTGCGTTGCGCGCGATGCTTGCCTACAATCGGTTTAACAACAAACTGGAAGCATCCATGCCCCGTGGTGACCTGTTCTCCCCGCTTGACCCGTATCAGACCGGCCGACTGAAGGTTGATGACCTCCATACGCTTTATTGGGAACAGTGCGGGAACCCGGACGGGGTCCCTGTGATCTTCCTGCATGGCGGGCCGGGGGCGGGGGCGTCGCCGACCCATCGGCGATTCTTCGACCCCACCTTCTATCGCATCATCATCCTGGATCAGCGCGGGGCCGGCCGGTCCACGCCGCTGGGAGAGTTGAAGGACAACGACATCCCGCATCTGGTCGCCGATCTGGAAGCGCTGCGCACCGCACTGGGCATCCAGCGCTGGATGGTATTCGGCGGGTCCTGGGGATCGACCCTGTCCATCGCCTATGCCGAAACCCATCCGGACCGGGTGATCGGTCTGGTGCTGCGCGGCATCTTCCTGATGCGCCGGCAGGAGATTGACTGGTTCCTCTATGACATGCGCCAGATCTTTCCGGAGGCCTGGAACCAGTTCAACAATTACATCCCCGCCGACGAACGCGGCGACCTGTTGGAAGCCTATTGGAAGCGGCTGGTCCATCCCGACCCGGCCGTGCATATGCCGGCCGCCCGGGTATGGAGCATGTATGAAGGGGCCTGTTCCACCCTGATGCCCAGCCCGGAACTGGTTTCGGCATCGGGGGAGGATAACCACGCCCTGGGGCTGGCCCGGATCGAGGCGCATTATTTCCGCAACAACGCCCTGGCCCCGGAAGACAAGCTGTTGCGCGATGTGCGCAATATTCGGCACATCCCGGCCGTGATCGTCCAGGGCCGCTACGACATTGTCTGCCCCATCCGCACCGCCGACGAGTTGCACCGCGCCTGGCCGGAAGCCGACTATATCGTCATTCCCGACGCGGGCCACAGCGCCATGGAACCGGGCGTCCGCACGGCCCTGGTCCAGGCCACCGAACGGTTCAAGTCCCTGCGCTGAAGTCGGTCACGGCCAGGCTGTGGACAGGCTGACCGTTTTCCTGGCACCGGCGGCCGGGCGTGGGAAGATGCACCTTCTTCCCAGGCTGGCCACCGGATAAAGCTGATGATACGTGGAACTGTCGCTCCCGCCCTGCTGGCCGCCCTGGTCCTGCTGACCGGCTGTACCGCCGGGCGTTCCGTGCTGCCCGCCGGGTCGAAATATGTGGCCCTGGGCAGTTCTTATGCCGCCGGTCCCGGCATTCCCCCGTTCGAGCCGGCGGCCCCTGCCCGCTGCACCCGGTCGGTCCATAATTATGCGCACCAGCTGGCGGCCCGCCGGGGATTGGTGCTGACCGACGCTACCTGTTCAGGCGCCACCAGCGCCGCCGTGCTGGAACCCTGGAAGGAGGTGCCGGCCCAGATCGACGCGGTGGACGCCGATACGCGGCTGGTGACCATCACCATCGGCGGCAATGACGTGTCCTATATCGGCAATCTGATGTCCCTGTCCTGTCAGGTCACGGGCAACAAGGCCGAACCCTGCTGGCCGGTGAAATGGCCGGCGGACGTGGATTTCACCCGCATGCAGGACGGGCTTCGCCACATCGCCGATGCCGTGCGCGCCCGCACCCCGTCCGCCCTGCTGGTCATTGTCGATTACCCCACCGTACTGCCGCCCAGCGGGACCTGTGATGCCACCCCCCTGCCGGACGGGGCCGCCGACCGGTCGCGGGCCACGGCCGACCGGCTGGCGGCGGCCACGGCGGAAGTGGCCAAGGAGAAAGGCGCCCTGCTGCTTCGGGCCGGGGACCTGTCGCGCGATCACGGTGTCTGTGCCGCCGATCCCTGGATGGTGGGCTATCCGGCCGGGCCGGGCGGTGCCGCCTATCACCCCAATCGGACCGGGATGAATGCCGTGGCCGTGGCCTTGGACAAGGCCCTGCCGCGCTGACGCTGTCATGTTCCTGTTTTGTTGATGCATGGCGGCGACAGTTCCCTATACTCCGCCGCCATGAGCGAGATCGTTCCCTTCCGCCGGCCCGGCGGTGCCGCACCGGATGCGGCCGCCCCGCTGCGCACGGCGCCGCCGCGCCTGCTGCTGCCCGACGCGCCGGCCATCGTGGTCGGCGCACGCGGTGTCACCTGGGTGACGCCGGATGGGGAGGTGGACCTGCTGCCCCATGACGAGGCGGCGTATCGGCTGCGGCATCAGAATGTGATCCTGGCCCATGCCCGCGCCGTGGGGCGCCGGTTGAAGACGGACCGGATGGCCGATCCGTTCGACCTGTTGGAACTGTTCGCCTTCGTCCGCCCCGCCCGTTTCTGCCTGCCCACGCCCAAGGGGCTGGCCGAGGCGACGGGCCAGCCCATGCCCCGCGACGCAGAGGCCGAAGCCCTGTCCCTGATCGACAGCGCCCGCGCGCTGCTATCCGAACTGGCGGAGAACAACCAGCCCGAGGAAGTGCTGGAAAAGCGCAAGATCCCGCGGGAAAAGTCGGACCCGGCCGGCATCGCCTGGTTCATGGGTCAGGCCGGCTGGTCCTGGGCCCCGTCGGTGATGGCGGCCCTGGGCCTGCCGCACGGGCCGGGCGACGGGCGGGCGCGGCGCGGCCTGATGGTCTGGAACCAGTTGAAGGAATGGCAGGCCGAAGCGCCGGAACCCCCGCCGGGCCATGTGCCCGTGGAACCGGCGGAGGCGCGCTGGCGTCTGGCCGAACTGGTGGGCAGCGGGGCCGCGGCCGAACCGCGCCCGCAGCAGGCCGACTATGCCAGTGCCGTCTCCACCGCCTTCACCCCGCGCGACGAACAGGGCGTGCCCAATATCGTCCTGGCCGAAGCGGGCACGGGCGTGGGCAAGACGCTGGGCTATCTGGCGCCCGCCACGCTGTGGGCGGAAAAGAATAACGGCCCCGTCTGGATATCGACATATACCCGCCAGTTGCAGCAGCAGATCGACAAGGAACTGGACCGGCTGCACCCCGACCCGCTGGTCAAGGCCCGGCGTGTGGTCGTGCGCAAGGGGCGGGAGAATTACCTGTGCCTGCTGAACCTGGAAGAAGCGACCAACATCGCCCATACCCAGCCGGCCTATGCCAACGCCATCGGCCTGATGGCGCGCTGGGCTGCGGCCACGCGCGACGGCGACATGGCGGGCGGGGATTTCCCCGGCTGGCTGGTCGATCTGCTGGGCAAGGGGCGCACGCTGGGCCTGGCCGACCGGCGGGGCGAATGCGTCTATAATGCCTGTGCCCATTATTCGCGCTGCTTCATTGAGAAGTCCGTGCGCCGGGCGCGCAAGGCCGACATCGTGGTCGCCAACCACGCCCTGGTCATGGTGCAGGCGGCCCTGGGCGGGGGCGACGATGCCTATGTGCCCACCCGCTATGTCTTTGATGAAGGCCATCATGTGTTCGATGCCGCCGACAATGCCTTTGCCGGGCATTTAACGGCGGCAGAAGCCGCCGAGCTGCGCCGCTGGCTGCTGGGGGCCGAAGTATCGGGCCGCAGCCGGGCGCGCGGTCTGCGCCGGCGGGTGGAGGATCTGGTCGGCGGCGACAAGGTGGCGCTGGAGCTGTTGCAGGAGATCACCCAGGCGGCCCAGATCCTGCCCGGCGAGGCCTGGTCACAGCGCGTGCATGGCGGGGAGACCAAAGGCCCGCTGGAGGCGTTCCTGGCCGGCGTGCGCGGACAGGTCTATGCCCGCGCGCAGGGCGTGGACAATCCCTACAGCCTGGAAACCGACTGCAAGCCGGTGGTCGAAGGGCTGGTGGACCTGGCCGAAGATCTGGACGGCGCCCTGCTGAAACTGGCGACACCGCTGGAAAAGCTGGCCGAGCGGCTGCGGGAGATGCTGGACGAGGAGAGCGACGAGCTGGAGGCGGAGACGCGCCGCCGCCTGGACGCCATCTCCCGCGCGCTGAAGCGCCGCGCGCAGAACGAGGTGAATGGCTGGCGGCTGATGCTGCAAAGCCTGAAGGACGAGACGCCGCGCAAGTTCGTCGACTGGTTCGGGATCGAGCGGGTGGAGGGGCGGGATTTCGATCTGGGCATGTATCGCCACTGGATCGACCCGACCATCCCCTTTGCCGACACGGTGGGCACGGCCGCCCACGGGCTGGTGCTGACCAGCGCCACCCTGACCGATGGGACCGGCGATATGGAGCAGGATTGGCAGGCGGCCCATATCCGCACGGGCACGGTCCATATGGCCGCCGCCGCCCTGCGCGCCGCCGTGCCCAGCCCGTTCGATTATGCCAGGCAGACGCGCGTGCTGGTGGTCAATGACGTGCGCAAGGATGATCTGGCGCAGGTGGCCGCAGCCTATCGGGAATTGTTCCTGGCCGCGGGTGGCGGCGGGCTGGGCCTGTTCACGGCCATCCAGCGCTTGCGCGGCGTGCATGAACGCATTGCCGAACCGCTGGAGGAAGCGGGCATTCCGCTGCTGGCCCAGCATCTGGACGGCATGGACGTGCCCACCCTGGTTGATATTTTCCGGGGCGAGGAGGATGCCTGCCTGCTGGGCACCGATGCCGTGCGCGACGGGGTGGATGTGCCGGGCCGATCGCTCCGCCTGATCGTGTTCGACCGCGTGCCCTGGCCCCGGCCCGATATCCTGCACAAGGCGCGGCGGAACTATTTCGACAAGATCGCGGGGCGTCGCGGCTTTGATGACATGATTACCCGCCTGCGCCTGCGTCAGGCCTTCGGCCGGCTGGTCCGCCGCGCCGATGACCAGGGGGTGTTCGTCCTGCTGGACCCGATGATGCCATCCCGCCTGATCGGTGCGTTTCCCGACGGGGTGGAGGTGCGCAAGGTCGGCCTGGCCGAGGCCGTTCGGGCGACGCGGGCGTTTCTGCACCCCACGCCGTAGGGTTTGTCAGGTCTCGATGGAATTACCTTTTCCCCGTCATCCCGGCGAAAGCCGGGACCCAGGGGCCAGACGCCCGACCTATCGGCAGCCTTTGTCGACGCAGCGGCAACGTTTGTTCCTGTGACCCTGGGTCCCGGCTTTCGCCGGGATGACGGGAGAGAATGCTTCACCGGAAACCTGACAGTCCCTGATCGCTCATTCCCCCTGCTTGCGCGAGAACGCGGCCGCCCCGCGCATCAGCCGTTCCATATCCCGGATACGCTCTGCCTGACGGGCCAGACGACGCTGTTCAGCACTGTCGTCTGCCGCGTCCGCCACCAGGGGCCGCCGCCCCTCCATCTCCGGATCACCCATGTCCATCAACGCCACCCACCACCAGAATACCCGCCACCACATACGATAGTCAGCCAGCTTTCCGGGGGTGGCAATCGGTCACATTCACATGGCAGGTGTCAAATGGTCGCGGGCGGCCTCACACCAACAGATGCACACATAAAGATATCTTTATGCTTGCTCCCGATCGCTCCGCCTGATACATCCTGGCCCAGGAAATACGGGACCATGCCGGCCCCGCCTTCACCTTCATTCGTCACCCCAAGACCCGCGCATCGGCGCGACAGGGAGCCAACATGACCGCTTTCACTGACTACAAGGTCGCCGACATTTCGCTGGCCGGCTGGGGCCGCAAGGAAATCACCATCGCCGAGACGGAGATGCCGGGTCTGATGGCCCTGCGTGCCGAATATGGCGCCGCCAAGCCGCTGGCCGGGGCCCGTATCGTCGGCTGCCTGCACATGACCATCCAGACGGCCGTGCTGATCGAGACGCTAACGGCGCTGGGCGCCACCGTGCGCTGGTCGTCCTGCAACATCTTCTCCACCCAGGATCAGGCCGCCGCCGCCATCGCCGCCGCCGGCATCCCCGTCTTCGCCTGGAAGGGTGAGACGGAGGAAGATTTCTGGTGGTGCATCGAGCAGACGCTGCGCGGTCCGGACGGCTGGACGCCCAACATGATCCTGGACGATGGTGGCGACGTCACCCAGATCATGCACGACAAGTATCCGGAAATGCTGGCCGACATTAAGGGCCTGTCGGAAGAGACCACGACGGGCGTGCATCGCCTGTACGAGATGGTGAAGGCCGGCACCCTGAAGGTCCCCGCCATCAACGTCAATGACAGCGTCACCAAGTCGAAGTTCGACAACCTGTATGGCTGCCGCGAATCGCTGGTGGACGGCATCAAGCGCGCCACCGACGTCATGATCGCCGGCAAGGTCGCCGTCGTCGCCGGCTATGGCGACGTGGGCAAGGGTTCCGCCGCCAGCCTTCGCACCCAGGGTGCCCGCGTCCTGGTGACGGAGATCGACCCGATCAACGCCCTGCAGGCCGCCATGGAAGGCTATCAGGTCGTCACCATGGAAGACGCCGCCCCGCTGGGCGACATCTTCGTGACCTGCACGGGCAACGTGGATGTCATCACGCTGGACCATATGCGCGCCATGAAGGACCGCGCCATCGTCTGCAATATCGGCCATTTCGACAGCGAGATTCAGATCGCCTCGCTCCAGAACTATGTCTGGGACGAAGTGAAGCCGCAGGTGGATGAGGTCGTGTTCCCCGACGGCAAGCGCCTGATCGTTCTGGCCAAGGGCCGTCTGGTCAATCTGGGCTGCGCCACCGGCCACCCCAGCTTCGTGATGTCCGCCAGCTTCACCAACCAGGTGCTGGCCCAGATCGAGCTGTGGCAGAACCATGCCAAGTACGAGAACAAGGTCTATGTGCTGCCCAAGCACCTGGACGAGAAGGTGGCCCGCCTGCACCTGGACAAGATCGGCGCCAAGCTGACCGTTCTGTCGCAGAAGCAGGCCGATTACATCGCCGTGCCGGTGCAGGGCCCGTTCAAGCCCGACCATTACCGTTACTGATATCGACACCTGTCACCGGTGATCATCCGCGATCACCGGGGCGTTGTCGCCGCAGTGGCAGATCGGGCCGCGTCCAGCAGGGCGCGGCCTTTTCTTCGTTCACCACGGCTTGCTGCCGGGCATGTGATAGCCAACGCGCCGGGCCGACCGTTCGGCCAGGGCCTGCATGCGATCGGCCGCCAGCAGATTGCCGCGCCGACGGAAGATGCGGGATAGAAGCTCCGTCAGGCTGATGCGGCGCAGGACCAGATCGTTCAGCTTCGCCAGCCGCATGGCACCGGCCGCCATCTCGCCGGCAAGGCGCGTTTCGCCCTGGGACAGGAAGACCTCCGCCCGGGTGCGCAGCGCCTCGATCTTCAGCCGGGGCATGTCCATGCGGTCGGCATAGCGTTCCGCCTGATCCACGGTTGGCAGCAGATCAACCAATTGTGCGCTGGTCGCCAGGTTCAGCCGCACTTCCGACAATTGCGAGAAGTGATAGTAATCGTTGAAGCCGCCCGCTTCGGCGATACGCAAGGATTCCTCCAGCGCCTGCTTGGCGTCATCATTCCGGCCGACACGGCGGAACAGATCCGCCTCCGCCCGTCGCAGATAGCTCACGGGCCGCCGATGGTCCAGTTTGCGAAGGTTGCGGATGGCCTCGGCATATTGCTTCTCCGCCAGCACATAGTTGCCGCACAGATGCTCGACCTGCGCCGTATAGCCCTCCGCCAGAGTACGCAGCAGCAATTCCTCGTCATCCTGGTATCGGACTTCATCGAAACAGTGTCTGGCGACCGTCAGACGTCCCAGATCAATGGCACAGAGGCCCCGATTGAGCTTCATGCGCCGGGACATGGTGCCTTCAAAACCCTCTGCCACGATGCTGGTGTTCAGGGCCAGTGACACGAACGTGTCGGCTTCACGGCATCGGCCCTGGATCAGCGACAGGACCCCGATCTCGTTCAGCAGCCAGGCCGTCTCATCCTGATAGAAGGGCGGGGCCGGCTTGCCTTCAGGCTTGGTATCTGACGGGTCCGCCGGGTTTTTATCCGGCACTCCCCGGACATCCGGGCAGCGCGTGGCGGCGACCAGCATCCAGCGCAGCAGCAGCCGGTGCCGCTCCAACTGCCCGATTCCGCCCTGCCCCAGGGCCGGCAATGATTGCAGGTTGGCGAAGCGACAGACGGTGCCAAAGGACAGGAGCGTTCGGACCACCCCCATCGCCGCGCGCAGATTGAAAGCCATTACCCCCGCCCGGGAACCGGGACCGTTGGTGTTGGCCGACGGATAGCCGGACAGCTTATGGACCAGATCGTAAAGGAAGATATAGGCGTCCGCATTGAGCTGCGGCATGCTGCGGGCCTGGGATGTGGGCAGGGAAGGCGTGAAGAATATCCCCTCCACCGGCTCCACCACCTGGGCGCCCAGGCGGTTATAGACAAAATGCTGCAACCCCCGATGAACCTGATAGCGGCGCGGCAGGGAATGCTTCCGGCTTCCCACCGAGTCGGTGTCGACCGGGTCGATGCAGAAGACCATCCCCTTCAGCTGCACCATTATATGAAGGGCGAGCGCCACCAGCAGATGCAGCCGCTGTGCATGCCAATGCCGGTCCTGCCCGTTAAATTCGGGGTCCCTTCTCTCGTCGTAAATCTGCTGGATCGCCGGGCAATCGGCCAGGACAATGGCCGGCACCGGAATGGATATCACGGCCAGGTGACGGATCAGCGCTTCATGCAGATGCGCGCTGGCCGCCAGTTCTTTTTCCGGCAGCGTGGGAAAATCCTGGAATACTCTTTCGTCCAATTCGTTTTTTTTGTCAGACACCGTCCTCTCAGCAATTTTTATTTCATCCAGTAGGATTTTATCAAAATCAGAAACACAATCCGAAAGCCTATTTTCATCGATCTTGTTGAAATACCAGTAATCCGTTACAGCATCAAACACCTTCATCAAAGAATAACTTTGACCTAACCGCCCCGTCTCCAAGGACGATAATAGCCTGTCTTTATCGTTCGGGGTGTTTCTGTTGTTCAAATCGATCATATGCAGCATATATCGCGAATAAAGCGACATACGCGCAGTGTTATTGGGCGGCTTTGGCATCTCCAGCTTGAAATGGATGTTCGAACGATCGCGTGGCTTCTTCAGCGATATAGTCAGCGCAAGGCTGTCCCCCGTGCCGGCGGCCCCGCCGATCTCCCGCATCGGGACATCATGCCCCCATGGCAATGGCGTGACCTCATCAAAGACAAGCGGCCGAATGCTCTGCTTGTACCGCTTGACGGGCGATTTCCGCGCCGCGTCTTGCGCCAGCAGGAACTGCGGACAACGGTCCTTGCGAACAAGGATGATGATATCCAGCACGGGGGCTGCGTCTGCCCCGAACAGCACCTGCATGATGCTGTGGATTTCGGCGTTCTTCGCCTCCCCATTGCGATGAAACAGCATGTCGATGGAATTCATCACGATGAGCAGGCGTTGACCCGCGGCCTTGACCCGCTTCAGCGCCTCGGTCAGCCGCGCCGCGCGGGATTGGCTGACGGGTGCGGACACCACCCCGGTTTCCCCGCCGCGTTGGGTTGACAGGGGTGCCGCGGTCGCCCCGTCCCTGCCCTGCGCCTGCACCCTCACGCCCTGTGGCCGCAAGGAGGGGTCGATAAACGTGATAAGCGCGTCCCAGACTGAGGCCACTTCGCAGGAAAAACTGAAACCGGCGAAGAAGAAGCCCGCGTGGGAGCTGGGTCGTGTCTTGTCGATCCAATCCAGCAGGGAGGCGAACAACAGCCCCTTGCCCGCCCCCTTGTCGCCGCTGATCAGCACCACCTGCTGCTCACGGCACCAGTCAGGTGCCGGTTCGGTATTGGCTGGCGGTCCGGAACCCGCGGGTGGCGTGGACGGAGAGTTCGCCCCCGCGTTGATGGTATTGATGATGAACGCCGATATCGGGTCGTCGATATAAGCCGTGCCGGGCGCGGCCCGCCGCATCGGCCCGACCGAATAATGCCGGACGATCACCGGGGGTACCGGGTTACGATCCGGCTGCTGGTAGGGCAGGTTGGTAAAGGGCAGCGACTTGTGTCGCGCATCGGGGATCTTCTTCCAATGCTCCCACCATTTGTCCCAGGACTTCCTGGTGCCCAGCAGCGCGCCGCACAAGGACTTGGTCAGCACCGCCGAGACGACGCTGAAAGTCCAGTTGCGCAGGGCCTCCAGCATTTCTTCGCGATGCGGGGCTGACTTGTCCAGCAGTTGCCCCATGACGTCCAGGATGCAGCCGATCGCCTCCAGTTCCAGGCGCAGGTCCACCGCATCCTCTTCCAGACTGTCATCCAGGGGCTTGAAGCTGAGCATGTCCAGCCTGGAAAGTTCCGCCTGTGCCTTCCTCCGCCGCCTTTTCAGGCCAGCCGGCGGGCTGTCGCTCTTGGCGTCCTTCAAGATGCCGCAGATGCTCTTGCACAGGCTGTCGATCTGGTGAAGCCAGTCGGTCGTGCCCCAAAGGCCGTGATGCAGCACGTAAATGCCGTACCGGGCGAAATGCTTGATGGTGGTCGCCCGGCAGTCGCGCTCCGATGACAAGGCGGGCATCAGGGCCAGCACCGGTCGGTTGCTGTCAGGTTCCAGGCTGAGGAACTCGCGCAGGGGCCGCAGCAAATCCTCCTCGTTCAGGCCGACACCGATGAACAGGACCGGATTGCCCCCGAACAGGATGGACAGTCCCTGGCGATAAATGTCTGAAACGTCGCCATTGTGGATATAGCTGTTGCGATAGTCGCGCTCGGTCACGACCAGATCACTGTCGGCGGTCGCACGGCCATGCAGGTGGGCGACCTGAACGGTATATTCATCCTCTGATACCGCGAAATCGATCAGGTCCGCGGCCCGGTCACCATCCAGCGCGATATCGCGGGTGCGCGCGCCCAGCGGACCCGCCCTTTCATAGCTGGCAAAGCCCGCCGCCGGCACCACCGGCTGCACGCCATACCCGGCATCGGCCAGGAACCGTTCCACCTCCAGATCGTAATTCACCGTTGCGATGCGGTCGATCTTCAGATCCTGAATCAGGCAATAGAGCGGGTCGCAAAGCTTGGGAATGACCTGCCCGCGACTCAGGGTTTCTTTGGGCGGCACCTGGACCAGGGCACGAAGCCAAGTTCCAACCGCTTCCTTATTCCCCGTGACTGCATCCTGGTAACGCAACAGGTCCAGCGCCAGCCCAACCATGAAATAGCAGGCCGGCGGCAGCGGCTGGCTGACCGTTTTCTGGCGGAGCGCCGCATATATCCGGCTGGCCTGCGCCAAAGGCCAGTCCCCATCGCGTTTGGCCGCCTCGTCCGCCAGCGCCTGTGCTTGCCGCGCAATGGCATCGCCCTGGAAGAAGGCGGCACTCTGACGGCTGCCCGGCAGGTTGATCCGATCCAGTTCACTGAAATCGCTGAGCTTTGTCGTTGCAAGAGAAGCCCAGTCAGCAGGGGTGCCGGTCGTCCGCAGCGAAGCGAAGAGATCATTGGCCGATGGCGTAAATTTCCCTTGAAGAATCGATTGTATATTCCGGCGCTCGTCAAAGGTCTCGTGCTTTATGGAAAGCTGAAAGCAGGCGCGCCCATAATCCTCCGATACAATAGGTTTGGATATTTTACTGAAATTCTTACCTATTCCCAGAATCTCCGCGAGCCTATCGACGCGATCTCGGCCAATGATTCGCATAAATTGTTCACAAATATTAAGACAGAATACCTGATCTATATCAGCTCCTGCATCATATTTTTCCTTCTGATCCATTAATATTTTGACAATCTTGTCAATATTCTCCGCCTGCCTGGAATCTGTGAAGTTTTTATCGGTTTTGCATTCCGTATTGTAAAAGCTGATGATGCGCGTTGCCTGCTTATAGGCCAGCTCGCTCCAGGAAATGCGGCCATAGGCCATGGAGGTGCCGGCCCCCAGGAACGCCACGATCTGCCGCAGGTTGAGGGCGCGGTAAAGCAGGAAGCGCCCTTGCTCGGTGATCCGATCGGGGTCGAGCCAGCCTGCCTGCGATTCATGGAGATAGGGCCAGTGATGAGGTTCGGACGACGATTTCACTGTGCCACCGCCATTTCGCACCCCAACGTCAAGATTGAGATATTTAACGCTAACACGGCCATTCTGGGTGTCAATCGCCTGTTCTAATCATCCGTTGGTTGGTGGAACGATGACCGGTTGGTGGGTCTGGGGTGTGGCAACATGACGAGTGCCGAACCGCTTGCCTTGCGACAAGCCAGCCCCCTACACTGCGGCCCGTGAAACCCGCTGTCGTCCATCTTGTCGCGATTGCCGGTGCTGCCCTGCTGGGGCTGGCCGGCCTTGGTTGGATGTTGCTTCCCCTGTGGGAGGCGCAATCGCCCGTGTTCGGCCTTTTGGCGCTGGCCCTGCTGGCCACCGTGGCGGCCTGTCTGCTGCGCCTGCTGGCCTGGGGCCGCGGGCAGGAGCGGGAACTGGCCGTCGCCAGGGCGGAGACGGCACGGATGGCCGCCCTGCTGGACGGGGTGCCGGAACCCTGGTTTGCGCTGGGCCCGGCCGGTGATCTGGCCGTGGCGCCCGGTTTCGCGCGGCTGCTGGGGCTGGAACAGGTGCGGCGGCTGGATGATATCGAACAGGCGCTGGCGCCCAGCGATGCCGCCGCCCTGCACGGATCCTTCCGCCACCTGACCGACAGCGGTCAGCCCTTCCAGATCCATGTGCGCCTGGCCGACGGGTCGCGCTTCTTCCAGGCCAGCGGCCGGCGTGGTGAAGGGCCGGACGGCACCGTCCTGCATCTGCTGTGGCTGCGCGATGTCACCGTGCAGGGGCTGGACCATGTGCGGCGGGTGGAAATGGCGCAGGCCCAGCAGGCGGAGCTGGACCGGCTGCGCCTGCTGCTGGGCGAACTTCCCGTGCCGCTGTGGCGCCGCAATGCCGATCTGGTCATCGACTGGTGCAACAATGCCTACGCCGCCCTGCTGGACAGCACGCCCGACGAGGTGATGGCGACAGGGCGCGAACTGTCGGCCAGCGGCCTGTTCGGCGCACCGCGTGATCTGGCGCAGCGGGCGCGTGACACGGGGGCGCCCCAGGGGGAGGACCGGTTCCTGGTCGTCGACGGCGACCGTCGCCTGTACAATCTGACGGAAATGCCCCTGTCCCCGGGGGGACTTGTGGGCATGGCCGTAGACCGCACAACGGAACGGTCGCTGCGTGACGAGCTTTCCCGCCATATCGATGCGCATGGGGAAGTGCTGCACCAGTTGGGTTCCGCCATCGCCATCTATGGCCCCGACACCCGCATCAAGTTCCACAACCACGCCTATGCCAGGCTGTGGGACATGGATACGGCCTGGCTGGCCGAGGAACCGACCTATGGCGAGGTGCTGGAGGATCTGCGCGCCCGGCGCAAGCTGACCGAAGAGGCGGATTTCCCACGCTGGAAGAAACAGCAGCTGGGCCTGTTCACCTCGCTTCTGGAACCGATGGAGGAACTGATCCATCTGCCCGACGGGCGGACCCTGCGGTCGCTGTCGGTGCCGCATCCGTTCGGCGGACTGATGTTCGTGCTGGAGGATGTGACCCATACGCTGGCGCTGGAAAGCTCCTACAACACCCTGATGGCCGTGCAGCAGGAGACGCTGGACAATCTGGCCGAAGGGGTGGCCGTGCTTGGCGGCGATGGGCGGCTGAAGCTGTGCAACCCCGCCTTCCTGCGCCTGTGGGGCGTGACGGAAGAGGCCGTGCGCGGCGAGCCACATGCCGCGCGGCTGGTGGAGATGGTGCGCGCCCTGCTGGACGAGGGCGGGAATTGGGAAACGGAGCGGGAGCGGCTGGTCGGCCGCCTGCTGGAGCGGGAGGGCGATGCCGGGGTCATGCGCCGCGTCGACGGATCGGTCCTGCGTTATGCCCTGGTGCCGCTGCCCGATGGGGCCGTGCTGTTCTCCTGTCTGGATGTCACCGACAGCGACAAGGTGGAGACGGCGCTGCGCGCCAGCAACGAGGCGCTGGAGGCAGCCGACCGGCTGAAGGCGGAGTTCATCGCCAATGTCTCCTACCAGCTGCGCACGCCCTTGAACGCCATCATGGGCTTCGCAGAAATCCTGCATAACCAGTATTTCGGGCCCCTGAACAGCCGGCAGCAGGAATATGCCAAGGGCGTGCTGGAGGCGAGCCGGCGGCTGCTGTCGCTGGTCAACGACATCCTGGACCTGGCCACGATCGAGGCCGGGTTCATGGTTCTGGAACATGACCGGTTCGATATTCCCCAGTTGCTGCATTCGGTGGCCAGCCTGACCCGCGACTGGGCCCGCAAGCAGAGCCTGGACCTGCGGGTGGAAGTACCGGACCAGATCGGCAGCATGGAAGGCGACGAGAAGCGCCTGAAACAGGCCCTGTTCAATCTGGTCAGCAACGCCATCAAATTCACCCCCGCCGGCGGCCGCATCACCCTGGCCGCCACGCGGGAGGGGGATCAGGTCGTGCTGTCCGTTGCCGATACCGGCGTGGGCATCGGCAGCGACGAGCAGGCCCGCGTCTTTGAACGGTTCGAACGCGGGGCCGCCGGGCAGACGGCATCGGCCGGGGCCGGCCTGGGCCTGTCGCTGGTGAAAAGCTTCGTGGAACTGCATGGCGGCAGCGTGGAGATTGTCAGCGACGGTCAGTCGGGTTCCATCATCCGCTGCCGCCTGCCGGCCTTGCAGACCTTGCCGGCCTGATACCCCGTCCCAGTGATCGAAACCGATCACCGGGCTGCAATCGCCAGCGCCGCCGGCTCGGTTACGCCGCACGAGCGGCGCGACGGCAGCCGCCGCAGTACCAGTTCCCGATTATACCAAGCTGCGGTGAGTGAAACTCATCGTAGCCTGGTTGGCGCATTGAGCGCCCGCGACCTGATGGTCGCGTGAAGCCAAGCCGCCGGATGGCGGCGCCCGGCGCCTGAGGACTGCATGGATCCGAACCGCAGGTTCTGATCAATGCAGATCAGTATCAGTCGTTTCAGGCCATCACCAGCGACTGGTGGGCGCCAACACCGGCCATCAGGCCGGATGCCGCCGCCAGCAAGCCATTATGCATGCCCATGACCGCATCGCCGGCCGCGAAGACGCCCGGCACGCTGGTCGCCCGGCGGCCGTCGCTGTGCAGAAAGGCGCCGCTGGGCCCCTCCTCCATCGCACAGCCCAACTGTTGTGCCAGCGGGCTGGACAGTTCCGTCTTCGGGGCAACGAACAGCGCGGCCAGTGGCACGATGCGCCCATCCGCCAGCCGCACGGCCTCCAGCGCCGGGGCCGGCCCCAGCAGTTCGACGATGGGCGTCGTTTCCACCTGCACGGCGCGGGCGGCCAGCCTGTCCAGCATCGGTGCGTCCGGCAAGGGGCCGCCCTGGGTGAACAGGGTTGTGGGCCGCCCCCAATCGGTCAGCAGCAACCCGCGGTGATCCTGCGGCACTGCGGAAGCCAGTACGCCCAGGGGCCGATCCGCCACTTCATAGCCATGGCAATAGGGACAATGCAGGACGGTGACGCCCCAGCGCTCCCGCAGGCCCGGCAGGTCCGGCAGGTCATCCCGCACGCCCAGGGCCAGGATCAGCCGTCGCGCCCCGTGGGTATCCCCTGTTTCCAGGGTCACGACGAACCGGTCCATCTGGCCCTCCACCTGCCGGGCAACGGCGTCGATAACGCTGAAGGTCGGGTAGGCCAGGAGTTCGCGGCGACCGCGCGCCAGGATCTCGGCCGGCGGTACCCCGTCCTGTCCCAGGAAGCCGTGCGAGGCTTCGGCAAAGCGGTTGCGCGGCTGCCCGGCATCCACCAGCAGTACCCGGCGGCGCGCCCGGACCAGCGGCATGGCTGCTGCCAGACCCGCAAAGCCGCCGCCAATAACGATGACATCATGATCCATGATCGCTCTTCTCCGCATTATCGTAACTTCATGAATTACGAATAACCCTCTCCGATGGTTCTCGCAACTCCTCTTGTTACGTAACCTCACATGACGTATGAGAAGGCCATGCGCAGTGACAGCCGCCTTTCCCGTATGCTTCATGCCCTGATCCACATGGATCGGCTGGACCGGGCCGCCACGTCGGATACGCTGGCCCTGATGCTCAACACCAATCCGGTGGTGGTACGGCGGACCATGGCGGGCCTGCGCCAGCATGGCCTGGTGACCTCGGAAAAGGGACCGGGCGGGGGCTGGGCGCTGGGGCGGCCGCTGGATGCGATCACGCTGCTGGACATCTATCAGGCATTGGGGGAGCCACCGCTGTTCGCCATCGGCCTGTCGGTCGACAACCCGGCCTGCCTGATTGAACAGGCCGTCAACGCCGCCCTGGATGCCACGCTGGCGGAGGCGCGATCGGTGCTGCTGCGCCGGTTGGGACAGGTGACGCTGGGCGATCTGGCCCGGCAGTTCGATGCGGGCATGCGCCAAGGATGCCATCCCGCCGCCGCCTTCCCCTCTTCCTGAGGCGGCGGCATCTGCATGGCCGCCCGGCGTTCCACGGCTTGTCACGAACGTGGATGCGCCCTATGTCCCCGCCGGGACCGGCTTTCATTTGCCTGCCCGGGCCGCGGGTGATACCTGCTGCGCCATCCCCCAAGCCCAGGGCTGTCCCTCACCGTGTCTGCCGCGCCCCCCCGTCCCCAGCCCGCCACACCGCGCCGGTCGCGCGGGGTTGGTGCATGGTGAGCGGACGGCGTCCCAAACTGCCCACGGAGGCGGAACTGGACCTGTGGCGGACCGTTGTCCGTGACGCCACGCCCCTGCCCGGCAAGGCACGCGCCGCAGGCAAGGGACGCAAGCCTGTCCCCGCCGCAGCACCGGCCCCAGCACCGGTCATTGCAGCACCCGCGAAGCCCCCTCCCGTGCATGTTCCCACCCCGGCGGTGGAGCGGCTGGCGGAAATGCTGCGGGGAGCGCCCCTGTCGCAGAAGGGCAAGGTGCATGTGCATCTGGCACCATCCGCGCTGGGCCGCGTGGCCGGCGTGGACAAGCGCACGGATGAAAAGCTGCGCCGGGGCAAGATGGCCATCGACGGGCGCATCGACCTGCATGGCATGACCCAGAGCGAGGCGCATGACGCGCTGATCGGCTTCATCCGCCGCAGCCATTCCGCTGGCCGGCGCAATGTCCTGGTCATTACCGGCAAGGGTCAGATGCCGCGTGGAGAGGGCGTGCTGCGCCTGTCGGTGCCGCGCTGGCTGCGCGAGGCGGCGATTGGCCGGCTGGTGCTGTCGGTGCATCAGGCACAGCCGCAGCATGGCGGCGGCGGCGCCTATTACGTGCTGCTGCGTCGACGGCGGGACGATTAGCACTGTTTCCGGTTTACCGGAAAAGCGCGCTAGGCGGCGCGGCCGGTAACCGCGCGTTCCACGCCACCCGCTACCGATTTCCAGCAGACATCGGCCAGCGTCTTGCGGCTGCCGGCGGTTTCCAGCGACAGCGGTGTGTGGAATTCGACCAGGATGCGCAAGCGACCCGCCCGCATCATCCGCCACAGGTGCGGCGGCAGTTCCATGTCGCCGTACCAGGCATAAAGCTGGCGCCAGACATGGCCCAGCGGGATGTCGTCCAGATGTGTGGCCGTGACGCTGACGGGCTGTACAGTCAGCGGCCGGTCACCAATGCGGGTGGAGGCCACGGCGAACAGGGCCGTCTTGAAAGGCAGCGTGCGGTTGCCATCGCTGCTGGTGCCTTCCGGGAACAGCACCAGATTGTCGCCGGCCAGCAGCCTTCCCTGGATCGTGTCGCGCTGTTCATCGGTCTTATGCCGGGCCGTACGGTCCACGAACACCGTACGCTGCAGCCGCGCCAGCAGGCCGAAGACCGGCCAGCCGTCGACATCGGCCTTGGCGATGAAGCTGGCCGGCAGGATGGAGCCGAGGACGGGAATGTCCAGATAGGAGGAATGGTTGGCGATGAACAGCACAGGCCGGTCACCCACCGGCGCGCCCTTCACCACCACCTGCATGCCCAGGATGCGGCAGCAGAAGCGATGATAGACGCGGGGGAACCAGACGGCAGCGCCCCGCGGCGAAAAACGCAGCAGCAGCATCTGCACGGGGATGCTCAGCAAGGTCCAGGTCCCGTAGACCGCCAGCCGCACCATTCCCAACAGCGTCGAGCCGATGTCCATGTCTGCCTTGCCCGCCCGCGCCGTTCCGCCGCCGTCAGAGCAGCGAGGTTCCCCGGCGCTCGTAATGGCGCAGGTATTTGTCGGTGATCATGTCGGTCTTCACCACGATGGACACGTCCGTCGTGTTGAACTGATGGTCGACGACGGCCCCTTCGCCCACGAAGCCGCCCAGGCGCAGATAGCCCTTGATCAGGGGCGGCACCTCGTTCAGGCCGCGGCGCGGGTCGATCGCATGTTCTTCCATCATCGCCATGTCGACATAGCGGTGCGGCAGGGCCACCGGGCGCAGGGCCGGCGGGGCCAGATGATGGTAGTAGAGATAGGACAGCGGCAGGGCCAGGGCCTTGGCGTCCGTCCCCGGCAAGCTGGCGCAGCCGAACAGCAGCTTGATGTCGTAATGCGCCACATAGGCGGCGATGCCGCGCCAGAGCAGCTGCATGGTGCCCCGGCTGCGATAAGCCAGATCCACGCAGGACCGGCCCAGTTCCAGCACCTCGCCCGGATATTCCTCGATCCGGGAAATGTCGTATTCATCTGAGGAGTAGAAGGAGCCTGCGCGGGCGGCCGTGGCCCGGCGGATCAACCGGTAGGTGCCAACCACACTGTCGGCCCCGCTGCCGGCGGCGTGGTCGATTACCAGCAGATGGTCGCACAGGCCGTCGAACATGTCGAAATCGCGGCGCTGGGCGGCCATTTCGGCCGACGGCTTGGCCAGCATCTCCTCATAGAAGACGCGATAGCGCAGGCGCTGGGCGGCGGTGACTTCGGCGGCACTTTCGGCAAGCCGGACTTCCAGATTGCCGGAACGCAGTTCGCCGGAAATCAAGGCATCGGTGGCAATGATATCAGCCATGCTCTCACATTTTCTGGGTCGCTGGCGTGGTCGGCCGGCATCCATCCCGGTTCAGGCGGGCATCCCGGCCTTATACGGGCCGGGTGCGGGGCGACTTCCGGGCGGGGCGCCGTTCCTCGTGCATTGGCATAACACGAAGCGCCGCGGGACGGTCAACCCACTGTGTCACAGTCCAAGGGGGGATCACGAAAGTTTCATGCCCCTGTCCCGCAACTTTCAAAGACCTGCGGGGCCCTGCGGGTAGGTCCGCGCCGGTGCCATGCGCAAATCACAGAGGTGCAGAGCACCGTTCCCACGACCAGGGCCGACGAAAAAGGGGCGACCCGATGGCCGCCCCTTCCCCATGCGAACTTTAAGAAGCCGCTTACTCTTCGTCGCCGCGGCGGGCACGGGTGCCCAGACCGATCTGCTTGGCCAGACGCGAGCGCTGCTTGGCATAATTCGGGGCGACCATCGGATAGTCGGGCGGCAGGCCCCAACGATCGCGATATTCTTCCGGCGACATATTGTAGGCCGTCTTCAGATGGCGCTTCAGCATCTTCAGCTTTTTACCATCTTCCAGGCAGACGATATATTCCGGCGTCACCGACTTCTTGATGGCGACCGCAGGCTGCGGCTTTTCGCTCTGCACGACCGGCTCAGTGCCGACGTTCGACAAAGTGCGGTATACCTGCTCGATCAGCGCAGGAAGATCGTTGATGGCGACTATATTGTTGGAAACATGGGCGGCGACGATTTCCGTCGTCAGAGACAAAAGTTCGGGCGAGGACGATGCGCTGGTCATGTATCATTGCTCCGGGCGAGAAACTAGATGGTCATATAAGTCTTATCGGCGACCCATGCAATATCCATTTGGCAAGATATCAAAGGAATCAGCAACTGTGGAAAACATGCCAGACCAGTTCCTGGATATCACGGCACTTGTCTGTCCAATGACCTTTGTCAGGACAAAACTTGCCGTGGAGCGGCTGCAATCCGGGCAAGTGCTTGAAGTTCGTATGAATTCCGGAGAGCCAAGTCGGAATGTCCCTGCCAGTTTGCGCGAGCACGGCTATCAGGTGAACGAACTTCAACCAGAGAACCCCGACAATCCCACGGGAGTTCAGCGTCTTTTGGTCAGAAAACCTTAATCATTTTTTACCATGGACCAAGTCGAGCATCATGATGTTCGCATCGGTCGAGACGCCTGCATGCTGGTAATACCCCTTCCGGCGACCGGTCACGATGAAGCCGACAGAAGCATAGAGTCGGATGGCTGCTGTATTCGTGACGGCGACCTCAAGGAATGCCGTCGCCACACCCAATCCAGACAGGTGTTCCAGTCCCGCCAGAAGAAGGGTGCGGCCCAGGCCGCGGCCACGCGCGTCAGCATCCGTGCCGACGGTCAGCAGTTCCGCCTCGTCCAGAACGGTACGCCACAGGGACAGGGCACGCGGCGTCCCCCCCTCCATCAGGATCCAGCCCTCCACCCCCGGCAAGGCCAGCAGGCTGGCAAAGGAGGCGGCGTCCCAGGCCGGACCGCTGACCGTGGGATCGGCAAAGGCCGAGGCATGCAGGGCCGCCAGCACATCGGCATGGGCGGGACCGGCGGCAATGATGCGTGGGGTTTCAGCCATCGGATCAGCGTGGATTGGGCAGGGTGACGTCGGGCGGGCGCAGGTAGAACGGGTCGGCGATACGCTGTGCGATGCCGGCTGCGTCCTGCGCCGCCGCGATCCGGGCTGCGGCCAGTGCCTCTGCCGCCCCTTCGGTCACCACCAGTTGCACGGGCGCCGGCCAGGTGCCCAGCGTATCCGCCGCCCGCTGCGCCGCGTCGCCGACGATCAGCAGGGGCCCCGCCGGCAGATGCCGTGCCGCCCACGCGGGCAGGTCGGCCGGCAGCACGTCCGCCGGATCGCCCAGCGGGTCCAGCCCGTCGGTGAAGGCCTGCAGGAACAGATCGTCACGCCGGCTTTCGATGGCGGCCAGCAGCGTCCGGCCCGGACGGCGGACAGGGTCCAGCCCGGCCACCGCTGCTTCCAGCGTCGTCACCCCCACCAGCGGACACCCGGCGGCCAGGGCAAAGCCTCGGGCGGCGGCCAGCCCGACACGCAGGCCGGTAAAGGTGCCGGGCCCCACGGTCACGCCGATGCGGCCGATATCGCCATAGGTAAGGCCGGCATCGGCCAGCACCTGATTGACCATGGGGACCAGCTTTTCAGCCAGGCCACGCTGCATCTGTTCGGCGCGCACAGCCAGGGTACTGCCGGTTTCGGCGTCCCACAGGGCCACGGCGCAGGCGCTGGTGGCCGTATCCAGGCCAAGCGTGATCATTGGCGCATATCCATGTGCTTCAGGCTTCGCTATCAAGGTCCGATCCAAAACGACAGGGGGCCGCCCGATGCGGTTCGTCACCATCGCTCCGCCGGATTTCGACGTCGATCTCGATCTCCGCTATGCCACGGCCGACAATCTGACGGGAAGACCGATCTTCGCGCGTCCGATCTGCCTGCTGCACCCCGCCGCCGCCGCGGCCCTGCGCCGGGCCATTCGCATCGCCGGCGCCCAGGGGCTGCGGCTGCATGTCTTCGACGGCTATCGCCCGCCCGCCGCGCAATGGGCCCTGTGGAACGTGCTGCCCGACCCGACCTTCATTGCCGATCCGCGCACCGGGTCCAACCATGGGCGCGGTGTGGCCATCGACCTGACGCTGGCCACACCCGACGCCACGATGCTGGATATGGGGACGGATTTCGATGATATGCGGCCCGTCGCCTATCATGCCGACATCACCATCCCCGTGGCGGCCCAGCGCAACCGCGCCATCCTGGCCGGGATCATGGCGGCCGCCGGCTGGCGCCACCATCCGTTCGAATGGTGGCATTACCAGTTGCCGCAGGCGGAGACCTATCCGCTGGTTGAAGATGGAGTGCTGGGTCCGGCGGTTATGTGACGGGATCGGCGAAATCATCGCCGGGATAGAAGGCACGGGTGAAATACAGCCCGTCGGCCGGCGCCGTCTGTCCGGCCGCCGACCGGTCGCGGGCGGCCAGAATGGCGGCGACATCATCGGCATCCCAGCGCCCCTCCCCCACCATTTTCAGCGTGCCCACCATGTTACGCACCTGATGATGCAGGAAGGAGCGGGCGCGGGCGATGATGCGGATCTCCTCCCCCTGCCGGCTGACGGCCAATTCGGCCAGGGTCTTCACGGGGCTGGCCGCCTGACAGAGCGAGGCGCGGAAGCTGGTGAAATCATGCTTGCCGATCAGGCGCTGCGCCGCTTCATGCATGGCGTCCGCGTCCAGCGGATGGCTGACCAGCCAGGACCGGCCGGCATCCAGAGCCAGCGGCGCCCGCCGGTTGGTGATGCGGTACAGGTAGGACCGCCCGATGCAGGTGAAACGGGCGTGAAAATCACCCTCCATCGCCTCCGCCTTCAGCACGGCGATGGGATGGGGCTTCAGGTGGTAATTCAGGGCGTCGCGCACCTTCTCCGCCGTCACGCTTTTTACCAGATCAAAGCTGGCGACCATGCCCGTGGCATGCACACCGCTGTCGGTGCGACCGGCGGCATGCACCGTCACCGTTTCCTGGGTGAAGCGGCGCACCGCCTCCTCCAGACAGCCCTGGACGGAGGCGCCATGGTCCTGGCGCTGCCAGCCTACGAAGGGACGGCCGTCGAATTCGATCAGGATCTTCCAGCGCTGGGACATGGGGGGATGGCGGTTCGATTGCGGACAAGGGCCCAAGCGATGCCGTCCGGGACAGGGCGGCGTCAATACGTTTCACGATCTATGACGGGTGTCACAGCCGTGCGCCATGATATAGGCTTCATTCTTGAACGATGATCAAAATGCGGGGGACGGAAAATGGCAAGTCCGGGACAGTTTGGTGAAATCATCGGCCGCGGCTTGGCCGAAGCCTTGGTGAACACCATCATTTCCGTCTTCAGCGAACTGGGCCAGGATCTGGTCGACAGCGTGAAGCGGCTGGATTTCAAGCTGATGCCGGGCACGTTCCTCCCGGACAAGATCACCGGCACGGATGGCAACGACCTGTTCTATACCGGCGGCGGGGCCGACACGGTGCGGGGCGGAGCCGGATCGGACGTGATCTTCGCCGAGAAGGGCGATGACGTCATCGATGGCGGCACCGGTTCGGATTTCATGTCCGGCGGATCAGGCAAAGACCGTTTCGTCTTCGCCCTGGCCTCCCTGCAGGGCGGTGACCGCGACATCCTTATCGACGCCGCCGCAGGGGACCGCATCGATTTCGACAGCGCGGCGGAAACGGCCCTGCGTATCGGCGGCACCAGCCTGACGGCGCTGACGGGCGATACGGCCATGCCGACGGCCCTGGTGGCCGGCGTGACCAACATCGCCATCATCAATGGCAACATCGTCATCGACCTGAACAATGACGGCCGCTTCGATGCCGATCTGGATCAGGAGATCGTCATCCCGGTCGGCATCACCCTGCAGTACGACGCAGGCCGGGACTGGTTCCAGATCAGCGCCGGCTGATCCAGCGGCGCTTCACGGCCCCGCAAAAGTGCGGTCGTGCCCCAGGCTGGGCACCATGCGCCGGGCCTCTGCCACCTTGGACAGGTCCAGGTCGGCCAGGATGATGCCCGGCTCCTCGCCCGCGTCGGCCAGAACCTCGCCCCAGGGACTGATGATGACGGAATGGCCATAGGTGCCGCGCCCGCCATCATGGATGCCGGTCTGGGCCGGGGCCAGGATGAAGGCCCCCGTCTCGATAGCCCGCGCCCGCAGCAGCACATGCCAGTGCGCCCGGCCCGTGGGCACGGTGAAGGCGGCGGGCACGGTGATGACCGACGCCCCGGCCTTGGCCAGCGCGCGGTAGAGATAGGCGAAGCGCACATCGTAACAGATGGTCAGGCCCAGCCCGCCCCACGGCGTCGGCGCCACCACGGCCTGTTCACCCGGCCGGTAGGTGGCGCTTTCGCGATAGCTTTCGCCGCCCGCCAGATCCACATCGAACATGTGGATCTTGTCATACCGCGCCGTGATCTGCCCTTGCGGGTCGATGACGTAGGCCCGGTTGGCCACACGCCCGTCGGGCAACAGGCAGCCCAGCGTGCCCGTCATGATCCAGGTGCCCGTCTCCTTCGCCAGATCGCGGAAGAAGGGGACGCCGGGATGGCTTTCCTCCGGCTTCACGCGGGCCAGGATCTTCTCCCGCCCCTGCGCCATCAACGACACGTTTTCCGGCAGGCAGACCAGTTGCGCGCCCTGGGCCGCGGCCTGACGGACGAAGATGCCCGCCTGTTCCAGATTGGGGCCGATCTCCGGCCCGGCATTGACCTGGACCAGGGCGACGCGCAGCGGGGCAACGGGAGCAATGTCGGTCATGGATCAGGCCCCGATGCCCAGCAGCGGGTCCAGCTTGCCCGCCTTGTCCAGGGCATGGGTATCGTCGCAGCCGCCAATATGCTGCCCGTCGATGAAGACCTGCGGCACGCTGGTGCGTCCGCCGGCGCGCTGCGTCATCTCTGCCCGGCGCGCCGGCTCGGCCATCACGTCGAATTCCTCATACGCCACACCCTTGCTGTCCAGCAGGCGCTTGGCACGCGTGCAGTAGCCACACCAGGGGCTGGTATAGATTTCGACCTTGGGCGACGACATCGGGGGTTCCTGCGCTGATGAATGTTCGGTGACAACAATATGGACATAAGGGAAGCGGTGGCAAAGCCGTTCTGACCGCATTGCACCTTTCGACCGGGCGCTTAGCCGGAAATATCCGCCTGTTCCACCTGATCCAGCATCACCGGCTTCACCACCCGCGCCAGGGTAGCGACATCCACGGCCCTGGCGCCAACCCGGCGCAGCACACGGGCGCATTCCCCCACCGTGGCCCCCGTCGTATAGACATCATCGATCAGCAGCACCCGCGCCCCCTTCGCCCGGTCGCGCCAGCGCGGATGCAGGGTGAAGGCACCGGCAACATTGCGGGCCCGGCCCTTGGCCGTCAGCCCACCCTGGCTTTCCGTGGCCCGACGGCGGACCAGCAGGTCGGGAATGACCGTCCGCCCCGTCAGCCGGCCCAGCGCCAGCGCCATCAGGGCCGACTGGTTGTACCGCCGTTTCAGCAGGCGCCAGCGATGCAGCGGCACCGGGGCGATCAGCGTATCGGGTTCGACCAGCAGCGCCGACGCCGCCCGCGCCAGCCATTGCGCGAAGGCCGGGGCGCAGTCGGTCCGGTCGCCATGCTTGAAGCCCAGCACCAGCAACCGGCTGCCGTCATCATAGGCGAAGACCGACCGGCAGCGGTCGAAGGCCGGAGGACGGGCGATACAGGCGCCGCAGATCAGATCGCCCGCCCCCTCCCCCGTCGGGTCATACTCGAACGGCAGCCCGCAGCGGGCGCAGTGCGGGGCGGCGATGAAACTGATCCCCTGCCAGCAGGTCGGGCACAGGCTGCCATCACCCGCCACTTCCACGCCGCATCCCAGGCAGCGCGGCGGCAGGACAAGGTCCATCACCCGGCGCAACAGCGCGCCGGCCGGCAGAACCCACCCACCGATGCGTGTGTAAATATCGACAACCATATAAGAATGGTAGCGGACACCATTCCCGACCGCAAGCCGGCCCGTTTGGCAGCACTCCGCCCAATATGCTACCAATGCATTGAAATAAAACAAACATCTTCACATAATGACAGATCGGTGACAGGATTTTCTCTGGGGGCGGCAGGACCGCTCCGGATTGGAGCCTGAGGGACGGCCTGACCGTCCCGAATTGGAGAGGGAGGTCACATGATCATTTCCCGGTCCAACCTGGCGCGGCAGCTCCAGGATTACCGCCTGACGACGGCGGAAATTCTGTACCACATGCCCGATCATCCGGGCCTGTTGCAGACCTATATCTGGCAGGAACTGGATCTGGCCCCCCGCTTCCCTGTCCTGCGGCAATTCCTGGATTTCTGGGGCCGCCACCTGGACGGCAAGCTGCATTCGGTGCGGGTGGCGCATCTGGACATGGTCAGTCCCGGACGGCTCCGCCATGTCGACGCCCTGCTGACCCTGCAATAGGGGCTGGGTCAGGGTTCGTCCTTGCCCGTCGCCATGCGGCGCGTGATGGCGTGGCGCTGCTGGGCGGCGCTGATATCGGCCTTGGTGGCGTAAAGCGCCCGCAGCAGCGCCCGGTCCCAATCCGTAAGGCCGGCGGGACGGGCCCCCTCTCCTGCACGGAACAGGTTCAGCACCGTGTCCAGGCCATTGCCGTCAAAATCCGTTTCGAACGGGCCCAGCGCCAGCATGGCGACATGGTCGGCGACGGCGGTCAGCGTCAGCCCCTGCACCCGCCGCACATCCAGAATGATGACGGTCCGTCGCAGCGACAGGCGGATCGGGGAACCGATGCGGGTGGCATTGCCCGGATCGGCCCGGACCTGCAGGCTCATCCCGCCCTGGCCGTTGCTTTCCATCTCCAGTTCCTGGCCCTTGGCGGATTGCGCCGCCTTGTCATACCAGACGCGGACCGGGTCCCCGTTTGTGCGGGCCAGGGCACGGCGCACGTCCAGCAGCGGCTGCGGCGCGAAGAGGGCGCCGTATTTTTCCAGCAGCGTGTCGATCAGCAGATCGGGCTGGTCCGTCAGCAGCAGGACGACATTGGGCTTGCAGTCCGGCTTGGCAGCCGGCAACCCGGTCTCGCCCACCACCGCGTTCATGCGGGCCAGGATGGCCTTTTCCTGTTGGGGGAAGAACCCGCGCGCCGCCGTGCAGATGGGTCCGTGCCAACGGGCCAGTTGCTTGCCATGGGCCGCCGGCAGCGCCTTGTTCACAAACCCTGGCAGCGCTTCCAGCAGGGGCGCCGCCTCGACGATGATTTCCTGCTCAAGCGCAGCGGGCGCCCCGGTGGGGGCCGGGTCGGCCGGGGCCTGCTGAGCCCCGGCCGATGCCGCCGCCAGCGACACCATCGTCAACCCCGCCAGCAGAGCAATGGAAAGGCGCCGAACCATGGCGTGGGTCGTCCAACATGTTGGTGCAACCCAAGCCAAACACAATCGTGACGCGCTGTAAACCGCTTAAGTCTCCACCTGGAAACCATGATCTGTCAGCGGCAGGCCGCGCAGCCGCCTGCCCGTGGCAGCGAACACGGCATTGACCAAAGCCGGCGGCAGCGGCGGGGTCATGGGCTCCCCCACCCCACCGACGGGCGCATCGGGACTTTCCAGCAGGATGATGTCGATGGGTGGCACCTGGTCCAGACGGATCAGACCGTAGCGGTCAAAATTGCGGCTGGTGACGGCGCCCTTCGCCAGTTCCACCTTCTCCGCCAGAGACGCCGACAGCGCCATCAGGATGGAGCCTTCGCCCTGGGCCCGGGCGCTGTCGGGATTGACGACCGTGCCGCAATCGAACGCGCACCAGACCTTGACCACACGCAGCCTGTCGCCTGTCACGGACACCTCCACAACCTGGGCAGCGATCGACTGGAAGCTGTTCCAGATGGCGATACCCAGCCCGTGACCCGGCGGCAGGACCCGACCCCAGCCAGCCGCGGCCGCAACCGTATCCAGGACACGGCGGGCGCGGGGGTTGCTGTCAAGCAGCCGACGGCGATAGGCGACGGGGTCCTGTCCCTGGTGATGGGCCAGTTCGTCGATGAAGCTTTCAAAGAAGAAGGCCCCCTGCGTGCTGCCCGGTGCCCGCCAGGGGCCGTTGGGCACGGGCAGCCCGCCTTCGGCCATGGTGGTCAGCGGGGCCGGCAGGTAATAGCTGGGCTGATGGTCGGGCTGGCCTTCCGTGCCGGTGGCCGCCATGGAAATCCAGACATTGCCCGATGCCGGCACGCAATGCGTATGCATGGCCGTGGGCAGCCCGTCCCTGTCCAGCCCCGCGCTGATCCGGGCCGCCGTGGCGGGACGGTAGCGCCCCTGCGACAGGTCCTCCTCCCGGCTGTAGATCAGTTTCACCGGGGCCACGGCCTGCCTGGACAGAAAGGCCGCATAGGCGACATAATCATTCAGGTAGCGCCGGCCGAAACCGCCCCCCGAACACAGCACATTCACCGACACCTTGTCCTCTGCCAGACCCGACAGGGCGGACAGGATGCGGGCCACGCCGGTGGGGAACTGGCTGCCCGTCCAGGCCTCCGCCCGACCGGGGCGCAGATCGGCCACGGCGGACAGCGGCTCCATCTGGGCATGGGCCAGGGCCGGGACGCGGTAGTCGCGACTGAACCGGTCCGTAGCCCTGGCAAGCCCGGCCGTGTAGGCGGCCCGGATATCCGCCTCCACCGCCTTCGCCCCCATGCGGATGCTGCCGGGATCGGACAGCTTCGCTTCCAGTATCGCCTGCATCCCTTCCGTATCCAGATCGCCATGACCCGCCAGATCCCAGTCCGGCGACAGGGCCAGCAGCCCCTGCCGGGCGGCCCACCAATGGTCGGCCAGGACGGCGACGGCATCGACCAGGGTCACCGGTTCCTTCTGGCCCGGTACGGCAAAGCTGACACCCTGGATGGGGACAACCCGACGCACGCCGGCCACGCGCAGCGCCGGGGCCGGATCGACCGACCGCAATTTGCCGCCAAAGACCGGGCACTGCATCAGGGTGGCCGACAGCAGACCCGGCAGCCGCACATCGGTGGCGTAAAGGGTGCTGCCATCGGTCTTGGCCGGGATGTCCTTGCGCAGCAGGGGACGGCCAACCAGCGTCCAGTCCGATCGCGGCAAGGGGGTGGGGGCCACCGGCACCGGCAATCGGGCCGCCTGTTCCACAATGGCGCCATAGGCAACACGCCGACCGCTGGGCCCATGCTGCACATGGCCATCCACGGCCCGGCATTCCGCCACCGGCACCATCAGGGACGCGGCCCCGGCCGTGACCAGCATCTCCCGCGCGGCGGCCCCGGCGCGGCGCAGCTTATCCCACTGGCTGCGGATGGACGAACTGCCCCCCGTCCAATGCGTCCTGCCGGCAGACATGCCCATGTCCGGGTCCAGGGGTGCTGTTTCCACCCGCACCTTCTCCCAGGACAGGCACAATTCATCGGCCAGCAGCTGCGCCACGCCGCTGAACCCGCCCTGCCCCATCTCCTGGGCGTTGGAGTAGAGCGTGGCCACGCCGTCGGCGTCGAGATGCAGCCAGTGCTGAAGATTGACGCCCTGGCCGGGTTTGGGGGCGGCCAGGGCGCCGCCGGGCAGCAGACCCAGCACCAGACCGGTGCCGACGCCCCCCAGCAGGACACGACGGGAAAGTGCGATGGTCATCGGCCCCTCCCCCGTCAAACAGGGTTCATCCCGGCCGCCCGCCGGATGGCGCGGCGGACCCGGGGAAACGTGCCACAGCGGCACAGATTGGTCATGGCGGCGGCGATGTCGGCATCGTCGGGCTGCGGCTTTTCCCGCAGCAGCGCGTCGGCCGCCATCAGCATGCCCGCCTGGCAATAGCCGCATTGCGGCACCTGTTCGGCGATCCAGGCCTGTTGCAGGGGGTGCGACCGGTCGGGCGACAGACCCTCCACCGTTGCCACCTTCTGTCCGGCATATTGTTCCATGGGGAACTGGCAGCTGCGCACGGGCTGCCCGTCCAGTTGCACCGTGCAGGCCCCGCACTGGGCAATGCCACAGCCGAACTTCGTGCCCGTCAGGCCCAGTATATCGCGCAGGACCCACAGCAGGGGCATGTCCGGGGCGACATCCACCTGTCGGGGCGTACCGTTCACCACCATCGCGTACCGCATCCAACCACCCGTTTCCCGACGGCCGGCATCAGGACCGACCTGTGGCGGAAGGGTGCGGCAGGGGCTGGAAAGACGGAAGTGCGACGGGCCGACGGCCTGCCGATGGAACGCCGATATTCTGCCGATGGCCGGTGTGGCGGGGCTCAGTCGCTTTTCAGTTTGCGCTTGATCAGGGCGATGCCTTCCCGTCCCTGGGCCTGGGATTGGGTGATGCCCATGCCGCGCAGGACATTTTGCCCGTCCGGGGTAGCGGCATTCTGGTGCAATGCCTGGGCGTGACGGTCGCGATCCACCCCCAACGTGCCCGCGCGCTTCTTTTTGATATGGCGATAGGCCTTGTAGGCCCCAAGCCCAACGGCCGCAAGGCCACCCAACCCCGCCAACGCCAGCCCCACAGGTCCCAGACCGGCCAGCATCAGCGCACCGCCGATGGTGCCCGCTATGGCCCCAGCGGTGCCGATACCAGCCTTCCACCGGCGGCGGTTCAATTGGTCGTGATGGAAATCCGCCGCGTCTTTGACCGTCCCCGGCCCCATACCTGCTGCTGCCTGATCGACAGCATTCTGCTGCGCCCGCGCCCGCCACCAGCGGCGGGCGGTGCGGGCCGCCACCAACCCTGAGACGCCCGCCCCGACACCGCCGGCAACCGTACCCACGACGGGCGCGACATTGCTGGAAAAAGTGGCGGCCGCCGACGCAACCCGGCTGCCCAGATCGACGGTGGACAGACCCAGATTGGCGCCCGCCGTCTCGTTGGTGGCGTTGATCTGACGCATTTCAGAATCGTCATGCTGGGTCGGGTCGGCAGTGGGATTTTTATAAAGGTCGTGGAGGGCAAACGCAGCACTACCCAGATCGGCAGCGCCGGAGATGATGCCCAGCCCCCCGCTGGCACCGGCATGTGGTGTCGCCTGCGTACCGAACCCACCCAGATTGGTGCCCAACTGCGCCGTTCCGGCAAAGCCCGTCGACGGCGCGGGCGAGTCAGCCTCCACGGCATTGCGTACCATGCCCGCCAGATTCCATGGCTGCGGACCATGGGCCGGCATTGCATCGTCAGCTGCAACAACATGTGGGGCGTCATCTACTATTGGCTGATCAATCCCCAGCCCACCGTCATGTGCCAGTGCAACCGGGGCGACCAGTGGGTCTACGGCCGGCGGGTCCGGGGGTGGAGGAAGATGAAACGCGGCCGGTTCGATGGCCGGCAATGCGGGCGCATGCCCCTCGTTGCCCTCAGGGACCGCAAATGGATGTGGCTGGACCTCCCCCTGCGGAGCCAGCGGATGCACCACCACCGGCGGCGGCTCTTGCTCCTGCCGATCCGCGACCGCAGCCACCGCCGCATCCTGCACCCGGCCTTCCCCTTCCTCCAGGTCCGGTTCCACTATCGCAGCCTCACCGCCCCCACGCCTCACCGGGATGCGTTGTACGGTAACCGACGGCCCCAGAATGGGAGCAGATCCAGCACCTGTGCCCATATCGCGCAGATTGGCACGGATATGCGGCGATGCCACTTGGTCCGCCAGCCCAGGAGTGGACAGTCGCGCGACAGGCTCCGCGGCCGGGGGACTGGATCGGGAAAGGGGCGGGACACGAAGCATCTACGCACTCCCTTTGGAATTGCGTGCAACAACCCCGCAAATTAACCATAAAAATTGAAACAGGGATATGCCATTACGGCGCCGTCGGTCGCACCTCCACCAGATCGACCATGGTGCCCCGGTACTGCCCCACCAGCAGCCGGCCCTGGGGGTCCAACGCCAGGGAGGATTTGTAGAGCGGGTCTGACAGGCTGGCGGCCACCTGGACGGGACCACCATCGGCGGGCAGCAGCAGGATGCGGCTGGCCTCCGCCTGCGTCCGGTCGATCACATAGGCGCCCTCTGGCCCGACGACCCAATTCTCCGCGTCATAGGGTGCTGGAAGATCGCCGATCTTTTCCGGCCTTCCGCCATCGGCAGGCTGTCGCCACAGGCCCGGCTGGCTTTCATGCACCAGATAGAGCCAGCGACCGTCGGCACTTTCCTTGGCGGCCCGCCAGCCCATGTCCGTGATCGGCATCGCCTCCTCATAGGGCGGGCGCGTGATCCAGATGCGCCATCCCCCTTCGCGGCTGGAGGCGAAATAGAGCCGTTGCCCATCCCTGGACCAGGACGGGGCCCGATCCTCGCCCCCTGCCTCCGGGGCCACCCGCTTCAGCTTGCCATTGGCCCGGTCCAGGATAAACAGACCCGGCGCCCCGTTGACGACGGAAACCAGGGCGATGCGCCGCCCGTCCGGTGCCCAGCGCGGTGACTGGGTGAAAGGGCCGGCAAAGCGGGTGACAGGAACCGGTGCCGCACCGGGATCGGCCACCCAGATTTCGAACATGCCCGACCGGTCGGATGCGAAGGCCAGGGCGCCACGCGCGCTGACATCAGGGTCCCAGTCCAACCGGTTGGCGGGGGGTATGGCCGGGATGGGCCCCGTCTGCGGGTCCAGCCGCAGCAGCGCGCTGCGGTTGATGCGCACCTCCACCACCACCCGGTCGCCGCCGGCCGCGACCCGCCCCAGCTGGTTCAGGCCCGGTGCCAGACGCAGCGGCGGTTCCACCCCCATCGGGTCCACCCGCCACAGGCCGAAATCGCCGGCCCGGCTGGACACCACATACAGCCAGCGCCCGTCGCCGGACCAGTCCAGCCCGTGCAGCTTGCGCCCGTCATCCGTGACCTGCCGTTCCTGTCCCGTGGCCAGATCGCGGACGCGGATATCAGCCACGCCGACCGCGCGTTGGCGCATATAGGCCAGGTGCTTGCCATCGGATGACAGGGCGGGATCGCCATCCCCCAGAATGCCGGGCGGCGGATCGGTCAGGGCGGCGGGCATCCCCGCCTGCGGCCCGGACAGGGGCAAGGACCAGAGACGCGCCCCCTCGCCCGCGGTCACGCGGTCACCATAGACCAGCCGGTCCGCATCCAGCCAGGCCAGCTTGGTGGCACCCTGCGTGGCACAGGCCCCCACCTCTCGTTCCGGTCCTGACGGGACGGGGCGGACCAGGATGCGACAAGGCTGGCCCGGTCGGGCACGGACAAAGGCGATGCGCCCGCCATCGGGCGACCAGGCGGGTGACAGGTCGTCATCCGCATCATCGGTCAGGCGGATGGCCGTCCCTGCGGCCAGCGACTGCACCCAGATATCGAAACCGTGCCCGTCACGATCGGCAGCATAGGCCAGCTGCCCGCCGCCGGGGCTCAGCGCCGGTTCCACCTCCCGCCCGGGATCACTGGTGACGGGCAGAACCTGCATCGACGGCACCTCGTCCCGTCCCGCCGGTCGCCATAGCACTGCGGCGGCCACAGCCATGGCCAGCACCAAGCCGGCCACGGGCAGCCAGGGCCTTGACCCGACTGCCGGTGCCGGCTCCGGCGGAGGAGTTTCTTCCGTTTGCGGAACGACATCTTGTTCCGGAAACGAAACCATCAGTCGGTAGCCGATCTTCGGAAGCGTCTCGATTCCCACCACGCCCGCAACGGACAGGACGGCACGCAGCCGCGCGACACAGCGGCCGATGGCATCGTCACTCACCTCCAGCCCCCAGGCGGTGCGCATCAGTTCGGCCCGCGATACGGTACGGCCATCCGCGCGGGCCAGGACGACCAGGGTCTGCATGACGCGTGGTTCCAGCCGCACTTCCGCGCCATCGCGGATCACCAGCCCCAGCGACGGGCGGACCTGCCACGGGCCCAGCGCAAAATCGGGTTCGGCCGCCAGATCGATGCTGCCCATCGCCATGCCCATGAAATCCGCGCCCGTCCGTCTGTTCTTCGCCTGTTGCGGTCAGAGAGTGCCCGCAACAGGGTCGATTGGCAAATGGCTGGTCCCCCGCCCCGACACAGGAATGGTCCGTCCGCCGATGCCGCAGGACTGGCGCAGGACGGTTAACGCATTGTAGCCTTCACCCCAACCATCGCCGGCAATCGGACGGCCGCGTGGAACAGACAACGGGGGTATCAAGGTGAAACTGAAGCGCATTCTGCTGGGCACGGTCGCGGGCATCGCGGGTGTGGCGGCCGTGGCTGTGGGTTGGGGCCTGTGGGGTCCGCTGCCGATCCATCCGACGATCGAGCGTCAGACCATTTCCCAGATCCTGAAAAGCCCGGAAACCCTGACCCAGCTTGGTTTCATCGACGGCACCATCTTCGATTTCCATTCCGGCAAGCTGGACGAGATCCGGCCGGAGGACCTGGCCGAGGGCAAGGAGTTCCTGACCAAGGCCGTGGCCGAGATCGAAAGCTATAAGGGCCTGACGGGCCAGCAGGCCGTGTCGCAGCAGGTGATGCTGGAATTCTACAAGGCCCAGCTGGGCATGATGGATTTCCCCTGGGTGACGGCGGCCGGCAATCTGTACCCCATCGACCAGATTTTCTCCGACCCCGTGCGCTTCCCGCAATTCATGACAGACGCACATGCGGTGAAGGACCGCAAATCGGCCGAGCGCTATGTCGCCCGTCTGCACGAGCTGCGCCGCAAGTACAAGGAACTGGCCCAGGCCGTGCGCGACCAGGCCAAGGCCGGCGTCGTCCCGCCCGACTTCGTCATCGACAAGTCGCTGGTGGTTCTGGACAATTTCACCAGCACGTCCGTGGCTGACAACCCGCTGGTCTCCACCTTCAAGACCCGGCTGGACAAGGCCGAGGGGCTGAGCGCCGATGACAAGGCCAAGCTGATGGCCGCCGCGACGGAAGCGGTGGAGAAGGATGTCTATCCGGCCTATCAGGATCTGGCCAAGCTGCTGCGCGAGGAGATCCGGCCCAAGGCGACGGCCGACGCCGGCGTCTGGCGCCTGCCCGATGGTGCCCGCTATTATAAGGCGGCCCTGCGCGCCAATACCTCCGTCGACATGGATCCTGAAACGATCCATGAGATCGGCCTGTCGGAAGTGGCCCGCATCACGGCCGAAATGGACACATTGCTGAAAAGCCTGGGCAAGACCGACGGCACGGTGGGCGAGCGTGTGGCCGCCTTGGGCCAGGACCCGGCCCAGAAATACGCACCGGGCAAGGAAAGCTATGCCGAGGAACTGGCCGACCTGAAGAAGATGACCGACACGGTCATGCAGAAGGCGCCCCAATGGTTCAACAAGCTGCCCAAGCAGCCGTTGGATATCCAGGCCGTGCCCGACTATGCGGAGGCCACCTCCCCCGGCGGTTATTACACCCCGCCCTCGCTGGACGGCAGCCGTCCCGGCATCTTCTATATCAATCTGGGGGAGAAGTCGCGCTCGCCCAAGTTCAGCCTGCCGACGCTGGTCTATCACGAGGCCGTGCCCGGCCATCATTTCCAGCTGGCGCTGGCCCAGACGATCGAGGATGTGCCCACCTTCCGCAAGGTCTTCCCCTTCACCTCCTATGCCGAGGGCTGGGCGCTCTATGCGGAGCGGCTGGCCGTGGAAATGGGGATGTATGAGAACGACCCCTACGGCAATGTCGGCCGCCTGCGCGATGAACTGTTCCGCGCCGTGCGTCTGGTGGTGGATACCGGCATCCATGCCAAGCGCTGGACCCGCGACCAGGCCATCACCTATATGCGCGACGTCACGGGCATGAGCGAAGGCGGCGTGACGATCGAGATCGACCGTTACATCGTCACCCCCGGCCAGGCCTGCGCCTATAAGCTGGGCCAGCTGAAGATCCTGGACCTGCGCGACAAGGCCAAGGCAGCCTTGGGCGACAAGTTCGACATCAAGGCCTTCCACGACGTCATCCTGGGCTCCGGCGGCCTGCCGCTGACCGTCCTGGAAAGCCAGGTGGATGGGTGGATCAAGCAGGTTAAGGGGTAGGGGAAGGAAGGGCGGCCGGCGCGGGACGGCACCACAGCTCCACCGCGTCGGCCGCCACCTTCGTATGGAACGGGTGCCCTTCCGCCGCCTGCCGTGCATGCAGGGCTGCCGGCACCTGGGCGATGTCCAGGCGGGCGGCGTCAGGCAGGTGGGTACTGTCGAACAGACCTGCGTCCCCGTCGGTCAGGACCAGCAGGTCGATATCCGACAGCCCGTCGAAATCCCCCCGTGCCCACGACCCGAACAAGCGCACAGCCTGGACGCCAGGGCCTGACGGGTGGTCGCGCAGTGCAGCGCGCAGGCCCTGGATCAGTGCTTCCCGCCGCCGCGCACGGATCGCCGAGAGCGGGGATGCGGCGGGCTGGTGCAGGTCAGGCGCCATCGACATGCTCCCGTACCCAGTCGCGCAGGGCGGTGGTTGCGGCAATAGCCGTCATGGCCTGATCTTCCAGCAGCAAGTCCACCGGGGCCGCATCCATGTCACCCATGGGATAGCGCGCCAGCACATTATATTGCGACAACAGCTTCGCCCCATTGACCAGGGCGTACGTCGTTTCCAACCCGGCAATCTCTGCCAGTCGCGCCAGCAGCGCCGACAGATTGTGCCCCCAGATCTCCGCACTGCCAACAGCCAGCAGCCCGGCCTTCAGCGCCTTTACGGCCGCCTGCATGGCGGCATAACAGGCCCAATCCCACTCGCCACGCGCCAGAGAGGTCTGGGCATGCTGGAAATCATGGTCCGACTGACGCTTCCAGGCGGCGGCGCGGCTCAAGCCCTGTCTCCTGCATAAGATCGTCGGAAATTTACCAGCGCTGGTCCCCCAAAGCAAAAGGCCGCCGGGTCACCCCGACGGCCTTCGCAATACTCAACCCTGACAGAGGGCTGATCCGTTTCCGGATCAGTCGTTCTGCTGCTTGCGCTTCAGGGCCGCACCCAGGATGTCGCCCAGGGAAGCGCCCGAGTCGGACGAGCCGTACTCCTGCATGGCGGTCTTCTCTTCCTCGACTTCCTTGGCCTTGATCGACAGGCCGATCTTGCGGGAACCGCGATCGATCTGGGTGACCTTGGCATCGACCTTCTCGCCCACGGCGAAGCGGTCGGGGCGCTGCTCCGAACGCTCGCGGGACAGGTCGGACTTGCGGATGAAGCCGGTGAAGCCTTCGCCCACTTCCACCTCGATGCCACCTTCGGTGACCTGGGTGACGGTGCAGGTGACGACTTCGCCCTTCTTCACGCCGGCAGCGGCCTGCTCGAACGGATCGCCGGCCAGCTGCTTGATGCCCAGGCTGATGCGTTCCTTCTCAACGTCAACGTCCAGGACCTTGACCTTGACCTGATCGCCCTTCTTGTAGTTCTGGATGGCGGTTTCGCCCGGCGTGGACCAGTCCAGATCGGACAGGTGCACCATGCCGTCGATGTCGCCCGGCAGACCCACGAACAGACCGAATTCGGTGATGTTCTTGACTTCGCCTTCCAGCTCCGTGCCGCCCGGGAACTTCTCGACGAAGGCTTCCCAGGGGTTCTGCATGGTCTGCTTCAGACCCAGCGAGATGCGGCGCTTCACCGGATCCACGTCCAGCACCATCACTTCCACTTCCTGCGAGGTGGAAACGATCTTGCCCGGATGGACGTTCTTCTTGGTCCAGCTCATCTCGGAGACGTGGACCAGACCTTCGATACCGGGCTCCAGCTCCACAAAGGCGCCGTAGTCGGTGATGTTGGTGACGCGGCCCTTGAACTTGGCCTGCGGCGGGTACTTGGCTTCCACGCCTTCCCACGGATCGGCTTCCAGCTGCTTCATGCCGAGGCTGATGCGCTGGGTCTCCGGGTTGAAGCGGATGACCTGGACTGTGACGGTCTGGCCGATCTGCAGGGCTTCCGACGGGTGGTTGATGCGGCGCCAGGCGATGTCGGTGACGTGCAGCAGGCCGTCAACGCCGCCCAGATCCACGAACGCACCGTAATCGGTGATGTTCTTGACCACGCCCTGCAGAACCTGGCCTTCCTTGAGGGAGGCGACCAGCTCGGAGCGGGCTTCCGCACGGCTTTCTTCCAGCACGGCGCGGCGGGAGACGACGATGTTGCCGCGCGAGCGGTCCATCTTCAGGATCTGGAAGGGCTGCGGCGTGCCCATCAGCGGGGCGATGTCGCGCACCGGACGGATGTCGACCTGGCTGCCCGGCAGGAACGCCACAGCGCCATTCAGATCGACGGTGAAACCACCCTTGACGCGGCCGAAGATGATGCCGGTGACGCGCAGCTGGTCCGTGAAGGACTTTTCCAGCAGGGTCCAGGCTTCCTCGCGCTTGGCCTTTTCACGCGACAGGACGGCTTCGCCGTTCTTGTCTTCCATGCGCTCCAGGTAAACTTCGACGGTGTCGCCGACCTTCAGTTCGACCGGCTGGCCGGGAACCGTGAATTCCTTCAGGGCAACGCGGCCCTCGGACTTCAGGCCAACGTCGATCAGCACCTGATCATTGTCGATGCTGAGGATGCGACCCTTGACGACGGTGCCTTCCAGGCTGTCGGCGGAGCCGAACGATTCTTCGAGCAGAGCGGCGAAGCTTTCCTTCGCGGCGGAAACCTGTGCCATTTGAACTCCAATGGGCAAACTGTTTCGGGTTGAAGACAACGGCAACGCCGCCCCCCGTCACCGGCACGCCCGAGCCGGCCGCAGGGCCTTGTCACCGCCGCACCGGGCACCACGCCCGGCGACTTGGCCACACACATCCCGAAGAGATCGGCCGCGACGCCGGCGGAATACCGGACAGGCGGGTCGATGAAGGCCATGGTGGCACCGGGGCAGACCCCGGCGAGGACGTTTTTCCCAAGCAAAAACGCGGGCACCGTCCGGCATCGGGTCCCTTGCGGGCTCCCTTTGCGGCCGTGGCTCGCGTCACGATCCTTCATGTCCTTCGGGACAGGCGGCTTATATAGCCGCGATGGGTCTCCCCCGCAACCCAATGAGTCGCTTAAGCGCCGGCATTGTGCGGCGCTTTGCGCATGGGTGTCAGGCGGGAAGCCGGGCCCGGATGATCTCCATGGCCTTGTCGAACGACTGCCGGGCATCCAGACCGGAATTGTCCAGCAGGACGCTGTCGCGCGCCGGGATCAGGGGGGCGATGGCGCGCTGGCTGTCGCGTTCGTCGCGCGCCTGCATGTCGGCCAGCACCTCCTCATAATCCGGAGTCTCCCCGCGCGCGGTCAGTTCGTCGAACCGGCGTCGGGCCCGCACCTCCACGCTGGCGGTGACGAACAGCTTCACCGGCGCGTCGGGGCAGATGACGGTACCGATGTCGCGCCCGTCCAGCACCGCGCCCTTGGCCCCGCCCGGCGGGTTGGCGGCAAAGGAGCGCTGGAATTCCAGCAGGGCCAGACGCACGCCCGTCACGGCCGACACGCGGGACGCCCCGGCGGCCGTTTCATCCGTGCGCAGTTCGGCATCGGCGGTCAGCCGCTCAATATCAGCCGGGGTCAGGGCGCGCGCCGCTTCCGCTGCTGCCACGGGGTCATCCAGGTCCGCACCGGACTGCCGCATCGACAAGGCTACGGCGCGGTAAAGCGCCCCCGTATCCAGCAAGGCAAAACCCAGGGCCTCGGCAATGCGGCGGGCGATCGTGCCCTTGCCGGACGCGGCCGGACCGTCGATGGCGATGACAGGAAGGGAGCGGTTCATGGTTTGGTTGTTTCCATTAACGGGATCGGCATCCGGTGCGCGCAGGGATGCGCCACCCCCGGTCGCCCGTCAAGTAGGGCCTTGGTCGGAGGTGGAAGCGATTCCACACATGAATATTCAGACGCCATCATCATCCAACCGAACAGTGATTCATCTTTCATTTCTCTTGCCCAAACCGCGCGCTTTTGACACATGCTGAAGGCCAAGCCACAAGTGAGCTGGGGAGGAAACGATGCGCCTGTTAGGCCGGATAGTGATGGTGCTGGTGCTGCTGCTGCTGGTGGGTGGCGGCGGCTTCGCCTGGTGGGCCTACACGCCCGACCTGCCGCGGGAAACGGTGGCGGCGCGCTTCGTCGCCCCCGGCGACCGGTTCGTCGCGGTGGAAGGCGTCAATTTCCATGTGCGCGAAGAAGGGCCGGAGGGGGCGCCGACCCTGGTGCTGATCCATGGCAATGCCTCCATGCTGCAAAGCTGGGATGGCTGGGCCGGCGATCTGGCCAAGGATCATCGGGTCATCCGCTTTGATCTGGCCGGTCATGGCATGACGGGGCCGGACCCGGCCGGTACCTATTCGCCCGAACGCGACGTGGTGCTGCTGTCCGGCCTGCTGGACCGGCTGGGCGTGGCCAAGGCGGTGCTGATCGGCAATTCCCTGGGTGGTCAGATCGCCTGGAACTTCGCGGTGGGCAATCCGGACCGTGTGGAAAAGCTGGTGCTGATCTCTCCCGGCGGCTATCCGCGGCCGGGCTTCGACTATGACCAGAAGCCTGTCCTGTCCAACACGACCAAGGCCCTGCCCTATACGCTGAAGCGGCCGGCCGTGAAGACCATCATCGGCTCACTTTATGGCGACCCAGCCAGGTTCACCGAGACGATGCTGGACAATTACTACCTGTCCTGGCTGGCGCCCGGTGTGCGCAAGGCGCAGGTGGCGCGCCTGTCCAATTACGTGCTGCAGCCGCCCGATGACAGGCTGCGCAGCATTCAGGCGCCGGTTCTGCTGATCTGGGGGGAAAAGGACTGGCTGGTGCCGTTCGCCACCGATCCGGCCAAATTCCTGGCCGCCCTGCCGCATGCGCGGCTGGTCAGCATCCCCGGCGTCGGTCATATGGCGCAGGAGGAAGACCCTGCCGGCACCCTGCCGGCGGTGCGGGCATTCCTGGCGGAGTGATCCCAAGAGCCATGGGACATGGCTCTTGGGATGTCCCATGTTTCCTCATACGCCGGGCGCCGCCATCCGGCGGCTTGGCTTACGCGGGCACGAGCCCGCGGGCCAGCGGCCGCTGGCCTCCAAGGGTCATGTTCCTCAGGCGCCGGGCGCCGCCGTCCGGTGGCCCTCAGGCGCTGCGGCGCTTGGCGGCCAGATCGATCGGGGCGGGCGGGGGCGGCGCCTCCTGCCCGTCGCCGACGGGCAGTGGCGGGGCACAGGCGGGGAAACGGGCCAGAAAACAGGTACCGCGACCGGCCTCGCTGGTGACGCTCAGGCTGCCACCCAGCTTTTGCACCACCTGCGTATAAGCCAAGTAAAGGCCAAGACCGGAACCGCCGCGGTCCCGCTGTGTCGTGAAGAACGGCTCGAACACGCGATCCAGAAGGTCGGCATCAATGCCCCGCCCATTGTCGCGGATGCGCAGTTCCACCCAATCCTGATCATCGCCACGCAAATCCACCTCAACCCGCCCCGGTTCCCCGTCGGGAAAGGCGTGGGTGACGGCATTGACCAGCAGATTGGTCACCAGTTGCGCCACGGCATCGGGATAGGTGTCGACGGACAGGCGGGTGGCGCCGGTCAGGGCGATGGCGTGCGGGGTTTTGCGCGTCTGCGGCCGCAGCGAGATCACCACCTCCTCCAGATATCCCGCCAGATCGAAGCGGCGGCGGTCCTGGCGCGTGCGGTCAACGGCCACATGCTTGAAGCTTTCAATCAGGCGGGCCGCGCGTTCCATATTGGATTGCAGGATGCGGGCGGCCAGGGACGTGCTGTCAATATAGTCATTCATCTGTTCGCGCCGCAGTGTCGCCGTCGCCAGCGCCTGTTCGACGCCGCGCGTTTCGCCGGCCAGCCTTGTTGCTGCCGACAACGCCGTGCCCACAGGTGTTGCGATTTCATGTGCGATGCCGGCAACCAGCCGGCCCAGCGACGCCATCTTTTCGGCCTGGACCAGATCATCCTGGGTCTGGCGCAGCCGCGCCAGCGCCTGCTCGGCCTGCCGTCTCGCCTCCCGCTCCGCCTGTACGGACCGGCGCAGGCTGGCCATCACCGTGGCCACGATCAGCCCGGCCACGGCCAGGATGGCCAAGGCGGCCAGCAGCGTGGCGAACCGGGCGTGATAGGGGTTGCCGGCAAGCAGACCCATGTCCAGCGCCGTCATCCAGGTCAGGCCCGCCGCCATCAGCAGGGTGTAGAGGGTGGAGCCGAGCAGGCCCAGCCGCAAGGCGGCAACCAGGATAAGGCAGAACAGCGCCAGCCGCCCGACCTCCCGCAGCCAGACGACCTGGGGCAGCGACAGTCCCAGCAACAGCAGGGCCCCGGCAAGCAGCAGCAGCACCGCCTCCCGCCAGCGGGCACGCAACAGCCGCCGGGCGCCGGCTTCCGTCGCCAGGATCAGGGGCGGCGCCACCAGCAGCACACCCATGGCATCCCCCAGCCACCAGGAGGCCCAGGCGATAAACGTCCCCTGCCCCAGATCGGTCTGCCCGGCGACAGCCGCCAGGTTGCCGACAGATGCGCTGATCAGCGGCGTGATCAGAACGGCGATGGCCAGAAAGGCCAGCACGCCCTGCACCCCCTCGAACAACGGCCGGCCACCGCGCCAGCGGCGCAGCGCCAGGCGCGCCACCAGGGCGGGCAGGGCGCTGCCCAGACCCGCCATCAGGGCGAAGGTGACATTGTCGAAATTGAACAGGTTCAGGGCAAAGCCGGCCAGGATGATCCCGGGCAGCAGGGCCGGCCCCCAGAGCCAGATTGCCGCAAAGGCAATGCCGCTGGGTGGCCAGACAAGGGTGATGGCTTCACCGGAAAAGGGTGTCAGCAAGCCCAGATGGCCGCTGCCGGCATAGGCCAGCGCCACCACCAGGTTCGCCAGAAACAGCCTTCTGCCGTTCGTCATCCACGCCCCCACGTGGCCATGCGCCTGACGCATGGTTTGTTCACCCACGAATAGGAGTGTATGGATTTACCATCCGAATGAAAGGCTTGTTTGTCCTGTCGCCCGTGTTCATTGCGCCGCACCATGTTGCACAAATGTGACGTGGCGTCCAAATGCTCTCATACCCTTGTCATCGTGGATGGCGGGGCGTCGGGATTGGCGTATTGTCCGGCTTGCCGTGGGGTGATTGGGAAACCAGCGCCACACCGGGATGGAACCCTGGACGTGTCTCGCCGATCCGGGGATGATCATCTACAGCCGGCGTGCCAGGCACAGCCGGCTTTTTCTTTGCCCGATTCCGGGGGCTTGTGCGGCGGGACATTGTGGTATCCTTCCCGCCATGTACAGCGACGTCCTTGATCTTCGCGAATTCTATCGCAGCAGTACGGGCCAGGTGGTTCGGCGGCTGATCCGCCGTCGCATCCGGCTGATGTGGCCGGACATGCGCGGGCAGCGCGTGCTGGGTATCGGCTACGCTACGCCCTATCTGGGCATGTTCGCGGAAGAAGCGGAACGGGTCATGGCTGTGATGCCGGCCAGCCAGGGTGTGGTGTTCTGGCCCCCGGAAGGCCCGGGCCGCGTCGCCTTGGCGGATGAGGCTGAATTGCCCTTCCCCGACATGTCGATCGACCGCATCCTGCTGGTTCACGGGCTGGAATGCACCGAGGAGCTGCGGCCCCTGATGCGGGAGATCTGGCGCGTCATGGCTGGCGGTGGCCGTCTGATCGCCATCACCCCCAACCGCAGCGGCATCTGGGCCCGGTCTGACCGAACGCCCTTTGGCCTGGGCAGTCCGTTCTCCCCGTCACAGCTGCGCCGGACCTTGCAGAACAACATGTTCGTGCCGGAGCGGGAGGATTGCGCCCTGTTCCTGCCCCCGACCCAGCGCCGCTTCCTGCTGGCCAGCGCGCCGGCCGTGGAAGAGGTAGGGCGCCGCTGGTTCCGCGCCTTCGCCGGGGTCAACATGATCGAGGCGTCCAAGCAGATCTATGCCAGCGCCGGCCGCGTCAAGGTACGCGAACGTCAGCGCGCCATGGCACCCCAGGCACAGCCCGTATTCGGCCGCCTGGCGGCTGAACGCAAGCCGGTGGATCAGCCGTAGCAGGTTGCCGCGTTCAAATGCCAGCATTTGAGCCCAGTCCCACAAGACACCCAAACGCCTGGAACCCGCCCGGTGCCTCTTAAGGGCAGCAGCCCCCCGGCCGTCGCTGCATCCGGAGCAGCCATCGCTAATACTAGGTTGCGGTGAGTGGAACTCACCGCAACCTGGTTGGCGCGGTACGAGCGCCCGCGCGCCCATGCGCGCGTGAGCCAAGCCGCCGGATGGCGGCGCCCGGCGCATGAGGGCTGCATGGATCAGGACCGTAGGTTCTGATCCATGCAAATAGGTATAAGTCGCGATCCCCCGTAGACAAGGTCAGGTCGAGGGCGCAGCCCGAGCCCTGACAAGCGACAGTACCTGCTGAATGTCAGGGCTCGCCTCCGGCTCGACCTGACCTACGGTTGATCCCGCCGATGGTCCAACTTATCGCTGGACGCTCTGGCCCGCCCCCCCTGGACCTGCATTCATGTCGCCCATCCTGTCATCGTCGGTAATGAAAGGTTGCAGCCAGGAGTCGGTGTGGATTGCATTATGCATGGAATTTGAAAAATGCATCACCTTCGGGTGTGTTTTTGCATTCCGCAATATGACGTCGGGATGTGCCGACAACCGGAAACCCGCTGAAATCCTGAATTCCTCCGCCCGGCAGGTGTTGGCACGTTCGCTGCTTCTAAGGTTGGCATGACGGCAACAATGCCGCAAACAAATGAACCGATGGAGACCGACATGACCAAGTTCTTCGCCAAGGCCGCCGCCGCCGCCCTGATCGCCGCCGCTGCCGCCTCCCCCGCTCTGGCCCAGAACGCTTCCGGCAATTTCCAGCTGAAGGGCAATGTCGCCCTGTCCTGCACCATCGCGGTCCAGGATCTGGGCCAGTCCCTGTCGCTGAAGGCCGGTGAGACCAACAAGACCGTCGGCTCCGTCACCGAAACCTGCAATTCCGGCTCCGGCTACCGCATCACGCTCGCCTCGGCCAATGCCGGCAAGCTGAAGAGCGGCAACTTCACCATCGATTACAGCGTCAATTACGACAGCTACACCGGCGCGCTGACCAGCCAGGCCGTTGTCGACCGCGCCAACGCCCAGTTCGGCAAGAAGTCCGACCTGAAGGTCTCGGTCGCCGCTTCGGACCAGTATATCGCCGGCGATTATGCCGACACCGTCACGGTGACCATCGCCGCCAAGTAATCACGTCCTTCATCGGGCAGTACCGCCTGTACCCCCGTTCGGGAAACCGGACGGGGGTCTTTTTGTTCCGGCCACGCGCGACAGACCACGCTGCCCGACGATGGCGGGGGCTCGCCGTCAATCCTGACCGAAAGGTTAGGTTGAGTCCGATGAAGTACGTTTCGTTGCATAGTGCAATTTTTGCATAATGCACGATGCATATTCCAACGAATTACATATAAACGTATGTAAACCGTCTATAAACACGGTCAAAAGAGCCGCGGAATCCCTCAACTTCCAGGCATGCCATAACCGTTGGCATGTGGGCTGCAATCCTAGGTTCCCATGACGGCGATAACGCCGCGAACCAACGAACCGATGGAGACCGACATGACCAAGTTCTTCGCCAAGGCCGCCGCCGCCGCCCTGATCGCCGCCGCCGCTGCCTCCCCCGCCCTGGCCCAGAACGCGTCGGGTACCATCCAGCTGAAGGGCAATGTCGCGCTGTCCTGCACCATCGCGGTCCAGGATCTGGGCCAGTCCCTGTCGCTGAAGGCCGGCGAGACCAACAAGACGGTCGGTTCCGTCACCGAAACCTGCAATTCCGGCTCCGGCTACCGCATCACGCTGGCCTCGGCCAATGCCGGCAAGCTGAAGAGCGGCAATTTCACCATCAACTACAATGTCGCCTATGACAGCTTCAGCGGCGCCCTGACCAGCCAGGCCGTCGTCGATCGCGCCACCGCCCAGTTCGGCAAGAAGTCCGACCTGAAGGTCACGGTGGCCGCCTCCGACCAGTATATCGCCGGCGATTATGCCGACACCGTCACGGTGACCATCGCCGCCAAGTAATCCCAAGAGCTTCATCGGGCAGTTCCAGCCTGCACCCCCGTCCGGGCAACCGGGCGGGGGTTTTTCAATTCCGGGGTGACCGGGGACGCCTTATCGCCTATATCCACGGCCCAAGGCATGTTGATCGCGAACGGGCGGACCCATTGTCGGATTTTGAAGCGAGATTTGGTGAACCGCTGGCCAAGGTGATGCTGCGGTTCGATGAGCTGCGCGACGGGCTGGCCTCGGGCGCGCTGACGGGCGACGCCTTCGTCAAGGCCAGCCAGGAATATGCCGAACTGGAACCCGTCGCCGCCGCCATCAACGAGATGCGCCGCGCCCATGCCGACATGGCCGATCTGGAGGCCATGGCCCAGGGCGACGATGCCGAGATGCGCGACCTGGCCGTTGAAGAACTGGCCGAAGCCAGGCGCCGCCTGCCCGACCTGGAACGCCGTATCCTGCTGTCCCTGCTGCCCAAGGATGAGGCGGACGAGCGCAACGCCATCCTGGAAGTGCGCGCCGGCACGGGCGGGGATGAGGCCGCCTTGTTCGCGGCCGAGCTGTTCGAGATGTACAAGCGCTATGCAGCATCCCAGGGCTGGCGCTTCGAGACCATGGATGTCAGCGAGACGGGCATCGGCGGCTATAAGGAAGCCAGCGCCACCATCACGGGGCGCAGCGTGTTCCGCCGGCTGAAGTTCGAGTCCGGCGTCCACCGGGTGCAGCGCGTGCCGGCCACGGAGACGCAGGGCCGTATCCACACCTCTGCCGCCACCGTTGCCGTGCTGCCGGAGGCGGAAGAGGTGGACATCCATATCGACGAGCGCGACCTGCGCATCGATGTCTTCCGCTCGTCGGGCCCCGGCGGGCAGTCGGTGAACACGACCGACAGCGCCGTGCGCATCACCCACCTGCCCAGCGGCATCGTCGTCAGCCAGCAGGACGAGAAAAGCCAGCACAAGAACAAGGCCAAGGCCCTGAAGGTGCTGCGCGCCCGCCTGTACGAGGCCGAGCGCCAGCGTCTGGCGAGCGAGCGTGCCGCCGATCGCAAGAGCCAGGTCGGCTCCGGCGACAGGTCGGAACGCATCCGCACCTATAATTTCCCGCAAGGCCGCATCACCGACCACCGCATCAACCTGACCCTGTATGGCAAGATTGACCGGTTCATGGCGGGTGAAATGGACGAGGTTATCGAAGCCCTGATCGCCCAGGAAGAGGCGGAGCGGCTGGCCGAATTGCAGTGATGCCCCGCTTCAATTCCAGGGAATGACGGGCAGGACCGCCACCTTCATCGGGCCGATGGAGAGTTCACGGTTCTGAAGCGTGACAGGGACGGACACGTTGCGCCGCCCGTCATCGCCGGTCTTCGACAACAGCCCCAGGGCCGCCTTCACACCCGTCGCCTGATCGGGCTTCATGGCACCTGCCTGGGCCAGCATGTCAATCAGCACTTCGCCGCCGGAAAGCTGCGCCGTCCCCGCCCCTTCCGGCTGCATCTGGCTATCCAGCGCCAGGGTGGCGTTGGCGCGCAGGTCCAGCCCGCTCCACATCAGGTGAAACGCCAGCAGTTCCAGCGTACCGCCGCCATCGCGCCAGGCCGTCATCGTCTCCACGCTGGGTTTGGCCGGCATCGGCCCGCGCGGTTCCAGCGACAAAGTCAGTTGCTCGATACGCGGCTTCAGCGGCGGCAGAACGGCACCGGGCAGGTCGATGTCGCTGAACAGCAGGCTGATCATGCCTTGGCCGTCGGTGGGGCCGACAGGTGGCTTGGGCGGGGCCAGCCAGGACAGCGTCATTTCGCGCGCCGCCAGCGGGCCCAGACTTTCCGTCGCTTCCGTCCGCGGCTGGTCCAGGGTGACGGCCACTTCCTTCGCCTTGCCATCCATGCCCAGGACCAGCGTGCCGCCCAGGCCGGCGGCCATGCCGCTGATCGGGGCATGGCGTGCCGATCCCGCCAGATCCAGCCTTAATGGTCCTTCGGACGCCAGTTCAATCTCCAGCGGCGACCAGGCCCAGGCCGTCAGCTCCACCGTACCCGTGGTCAGCACCGTGCCGCTGGGCCATTGCGCCCGCACGCCCGGCAACCGCGCCGTCAGCCGCAGGGGGAAGCCTTCCACGACCGCATCCTTCAGATCCAGCGTGATGCCCTTCGCCGTCATGGCCCGGTCCGGCGCGTCGGCCAGCAGGGTGCGCATGCGTGCCGCGGCCGTGGCCCAGAAGGCCGTGTAAGCCAGCAGCAGCAGAATGAACACGGACAGAGCCAGGAACAGGGCACGATATCGGTGCAGCATCTTGTGTCCGTCTCCAGAAGGGAGCAGGCCGGCATCAAGGGCGGTTCTCCCCGGCATCGGCTTGCGTTACCATTTTGCGATTGCGAGATGGAATCGGCAACCCGGAATGACCGACACAGCCCCCGACAACACCCCCGACGGCACCCCCGGTTTCGACCATCCACCCGGCACGGATCTCTGGGTCTTCGCCTATGGATCGCTGATGTGGAATCCGGGCTTCGATTTCGCTGAGAAGCGGGAAGGTCTGCTGCGTGGTTATCACCGCGGCTTCTGTATCTACAGTCATCAGCATCGGGGCACGCCCGAACGGCCCGGTGCCGTGCTGGGGCTGGATCGCGGCGGATCGTGCCGGGGCATGGTCTACCGCATCGCCGCCGACCGGGTACCCGATGTGCTGGCCTATCTCTGGCAACGCGAAATGGCCTATCGCGTCTATATCCCCCGGCGCCTGCGCATCGTCACGGGACAGGGCGACGTACAGGCATTGACCTTCACAGCCGACCCCAACCATGCCCAATATTGCGGGCGGCTGGGTCTGGACGGCACGGCGACCCTGATCCGACAGGGGGTGGGGCAGTCGGGCCGCAATGTCGATTACCTGACCAGCCTGATCGCGCATCTGGCCGAGTTGGGCATTCATGACCAGGGCCTGGGGGAACTGGCGGCACGGATATAGGGGGGTGTGCGATGGGACAGGAGGCCAGCGTCACCGGCACCTGGATGGGCAAGGCCAGTCCGGGCAAGGCCCTGCTGGAAACGGATCATCTGCTGTTCCGCGGGGATGTGCGGGTGAAGCTGATGCTGGCCGACCTGCTGTCGGTGGAACAGGTGGGCGAGGCCCTGGTCCTGACCACGACGGATAGCAGCCTGTCCCTGGACTTAGGGGCGAAGAAGGCTGCCGACTGGCTGAACCGCATCCGCAATCCAAGGACAGTGCTGGACAAGCTGGGCATCAAGCCGGGGGTGACGGTCGCCCTTTACGGCACACCGGACCCGGTTCTGGCCGCCGAACTGGCACGGGCCGGGGTGGCGGGCGATGACGGGGCCGGGGCCGACCTTATCCTTCTGATTGCCGATCAGGCCGCCAAACTGGCGGCCGTGACCGATATCGCCCCCACCCTGGGGCCCAAGGCCGGGCTGTGGGTCGTCTATCCCAAGGGCCGGCGTGACATCACCCAGGATGATGTTTTCGCGGCCGGACGCGGTGCGGGCCTTGTTGACAATAAGGTGTGCGGGGTGTCACCCACGCATACGGCATTGAAATTCGTGCGACGGAAGGCATGACGGGATGAGTGCGACCCCACCGATGAAGGCAGTGATCATCCCGGTCACGCCGTTCCAGCAGAATTGTTCCATCATCTGGTGTACCCGCACCCTGCGCGCCGCCGTCATCGATCCCGGCGGCGGGGTGGCGCAGATCAAGGAGGCGGTGGCCAAGAACGGCCTGACCGTGGAGCGTATCCTGGTCACCCATGGCCATGTCGACCATGCCGCCGCCGTGGCCGATCTGAAGGATGCACTGCATGTCCCGGTCGAAGGGCCGGCGATTGAGGATAATTACTGGATTCTGGCGCTGAAGGAACATGGGGCCGGATACGGCATGCCCTATGCCCGCCCCTTCACGCCCGACCGCTGGTTGGTCGAGGGTGATACGGTCAGCGTCGGCGATCTGGTGCTTCAGGTCATCCATTGCCCCGGCCATACGCCGGGCCATGTCGTGTTCTTCCACGAACCGTCGCGATTCGCCGTGGTCGGCGACGTGATCTTCGAAGGGTCCATCGGCCGTACGGATTTCCCCGGCGGCAATCTGGATGATCTGGTCCGGTCCATCCGGGAAAAGCTGTTCCCGCTGGGTGATGACATCACCTTCCTGCCGGGTCATGGCGGCCTGTCCAGCTTCGGCCGCGAACGCCAGTCCAACCCCTATGTCGGCGACCGCGCGATAGCCCGCCGGGGTTGAGGCTTGGGTCAAGGAAAGCGCCAAAATAAAACCCCCGGCACCTGGGGAGGGTGCCGGGGGTGTATTGGCGGGTCCGGATGAGGGCGGTTGGACCCGCCATCATCCCGGCCGTCTGGTGGGGACGTACGGCCGGGATGGGGGAGCGATCAGAACCGGTAGGCGACGCCGACGCGGATCTGGTTCTGCTTGAAGTTGGTATCGTTGTAATTGGTGTAGTCGTATTCCAGACGCGCCAGGACATTGTCGGTCACGGCATATTCCAGACCGGTGCCCAGACGGTAGCCATCCAGATTGTCGCCGACCTTCACCTTGCCCGTGCCGGTGCCGACCGTGACGTCATAGTTGGTGCGCTGCCAGCCAGCGCGGCCATAGAGCAGCACGTCGTCATTCAGCAGGTAACCGGCACGGGCCGACAGGCCCCAGCTCTCGTTGGTGTCCAGCTTGGACCGCAGGCCGGCAACAGTGCCGGAACCGCTCAGGTCGGCACTGCCGATCTCGGCTTCGCCACCCAGATAGATCTTGCCGAAGGTCTGGCCATAGCCGGCATAAGCGCCATACAGCCAGCCATCAGCGTCGAAATCGGCCGTGGCCGTGCCGGACTTGGCGGAAGCATCGTCATTCGTATAGCCGGTGAAGACGCCGACATAGGCGCCGTCGAAGGGCGACTGCGCCAGTGACGGCGCGGCGCCAACGGCGACCAGGGCAACACCACCAAGCAGGGCAGAAGCAATACGGGACATTTCTTTCTCCATTCGCGGTTCAGACAGACACAGTTCATCTGTGGCGCCAGATCAGGCGCAATGTCGGAACAGCGTTCCTTTCACTTGTTATTGCGATGGCGGCGATCTCTTCCGTAGGATCGGCCGGTTCATCGCGGTGAGAACTGTCTAACCCAATTTGAACGATGTTCGATGTGCGGTTCGTCACACTAGCCATGCGACAACGCGATAGCGGCCATCCGGCTCTACACCCTTGATGTCACAACCGGGTGACACGAATACGCCCGTCCCGCGCAATGCCGATCAGGGCACCTGCTGCTGATGAATGCTGTCGTGACAGAATGGCGAAGGCGGGGGGGGGCACGTGGCGGCGGCGGCCACCGGCCCTTCTGCTGAACCATGAGCCGGATGTACAGTTGGGACCTGTGAATGAACCTGGCCGATCCCACCACCTTTACGTGCCTAATGTTTCACACCGTCGCCAATGCCCGCGGATCGGCGGCGTGGAACAGGAAGCTGCCCGTTTTTCCAGCATTTTTTTTTGCTTATGCGGCTTCTTTTCGCTCGCATTCCGCATGCGGGATAAGGATTATCGCCGGGCACATCGGTGCTGGAAGCACGGGTCGCCTGCGCGCCATGCATTCACTACGCAAAGTTGGCGTATTGACTGTGACGCGGGAAGCACTTCCAGCCGACATCCGCCGGATTGAACAGGCCGGCACCAAAGGGTCGAACCAGAGGGGAGCGTCAGGATGGAGGGTCATCGGTGCTGAGGCGTTTTGCGATCATTGCCATTGGCTTGGCTGCCCTGGGCGGTGTCACCGTCGCGACCCTTCGCGACAGCACCTCTCTTTCCACCGCCTCCGGCAGCGTTGCCGATGATCGCCCTGCCCTTGCCGCCCTTGACACTATCCAGGGACCAGCCGTCGTTGCCGACGGCTGGGGCGACACGGAAAAGGCCGCCGATCCGGTTGAACGCCGTCTGGTCAATCTGGGCCGGGGCGAAACCCTGATGCAGGTGCTGCTGGATGCCGACGTGCCGCAGGCCAATGCGCACGAGGCCATCCTGGCCTTGAAGGCCGTCTATGATCCCCGCCGCATGAAGTCGGGCCAGCCCGTGGAGGTCGTGTTCGACCGCACGGGTGGTGAGGACAAGTTCATCGGCTTCGAATTCCAGCCGGCCGTGGAACGGTCGGTGTCGGTCAGCTTCAACGGTGTGCGCTTCCAGGCCGCCGAAACCGCCAAGAAGCTGAACCGCCGCGCCGTGGCTGCGCAGGGTGAAATCCGGTCGTCGCTGTTCGAATCGGGCCGCGCCGCCGGCGTGCCCATGAATGTGCTGACGGAACTGATCCGCAACTACTCCTATGATGTCGACTTCCAGCGCGACATCCAACCGGGCGACCGGTTCGAGATCCTGTACGAGCAGGTGGTGACGGAAGATGGCGAGGTCGCGGCCGGCGGCGGCACGATCCTTTACGCCTCCCTGACCCTGTCGGGTAAGGAACAGGCCATCTACCGCTACGAGGATGAGCAGGGGATGGCGGAGTTCTTCAACGCGCAGGGCTCCTCCATCCGCAAGGCCCTGCTGAAGACGCCGATCGATGGTGCGCGCCTGTCCTCGGGCTTTGGCATGCGCCGTCACCCGGTGCTGGGCTATTCCAAGATGCACAAGGGTGTGGATTTCGCCGCCCCCACGGGCACCCCGATTTACGCCGCCGGCGCCGGTGTGGTGGACGAGGTGGGGCCCAACGGGTCATACGGCAACTATATCCGCATCCGCCACAATAACGATATCTCCACCGCCTATGCCCACATGTCCCGATTCGGGGCGGGCATGCGCAAGGGTGTGCGCGTCGGCCAGGGCGATATCATCGGCTATGTCGGCACGACCGGGCGGTCGACCGGCGCCCATCTGCATTATGAGATCGTGAAGGCCGGGCAGCAGGTGAACCCCCTGTCGGTCGCCGTGCCGACGGGCCGCAACCTGGAAGGCAAGGAACTGAGCCGGTTCAAGGGCGTGGTGGCCAGCCTGATGCAGCGGTTCGACGCCGGTGGCGACAGCGACGGCGTGGCCATGGCATCGGCCAAGGGTCCCGTTGCCAAGCCGTCCAAGGCCGGCTGCGACCGCAAGCGCGGCTGCTGAGGCAGAGCGGTCGCAGGCTTTCGCCCTCATTGAACTGTCTTTCTCCCGCACAGTGACAGGTGGCGGCAGCGTCTGCTGGATAGCCACCGTCGCCCTGTGCCGCCGAACCGCTGCTTGATGCGGCGGGCGGTTGGCGTCATGGTGAATGCATGACCCAGACCCCGCCGATACGCCCGTCCGCATCCCCCGTCCCTGCCAGGGGACCCCGCCTGCGCATGGTGCCGGCAGGGGAAGATCGGGAACGGCTGGTCTGCCCCGACTGCGACTATATCGCCTATGAGAACCCCAAGATCGTCGTCGGCGCGGTGGTGACGGACGAACAGGGCCGGTTCCTGCTCTGCCGCCGCGCCATCGAGCCGCGCAAGGGCTACTGGACCCTGCCCGCCGGCTATATGGAGCTGAACGAGACGACCGAGTCGGGCGCCGCACGCGAGGCGTGGGAGGAGGCAACGGCGCGCATCGCCATCGATGCCCTGCTGGCCATCTACAACATCCCGCGCATCAGCCAGGTGCAGATGATCTATCGCGCCCGGCTGGCCGATCCCGCCATCGCCCCCGGCCCGGAAAGCCTGGAGGTGGGCATGTTCGCCTGGGATGACATTCCCTGGAACGATCTGGCCTTTCCGTCCGTCATCTGGGCTCTGCACGAATGGCGCCTGCGGGAGGGCCAATCGGGTTTCGCGCCCGGGACCAATCCGCCACCGCCCGTCGACGGGCTGTAGCCGCGGACTTGTAAGCAGTATGCCGGCTGGGTCAAGATGCGGGCCACAAGCATAACGACAACAAGCCGGACCCGACACCCCATGCGCCGTTCCCCGCATGCCGCCCGCGGCACCGTTCATCGCCTGACGATCGACAGCAAGGTCCTGGAAGGCAATCTGCTGGGCGATCCGACCACGCGGGAGGTGCATGTCTATGTGCCGGCCGGGCATGACGGAAGCGACCTGCCGCTGCTGGTCGATATTGTCGGCTATACGGCCGGCGGTCCTGCCCATACCAACTGGAAGAATTTCGGGGAGAACCTGCCCGAACGGCTGGACCGGCTGATCGACAGCGGCGCCATGGCCCCGGCTGTCGTCGCCTTCCCGGACTGTTTCACCCGGCTGGGTGGCAACCAATATATCAATTCAGCGTCCCTGGGCCGCTGGATGGATTTCCTGTGCGACGAGATGGTGCCCTTCGTCGAAGAACGCTTTGCCTGTGGCGGCACCGGTCGGCGGGCCATTTTCGGAAAAAGCAGCGGCGGCTATGGCGCCATAGCCCATGCCTTCCTGCGTCCCGACATCTGGGCGGCTGCCGCCTGCCATTCCGGGGATATGGGGTTCGAGCTGTGCTACCTGCCCGACATGCCGGGCGTGCTGCGCACCCTGTCGCGCCATGGCGGATCCATCGAGCGGTTCATGAATGCCTTTGAAACGGCGCGCAAGACCGACGGCAAGGACACCCATGTCCTGATGATCCTGTGCATGGCCGCCACCTATGATCCTGACCCGTCCCACTATCTGGGCATCCGCCTGCCCGTGACGGCGGATACGTGCGAGATCATTCCCGAACGCTGGGACCATTGGCTGGCCTGGGACCCGGTGCGCATGGTGGAGACCCATGGCGACGCCTTGCGCAGCATGAAGGGCCTGTTCATCGATTGCGGCGACCGCGACCAGTATAATCTGGTCCATGGCGCCCGCCGCCTGCACCGCCGGCTGGACCAGCTGGGCATCCAGCACCGGTACGAGGAATTCCCCGACGATCATTCCTCGGTCGATTACCGGATGGATGAAAGCCTGCCCTTCCTTGTCCGTGCGCTGACCGCCTGACCCCATGGCCGACCAGGATATCACCAGCCCCGATCCCTCGGATGCCGCCGATATCGCCAAGGGCCGGCTGCGCCTGGACAAATGGCTGTGGTACGCGCGCTTCCTGAAGACGCGCAGCCAGGCGGCCAAGCTGGCGGGATCGGGTAGCTTGCGCCTGGGCGGTGCGCCCGTGTCGAAGGCCAGCCAGACGGTGAAGGTGGGCGATGTGCTGACCTTCCCGCTGGGCCCCTATATCCGCGTCATCAAGGTCAAGGCACTGGCGGCGCGACGCGGCCCCGCGCCGGAGGCACAGACCCTGTATGAGGATCTGGACCCGCCGACGCCAGAGGCGCGGCTGCCGCGGGGGTGAAAACAGTCAAGAAAAAGGCGATATGAAATATGGAAGAGGAAATTTTTGGTAATGCTTTTCGGAGATTGGCTAGAGCTGAAAAGCACTTATCGGACATCAGGTCTATTTGCAATTCTTTGCCAGATTATTTTTATAAACTGCATGTTACAGATGCATATGATAATTTGTTGGTAAAAAAGAGCGCAGGATTCTGTTTGAGATATGAGCCACTCATCCCCGTCTCTGAGGAAATTGGGGATATAGTTGCTGATTTTGTTGTAAATCTTCGGTCTTCATTAGATATTTTTGCCTATAAAACTATATCGTATTTTACCGGAACCGCTCCCAAAAAGTTGGTTTTCCCCGCCGCAGCTGAAAGAGGGGATATGCTTTGTCATTCAGATTTAAATGAACTTGAGAAGGCCCTGCCGGGATCAAGAAAGTTGATTGGAAACATCATTAGACCAAAGGACGATATTCTTGGTAAGTATTGGTGTTTTTCAAGAATGGCAAATGATGGAAAACATCGAGATTGCATTCCTATAGTGTCAGCGGTCAGAATTAGCGGAGTTAGCGCAATTATTGATGGAAATCATATTAATGGCTTTTCATGTACGTTTAATGCAAATCACGGGTTTTCTTTAATAAGGGCGCCGAAACAGTTTGCGGTGACCGGAATTCCTTCTATTCAAGTTCGGGCGAAGTTCGGACCAGCGAGCCTGTTGGAGGACAGCGAAGTCTGTGAGTCTTTAGAAGGAATGCTGAGAGTGGTTAAGTTCACCTTAGATTCGTTCAAGGAAATGATTGGCAGATTATAAAAGTCATCCTGACATGTTCGTTGTCGACGATTCGCGCCCCGCAGACTGGTACAAATCCTACCAATCATGCGCCGCCTTTGACGCTGCCTTGCACAGGCCGGTTCGGGGCATCGTCGCGGGCCGCTTGCCGTGTCCGGGTCCTGTCGCTATGCTCCGCGACCACGTAACAAAGTGACCGTAAAGCCACCCCCGTCTTTGCGGTTCGATCCTTGACCCCCAGGTGAGTGACCATGGCCCGCACCCTCTATGACAAGATCTTCGACAGCCATACCGTCCATCGTCAGGAGGACGGCACCGCCGTGCTGTATATCGATCTGCATCTGGTGCATGAGGTGACGAGCCCGCAGGCCTTTGAAGGTCTGCGCATTGCCGGGCGCAAGCTGCGTCAGCCCACCAAGACCCTGGCCGTGGCCGACCATAATGTGCCGACCAGCAAGGATCGTCTGGCCGGTATCAAGAACGAAGAAAGCCGCATCCAGGTCGAACAGCTGGCCATCAATGCCAAGGAATTCGGCGTCGAATATTTCGACATGAGCGATATCCGCCAGGGCATCGTCCATGTCGTGGGGCCGGAGCAGGGCGTGACCCAGCCCGGCATGACCATCGTCTGCGGCGACAGCCACACGGCCACGCATGGCGCCTTTGGCGCGCTGGCCTTCGGCATCGGCACGTCGGACGTGGAGCATGTGCTGGCCACGCAGACGCTGCTGATCAAGAAGTCGAAGAACATGCTGGTGAAGGTCGATGGCGCCCTGCCGCCCGGCGTCACCGCCAAGGACCTGACACTGGCCGTGATCGGCAAGCTGGGCACGGCCGGCGGCACCGGCTATGTCATCGAATATGCCGGGCAGGCGTTCCGCGACCTGTCCATGGAAGGCCGCATGACGGTCTGCAACATGGCCATCGAAGCCGGTGCCCGCGCGGGCCTGATCGCCCCGGATGAAAAGACCTTCGACTATCTGCGTGGCCGCAACCGCGCCCCGCAGGGGGCCGATTTCGACCGCGCCGTCGACTATTGGAAGACCCTGCCGACGGACGAGGGTGCCGTCTATGACAAGGTCGTGGAACTGAACGCCGCCGACATCGTGCCGCTGGTCACCTGGGGCACCAGCCCGGAAGACGTGGCCCCGATCACGGCCAACGTGCCCAGCCCGGCCGATTTCAAGGACCCGAACAAGGCCAAGGCCGTCGAACGCTCGCTGGCCTATATGGGCCTGACGCCGGGCACGCCCCTGTCGGAAGTGCCGGTGCAGAAGGTGTTCATCGGTTCCTGCACCAACAGCCGTATCGAAGATCTGCGCGCCGCCGCCGACGTGGCCAAGGGCCGCAAGGTGGCCGATGGCGTCTATGCCATGGTCGTCCCCGGTTCGGGTCTGGTGAAGAAGCAGGCCGAGGAAGAGGGTCTGCACACCATCTTCACCGAAGCCGGTTTCGACTGGCGGGAACCCGGCTGCTCCATGTGCCTGGCCATGAATGACGACAAGCTGAAGCCGGGTGAGCGTTGCGCCAGCACGTCCAACCGCAATTTCGAAAGCCGTCAGGGCCCCGGTGGCCGCACCCATCTGGTCAGCCCGGCCATGGCCGCCGCCGCCGCCATCAAGGGCCACCTGACCGACGTGCGCGCGCTGGCCTGATGCCATGCGCCCTCAGGCGCCGGGTGCCGCCATCCGGCGGCTTGGCTTGCGCGGGCATGTGCCCGCGGGCCGCCGGTCGGCGGCCTGCACCATTGCGTCACGGTGTTTTCGGTTCAGGAGAGGGCGTCCCGGTCGGGGCGCCCTTTTCCTTTTCGGCTTTCTGTTCGGGCTTCAGCTTCGTCGACAGATATTCCTGCACAAAGTCATTGGCATCCTTGCCGAAGCGCATGGCCGCCTGATCAATCCACATGGCCAGCAAGGCCAGCCCGGCAACCAGGATGACGGCCAGGGCCAGTTCCCGGCGGGACCGCGGCGGCAATGTCCCCACGGCCTCCGTCACGCCCACGGCCGGTGCGCCGGGTGCCGGGGCACCCACCAGGGCTGTGGCCGTGGCCATGACGCCGACCTGATGCTTGCCAAAGGCCACATGGGTGATCTCCAGCCCGGCGGCGATCCCCGCCCCCAGCGCCTGCACCTGTTCACGCAGCCGCATCAGCACTTCCCGTCGCGCGCGCTCCACCAGCCGCTGATCATGGATCAACCGGCCGCCCAAAAGGCGGCGGATGCGGGCATGGAAAAGGCCCAGCGGTGCCGGTGACATTACCACTTCGGCCTGGACCAGATGCGGCCGCCCACCTGTTCCCGCCGGTGGCGGACCGGGCAGCAGCAGGATACCGGCCAGCACCCGCCCGGCCTCCGCCAGCCGCCGGTCATGGCGGCGTTCATGCCCGATCCCGATCAGCACGAACAGGCAGTTGAACAGCAGGATGAAGGCGACGATCAGTACGGCCCACCAACCGGCGCCGAACTGCGTCCAGTCGAAGGTGAACCAGAACAGCAGCCAGTCGATGACGGTCTGGTTGTTCATGGGCTGGCCGTTTCGGTGACCGGCGCCAGTTCCACGGCCGTGCCATAGGCAAGCACCTCGGCCGCGCCATTGCCGATGTTGGCCGTGCCATAGCGGATGGACAGGACGGCATTGGCGCCCAGCTCTTCAGCCGCTGCCCACATGCGGGCCGTCGCCTCGTCCCGCGCTTCGTTCAGCAATTCGGTGTAGCCGCGCAGTTCCCCGCCGACCAGTTCCTTCAGGCCGGCCATGATATCCCGGCCCAGATGCTTGGACCGGACCGTGCTGCCCTGCACCAGCCCCAGATGACGCACGATGCGAAAACCCGACGGCGCATCCATCGTCGACAGGATCATGTTTTCCCCGCTGCCCCAGCCGTTCTTGTCATTGGCCGTCAGCATGGCAGCATCGGGCGAAGGCAGCAACGGCATGCCCCCCGGTGGACCGGCGCCCACCGGGGGAAATTGGCCCGACGACAGGGTGCCGGATCAGCCGGCAGCCGTCATCAGGAAGGCGTTCAGCTTGTTGCCGTCCGGATCGCGGAAATAGGCGGCATAGAAGCTGTCGCCGCGCGGGCCCGGCGGGCCTTCGCAGGTGCCACCCAGCGACAGGGCCAGATCATACAGGCGCTTCACCTGATCCTGGTCCTTCGCCTCGAACGCCACCATGACGCCGTTGCCGACCGTGGCCGGGTTGCCGTCATAGGGCTTCATCAGCGCCACACCGGCCCCGCCGTTGGGCGTGCCCCAGGCGATGCCGGTGGGGAATTCCATCATCCGGCCGGTGCCCAGTTCCTTGGCAATGGCGTCATAGAAGGTGGCGGCCCGCGCCAGGTCGTTGGTGCCCAGCGTCACATATCCGATCATTGTTTCCCCCAATTCCTGCTCCGGTACAGCACCGGGCGTGACGGGAACAATACGCGAACATTGCGACGCTGCCGAGTCATTTCACCGCAGAAACAAAGCACCGTGCCTTCAGCTTGGCAAAGGCATCGGCGCGGTGGCTGATCTTGTGCTTCAGGTCGGGATCCATCTCCCCGCAGGTGATGTCATAGCCATCGGGGATGAAGATCGGATCATAGCCGAAGCCGCGGGTGCCGCGTGCCGGAAAGGTCAACCGCCCTTCGAATCGGCCTTCCACCGCCTCCACATGCCCGTCGGGCCAGGCCAGCGCCAGGGCACAGATGAAGGCGGCACGGTCGCCCTTGCGGTCAGGTGATGCCGCCAGCGCCGTGCGCACCTTTTCCATGGCCAGCGTGAAATCCTTGGTCGGCCCAGCCCAGCGCGCGGAATAGACACCGGGATCGCCGCCCAAGCCCTCCACCGACAGGCCGCTATCATCGGCCAGCGCCGGCAGACCGGAGGCGATGGCGGCGGCCCGTGCCTTCAGCGCGGCATTGCCGGCATAGGTCGTCTCCGTCTCTTCCGGCTCGCCCAGGCCCAATTCCCCGGCGCTGGGGAAGCGGGAGACATGCTCCTTCAGCAGGGCCGCGATTTCCGGGACCTTGCCCTTGTTGTGGGTGGCAATCACCAGCGTGTCGCCGGTGAAGGGACGGGGGATGGTCATGGGGGCTCCGGTCAGATTCCGCCAAAAAGGAAGTCCAAGGCGGCGGTGATGGCGGTGTCCTGGTGGGACAAATTGTGAAGGGGTGTGCCCAGCACGTTCAGGGGGACCGCAGCCAGAAACTGTGTCGCCATCACCTATTCGGTCCCGTCCAATAGGAATGTCGGGTTCAGGCGGGTGGCCGGTTTCGGCGCCAGATCCTTTGGCAGCAGCGGCACGACGACGCGCGTATTCAACCCGCGCAAAAGATCTGCCTGCACATCCAGCAGATATCCCGGACCGCCCTTGTTGGCAAAAATCTCGAAGCGCGCCATCAGAACAGCCGCTGGTGTTCCAGCGGCAGCCCGTGGGCGTCAACATAGGCGTTGGAGCTTTCCAGTGCCTCGCGGTTGCGTTCCAGCCAGTCGCGCTCGGCCTTGGTCCGCACGGCTCGTTTGGGCGTCTTGGTTGTCGATGAGGCGGCGGGGTCTGCGGTCTGCATGACAATCTCGAACGGGAGAGGGCGTGCGCTTGACTATAGAATTAAATGGGGGGCAAGCCAACGGGGTTGCGGCTGGCGGCGGCTCCCGACCGTTGGCGAATTTAACCTGCGGGACGGCCGGAGGCTATGAGGAACCCTCGTCACATGCTGCGGCACGCCGCAGCATGTGACCCTACACGACTTGGCGGGTTACAGCCCCAGCGCCTGACGCTGCAGCACCGTCAGTTCGGCGATCCCCTTGCGGGCCAGGGCCATCAGGGCCATGAACTCGGCTTCCTCGAACGGCTTGTCCTCGGCCGTGCCCTGGATTTCCACGATGCCGCCCTTGCCGGTCAGCACGAAATTGGCGTCGGCACCGGCATTGCTGTCTTCCGCATAATCCAGGTCCAGGACAGGTTCGCCCTGGTACAGACCGCAGGAAATGGCGGCCACCTGGTCGATCAGGGGGATATGGGCCAGGGTGCCGATGCGCACCAGATGCTGGAAGGCCAGATGCAGGGCGACATAGGCGCCGGTGATGCTGGCCGTGCGGGTGCCGCCATCGGCCTGGATGACGTCGCAATCGACCTTGATCTGCACCTCGCCCATGGCCTTCAGGTCGGTGACGGCGCGCAAAGACCGGCCGATCAGGCGCTGGATCTCCTGCGTGCGGCCGGACTGCTTGCCCTTGGCGGCCTCACGGTCGGTGCGGGTGTGGGTGGACCGGGGCAGCATGCCATATTCGGCCGTCACCCAACCCTGGCCCTTGCCGCGCAGGAAGGGGGGCACCTTCTCATCGACGCTGGCGGTGCACAGCACATGCGTGTCGCCGAACTTCACCAGGCAGGAACCTTCGGCGTGGCGGGAGAAATTGGTTTCCAGGCTGACGGTGCGCAGCTGGTCGGCCAGACGGCCGGACGGGCGGGACATGGTGGCTCTTCCGTTCTTGTCACGATCCTTGAAAGCCATTCCTCTTAGCAATGGCGACGCCCCTTCGTCCATCCCGACGGCCAGCGTCGCTCCATTGATTTGCACCGCCGCCCCCACTACTCTTTTGCCTGTCGCGTCACGGAAGGAACCCGAAGGGCCGGATGATCAGCGAGCTGAACCAGCGGTCGCGGGAAATTTTCCGCCAGATCGTCGAAGCCTATGTCCAGACGGGTGAACCGGTGGGGTCGCGGACCCTGTCGCGCCGCCTGTCCGCCAGCCTGTCGCCGGCGACCATCCGCAATGTCATGGCCGACCTGGAGGAGCTGGGCCTGCTGATGGCTCCCCACACCTCGGCTGGGCGCGTGCCCACCGATGCCGGCCTGCGCCTGTTCGTCAATGGCCTGCTGGAGGTGGGCGACCTGACGGAGCGGGAGCGGGAGGATATCGAGGTCACCTGTTCCGCCCGTGGCCGTTCCGTGCCGGAGGTGCTGGAGGAGGCGACGAACCTGCTGTCGGGCCTGTCGTCCTGCGCGGGGCTGGTGCTGGCGCCCAAGACCGACCGGCCGCTGAAGCATATCGAGTTCGTCAACCTGTCGCCCGGCCGCGCCCTGGTCGTGCTGGTGACGGAGGATGGGCTGGTGGAAAACCGGGTGGTGGAGGTGTCCACGGGCCTGCCGCCATCGGCCCTGCAGATGGCGTCCAACTATCTGAATGCCCGCGTCGTCGGCCGCACCCTGTCGGAAGCCCGCGCCTTCATCCAGAAGGAGATGGAGGAGCAGAAGACCCAGCTGGACGAACTGACCCGTAAGGTCGTGGAGACGGGGCTGGCCACCTGGTCCGGGGCGCGGGGCAGCCAGGGCTATCTGATCGTGCGCGGTCAGGCCAGGCTGCTGGAGGATGTCACCGCCATTTCCGACCTGGAACGCATCCGGTCCCTGTTCGAAGCGCTGGAAACGCGTGAGCAGATGGTGAAGATGCTGGACGCGACCGGCAAGGCGGAGGGTGTGCAGATTTTCATCGGGGCGGAGAACAACCTGTTCTCCCATGCCGGCTGTTCGATGATCGTCAGCCCCTATGCCAACACCAAGGACCAGATCGTCGGTGCCATCGGCGTCATCGGTCCCACCCGCATCAATTACGCCCGCATCATTCCCATGGTCGATTATACCGCCAAGGTCATCGGCCGGTTGATGGGCTGACCCCTTGCGGGTCATGGGGGTCCGACCCTATTTCTGGGTGGACACTCTCGACAGAATGTTTAATCCCGCCTAAACCAGGGGGCCGCCGGGCATTCACCCCTTGTCCGGCGCCCGCACCAGGTAAATTCCGAAGGCTCGATCCGCTATGACCGATACGATCAATACCCACGACAGCGACACCAGCGCCGCCGCCGAAACGGTCAATCCGGCGTCCGAGGGCGCGGCCGATCCGGCCCGCGTCGCCCAGCTGGAGGCGGAGGTCGCGTCCCTGAAAGACCAGATTCTGCGCGCCCTGGCCGAGACCGAGAATGTGCGCCGCCGCGCCGAGCGGGAGCGCGAGGACACGTCCAAATATGCCGTCTCCAAGTTCGCCAAGGAACTGCTGGCCGTGGCGGACAATCTGCGCCGCGCCGTGGAAGCGGTGGCCCCCGACGTGCGTGAGAGCAACCAGGCCGTCGGCAACCTGCTGACGGGCGTGGAAGCGACGGAGCGCCAGTTGCTGGCCGCCTTCGACCGTGCCGGCATTGCCAAGGTGGAGGCGCTGGGCGCCCCGGCCGACCCGAACTTCCATCAGATCATGATGGAGATCGAGAATACGGGTAAGCCCGCGGGCACCGTGGTGCAGGTGCTGCAGGCTGGCTACACGATCCATGGCCGCCTGCTGCGCGAAGCCATTGTCGGCGTCGCCAAGGGCGATGTCGGCGGGCATGTGAACACCAGCGCCTGATTCGCCTCCCCCCCGTAGCGGATGCGTTCGCCCGGCGGTCGCCAGCCCGCCGCGCGTGCGGCGTAAGCCAAGCCAACGGAGTTGGCGCCCGGCGTTTGAGGGAACATGAATATAAAAGGCCCCCGCCGATATCCGGCGGGGGCCTTTTATATTCACCACGCAAGGACCGGTCACGGCTGCCAGTCGCGCACCCCGTATTTGGCCAGGATGGTGGCCAGCTGCCCGCTCTTGCGCAACTCCACCATCTTGGTGTCGATCAGCTTCACATAGGTGGCGCTGTTCGGATCCTTGGGTGAGAAGCCGATGGACACGTCCGACTGGTCGCCCAGAGAATGATAGGTGAACAGGTTGCGATAGCCCTTCGATTCCAGCAGGAAATCGATCACGTTGCTGTCTTCGACCATGGCGTCGATCTTGCCATCAATCAGCAGGTTGACCAGTTCCTCGGTCACGTCGTCGCCCGACACCTGCACCATGTTGGGCGAACCCTTGTTGGCGTCGATGAAGGCGTTGACGGCGTCGCTGTAGAAATAGTCCTTGATCGAACCAAAGCGCAGGCTCTTCAGTGATTCAAGGTTGGTGATCTTGAAATCCTTGGTTTCCTTGCCCTTGCGGATGACCAGCGTCGGGCTGGACAGACCCATCGGCGTCTTTGGATAGATCAGATCGCCCGCTTCTTCATGCGTGGCCCCCACGGCGGCAGTCACGGTACCGGCGCGGGTGGCCGCCAGCGCGTCCGTCCATGGCATCAGCGCATAATCGACCTTGTGGCCAGACGACTCCAGCGCCGCCTTGGCGATTTCAACAAGATAGCCGGGACGCACGCCCGGCGCGCAATTGTAGGGGCACCAGCTGTCGGCACGCAACTTCACCTCTTCCGACCGGGCGGGGGCAGCAACATTGCCGGCCAGAAGCAGGGACAGGCCGGCCAAGGCGCAAATTTTCGTGGGAGTGGTCCAAATCTTCATGAAAAGTGCCCCTTGCATCCTGACTGAAAACGCGTTGGCGTCATTACGGTCTGGTCACGGCGAAGTCAATTGCACGCGACTGCCTGGGGGATCATCTATGCTTTTGCACTGAAATGCGGCAATCGCTTTTTCCGCCAGCGTTCCGGCAACAGCGCCGGTCCTTTATCCGCAGCCGATGCGGGCATCGGCCGTCGGGGAACGATCGGTTGCCCTGATCCGTTCGCTTGAAAGGGGATGGGGGAGGAAATGGGCCGTTGATCGGATACCGGTACTGGACGGGGTCGCATCGCGCCCCACCCTTTCTGCAACGACAAGGATGAAGGGGCGCATGGAACGGGTGCATCTGTCGGCCTGCATGTCACTGGATGGCCATATCGACATGGTTGGCGGCAGCAGGCCGCTGGTTCTGTCCAGCGAGGAGGATTGCCGCGACATGCATGGCCTGCGCGCAGAGTGCGACGCCATTCTGGTCGGCGCCGGTACCGTGCGGCGGGACGCGCCACGCCTGACCGTGCGCTATCCGGACCTGCTGGAACGCCGCCGGCAGGCGGGATTGCCCGACCATCCGTTGAAGGTGACGGTCACGCGCACGGGTGAACTGGACCCGGCGTCCGCCTTCTTCACCCGGGGTGGGGAGCGGGTGGTCCTGTGCCCTGAACCGGTGCTGGCCGCCACGCGGGCGCGACTGGGCAATGTGGCGACCGTGGCGGGTCTGGACGGGACGGACAGCCGCGCCATCCTGGACCGCCTTTCGGCATTGGGTGTGCGCCGTCTGCTGGTGGAAGGGGGGACGGAACTGCTGACACGGTTCCTGGCCGATGGCGCTTTCCACCATCTGCGTCTGGCCGTGGCACCGTTCCTGGTCGGGCAGGATGCGGCCCCGCGCCTGGCCGGGTCCGGGCGCTTTCCCTTCGGGCCCGACCACCGGCTGCGCATCCGCGCCACCCGGCTGCTGGGCAATATCTGTGTCATCGATATGGATAATCCCGACCGGGTTCCGTGAAGGGGCTGGGTCCGCGCAGCGGCAGCGTGACCGCCCCCAGCGACAGGCAGGTTGCCAGCGTCAGCAGGGGTGCCGCCAGGTCGCGGCGACGGGCCGGGGGAAGCAGCCGGGCCAGCAACAGACCGGGCGACAGACGGCTGCGCGGCCGTTGCAGAACGGCCAGAATGGTCAGCAAGGCGCGTTCATCCAGCGACAGGGCGGAGCGGCAGCCATTGCCGATATCGGGTCGCCCGGCAGGATAGAGATGCAATTGCTCCAGCGCCTCTTCCCAGGCCAGCAGGGCATCGGCCCAGCCACCGGGCAGCAGGCGCCGGAACTCCAGCTCCACCTCCTGCCAGCGGAACCGCCCATGACGCCAGCGCCGCGCCGACCAGAGCAGCAATTGTTCCCCCCGCGACAGGGTGAAGACGGTGCCGCCGGCCTGCTGTTCGGTCAGCGACGCGACGCGGGCCGCGTGGCTGTCGGGATCTGGTGCCGGTGCCGTGCCGGGTGCCGCCGCTGCCAGATCGGGCCACCACAGGGCTTCGCCATTCATTGACGCCTCCATCTTCGGGGTTGATGGAAGAAGCTTATTGCGAGTCATTCGCAATTGCAAATCATTCTCAACAGCCAACTGCCTCTCGCCATACTATGCGAATGGCTCTCATTGGCATCTTGACAGCGACCGGATGGCTGCCGACATATCGGGCAGTCCCCGCCGCTTGGCTGGATGTATCGCCCCGGCCGCACGGCCGGCACTGTCGCCAGGAGCCGAAGAAGATGAAGATGTTTTTCCGCCGCACGCTGCTGCGATCGCTGGCCCTGCCCCTGCTGGGTGCCGGTCTGGGTCTGTCCCTCATTGCGGGACCGGCCGCGCGGGCGCAAGCGGCGGAGGTGAACATCTATTCCTCGCGCCATTACGACGCCGACAAGTTGCTCTACGCCGCCTTCGAGAAACAGACGGGCATCCAGGTCAATGTCATCGAAGGCAAGGATGACGAGCTGATCGAACGGCTGAAGGCCGAAGGGCGTAACAGCCCGGCCGATGTGCTGCTGGCTGTGGATGCCGGCCGCCTGTGGCGCGCGCAGAATGCCGACGTGCTGCAAGCGGTGAAAAGTGCCGTGCTGGAAAAGGCGGTGCCCGCCGCCTATCGCGAGAAGGACGGTTACTGGTTTGGCCTGTCGGCCCGCGCCCGTGTCATCATCTATAACAAGGCCACGGTGAAGCCGTCGGACCTGTCGACCTATGAGGATCTGGCCGATCCGAAATGGAAGGGCCGCGTCCTGGTCCGCAGTTCCACCAGCGTCTACAATCAGTCGCTGACCGGCTCCATTCTGGCTGCCCATGGTGCGGAGAAGACGGAAGCCTGGGCCAAGGGCCTGGCTGGCAATTTTGCCCGCAAGCCGCAGGGCGGCGATATCGATCAGATCAAGGCTGTGGCGGCGGGAGAAGGCGATGTCGCCATCTCCAACACCTATTATTTCGCCCGCATGCTGAATTCGACCAACCCGGCGGAAAAGGCGGCGGCGGAAAAGGCGGGCCTGTTCTTCCCCAATCAGGGGGATCGCGGCACGCACATGAACATCTCCGGTGCCGGCGTGGCCAAATACGCCCCCAACCGCGCCAATGCCGTGAAGTTCCTGGAGTTTCTGTCCACCCCGGAGGCGCAGAAGATCTTCGCGGAGGCCAATTATGAATTCCCCGTCGTGGCCGGCATCCCTTCGCATGCGACGGTGGCCGCCTGGGGCGAGTTCAAGCGCGACAGCCTGAATGCCGCCATCTATGGCGAAAACAATGCCGAAGCCCTGAAGATCATGGATCGGGCCGGCTGGAAGTAAGCTGCGCAGTCAAAAAAAGGGGGAGGCGGATCGAACGACCCACCTCCCCCTTTTTTCATCACATCACATAATCGACCGACAGCCAGATCTTGCGCCGGTCGGCAAGCGCCCCGCGCCCGTCAAAATCGGCATATTTCACGCCCGCCGTGATCTTCGGCCCGAATTTCAGGGCCAGTTCGGCATCCCATTCCGTGCCCTGCCTGGCCCCGCCGCGTTCCGCCTCAAAATCATGGTACCAGAGGGCGGCCGACAGGCCGGTGATGCGGCCCCAGCTCAGCTTGGCGTCATGGCCCAGCTTGCCATAGGTGTCGACGACGCCATTGGCAGGCGTGGTCAGGAAGGCATCGGCATAGCCCTGGAACTTGTGCAGCGTGGCCAGCGGCGTGGCGAAGCCGCGCACCCCGTCGCCTTCCAGCGACTCGACGCCGACGGTCAGGCCCGTGCCGCCGATGCTGCCCGTCAGTTCACCCGCCAGATAATCCAGCGCGATATTACGGGGATTATGCTTGTAGTCGGTCTGGTGGGCATATTCGCCGACATAAGCCAGGGTCACCGTCCCCAGCGTCTGCTTGCCCGCCAGCCGCGCGCCCACGGTGCGCGTGGTCAGCAGCGGCTGTTCGTTCAGGTCCAGGAAATAGGCATAGCCCGTGATCTTGCCCACAGGCGCCAGGGTGACGGCGGCGTTCAGCAGGTGGGACGTGCCCTCATACTCACCTTGCGGGCTTTCATTGCCGAAGATGCGGTTCACCTGGGTAACCAGGGCATAGTTCAACTCGACATTGGGGATGCTCTTGTTGACCACCCGCAGGGCGTCGAAGGTCTGTTCATTCTGGCGGAAGCCGACGGCGCCGATGAAGCGCTGATTGTCCAGATTGATGCGCTGGCGCCCCAGCGTGACCTGGGTGCCGGGCAGGTCCGTGTAATCCAGTTGCAGGCGGTTCAGTTCCGCGCCGTCCGGGTCGGTGATCAACGGGCGCTTGGTCTTGCCGTTGATGCTGTCATTGAAGGCGCTGTTCAGATGGGCCACGCCCTCCATCTCCGCCAACAGCGACAGGCCCTGCACGGCCGCCGTCTGATAGCCGACACGCGCCCGCATTGTATGGGCCTGTGCGCCTTGCGGCAGCCCGGCCTGATCCACATCCTCAAACCGGTAGCGGGCGTCCAGCAGGAACTTGCCATTGGTGAAGGCATCGGTCAGGTCGGCCGCCTGTGCCGGCAGGCAGGTGAGGCAGAGCGCCAGCGACAGACCGGCCAGGGTGCGCAGGGATGCGGATGACGCCTTGTTCTTCTTGGTCATGAAAGGCTCCCATAAAAAAAGGCGTCCGAACAGTCCAGGCGGTCAGCCTGGCTGTTCGGACGCCATTGTCCCGGTGGGCCGTCATCGGCCCGGTTGAAGGGCGCCATCGTGGCGCCACCCCGGTCCGGATTTCAGCAATCCCTGTGCCAGGGCGACGAATGTCGGGATTGTCCGGGAAATAACCGTTTTGCGGGCGCACAGATGAATGCTGCGCCTGCGAAATGGGCAAAGGACGTGAGCAATATGGTTAACGTAATTGCAATAAATCCCATTTGTTGCCGTACAGATCCTGGAACACGGCGACGCTGCCATAGGTCTCGTGCCGCGGTTCTTCCAGGAAGGTGACGCCGGCGGCGACCATGGCGGCATGGTCACGGACGAAATCGTCGCTATGCAGGAACAGGAAGACGCGGCCGCCGGCCTGGTTGCCGATGGCGGCCTGCTGTTCCGGCCCCGACGCCCTGGCCAGCAGCAGGCGCGATTCGGTGGCACCCGGCGGGGCCACCAGCACCCAGCGCTTGCCCCCACCCAGATCATCATCGGCCACCAGGGTGAAGCCCAGCTTCTCGCGATACCAGGCAATGGCCTCGTCATAATCGCGGACCAGCAGGGAAAGGGCGCCGATATGGGGCATGGGGGCGTGTCCTGTCAGGAAGGGGCAGCCAGTTCTAACCGCTGGCACCCCCGGATGCCAGATTCAGCACTTGCCAAACAGAACAAAACAGGAACAATTACCCCATGACCGACAGTATCCCCACCATCGCCGCCCTGCGGGAGCGGCTGTCCATCATGGACCGCATCCGCCCGCCCAAGGGAAGGACGGCACTGTCGCTGGGCCATGGCGCGCTGGACGCGGCCCTGCCGGGCGGCGGGCTGGTGCGGGGCGGGATGCATGAATTCTGGCCGGCACCGGGGGATGCGGCGGCGCATGGCTATATCGCCTCCCTGCTGTCGGGGCTGGCAGGGGATGGCCCGATCCTCTGGTGCCGGCTGCGTGACCGGGGGGATGCGCTGGGCCTGGCCGACATGCCCTATGGGCCGGGGCTGGCAGCGATGGGTCTGGACCCGTCGCGCCTGATCCTGATCCGGCCCGACAGCCTGGACGACGCGCTGTGGGCGGTGGAGGAGGCGTTGCGCTGCCGGCCGCTGGCAGCCGTCATCGGCGATGGCTTCCTGCCCGGGCCCGTGCCGGGGCGGCGGCTGCAACTGGCGGCAGAGGATGGCGGGATGCTGGGCATCCTGATCCTGCCGCCGCTGGCCCGACCGCCGCCTTCCACGGCACTGACCCGCTGGCGGGTCACATCGGCGCGCGACCGCCCCCCGCATGAAGATGGTGGGGGGCCGCGCTGGACCGTCACGCTGCTGCGGGCACGGGGCGGGGGATCGGGTTCGTGGGAGGTCGCGTGGGATGACACGGCGTTTCGTCTCCGTCTGGCTCAGCCGCTGGCCGACGGACCAGTGGCGGCGGCGGAATAGGGATCAGAAGCTGACGGGCCCGCTGGTCCTGACCCTGGCGGGACAGGGCGGCATCCGGCTTCATGCCGTGGACCCGCTGGCTTCGGCGGACGGGTTGCGGCCCGGCCTGCTGCTGGCCGATGCCCGCGCCCTGGCACCGGGGCTGGTCGCCATGCAGGCTGATCCCGCCGCCGACCGTTCCGCATTGGCCCGGCTGGCCGTCTGGGCCCAGCGCTACACGCCACAGGCCGCCAGCGACGGGCCGGACGGGCTGATCCTGGACATCACGGGCTGTGCCCATCTCTGGGGTGGGGAGGCGGGCCTGCTGGCCGACCTGTCGGCCCGGCTGGGCAAGGCCGGCTTCACCCATCATCTGGGGCTGGGCGACGGGCCGGCCGCCGCCTGGGGCTGGGCCCGGCATCGGCCCGCCGGGTCCGACCCTATCCTGCCGGAAGGCAAGCGCGCCTGGACGCAGCTTCTGCCCCTGCCCATGGCGGCCCTGCGCCTGGATGACGGGCTGGTGGCCGATCTGGCGCGGGTGGGGCTGGTGCGGGTGGGCGATGCACACCGGCAGCACCGGGCCCCGCTGACGGCCCGCTATGGCACGGGCATCGGCCGTCGGCTCGACCGCATGCTGGGCCTGTCAGCCGAACCCGTGGCACCGCAGGCCGCACCGCCGCTCTGGCGTGTGCGTCTGTCCTTTGCCGAGCCTATCGCCACGCGCGACGCGATCGAGGCGGCGACCCTGTCGCTGCTGCGCGATCTGTGCGTCCGGCTGGAAGGGGCGGGCCGGGGCGCGCGCCGGCTGCTGCTGACCTGTTTTCGCACCGATGCCAGTGTGCAGTCCGTGACCATCGGCGCTGCCCGGCCCAGCCGCGATGCGCCCGCCCTGCTGAAGCTGTTCCGCGAACGGTTCGACCAGGTGGAACCCGGCTTCGGGATCGAGATGATGGAGATGCAGGCGACCTCCACCGATGCCTTCACGGCCGAACAGGCCGGGCTGGCCGTGGGCGGGGGCGATGCCTTCGCCCTGACCGCCCTGCTGGACCGGCTGGTCAACCGGCTGGGGGAGGATCGGGTGGGCCGCCCCTGCCCCCGCGACACGCATCGGCCGGAACGGATCATGGAACTGACCGGGGAGATGGAGGGACCGGAGTTGCCGCTGGACCCCGCCCCTGCCCCTCTGGCCCCTTCCCCCCTGGCCCGCCCGGAACGGGACGCGGGAGAGGATGGGGGCGACGGGGCCAGGAAGCCCTGGCCCAAGGCGGCGCCCCGCCGGCCCACGCCCACCCGCACCCGCATCTGGCGGATGGAAGGGCCGCGCCCCCTGCTGCTGCTGCATCCGCCGGAGCGGGTGGAGGTGGCGGAACCCGCCCTGTTGTCCTGGCGCGGGCGGCCCTTGCGGCTGGACTGGCTGGAGGGGCCGGAACGCATCCGCCCCGACTGGTGGCGGGCCCGCACCGGCCCGACGCGGGATTATTACCGCGCGCAACTGGCCGATGGCCGCCGCGTCTGGCTGTTCCGCACGGCCGATGACCGGGGCCATTGGTACCTGCACGGGCTGTGCGCATGACCATCCCCGATTATGTCGACCTGCAGGTCACCAGCAATTTCAGTTTCCTGCGCGCAGGATCCCACCCACATGAACTGGTGCTGGCCGCCGCATCCCTGGGCCGGAAGGCCATCGCCATCACCGACCATGACACGCTGGCCGGGGCCGTGCGCATGCACACGGCCTGCAAGCAGCAGCGCATAAGGCTGGTGGTGGGCTGCCGGCTGACGCTTTCCGATGCGCCGCCCGTGCTGTGCCACCCCACCGACCGCGCCGCCTATGGACGGTTGACGCGGCTGCTGACGCGGGGCAAGCGGCGGGGCGGCAAGGGGGAATGCCACCTGACCCTGGCCGATCTGGCCGACGCGGCGGAAGGGCAGATCCTGTCCGTGCTGGCGCCTGAAGGCCGCGCGACGCCCAAACGGCTGGAGGAACTGGCCCGACAGCTGGAGCGGTTCAGGGCGCTGCCGGCGGCGGGGCTCTATCTGGCCGTGGCCCCGCTCTATCAGGGATATGACCGGTCACGCCTGCTGCGGCTGGGGGAACTGGCCGACCGGATGGGGGTGGGGCTGCTGGCCACGCAGGATGTGCGTTATCACCATCCGGACCGGCAGCGGCTGCACGATATCCTGACCTGCATCCGCCATGGGCGCACGCTGGCCGATGCCGGCCGCACCCTGTCGCCCCATGCCGAACATTATCCCAAGCCGGCGGACGCCATGGCGGCCCTGTTCGCCGACCGGCCCGACGCGCTGGCCAATTCCGTCGCCATCGCCGATCGCTGCCGCTTCAGCATGGACGAACTGCGCTATGACTATCCCATCGACCCCATCCCGTCGGGCCTGACCCCGCAGCAGGAGATGGAAAGGCTGGCCCTGGAAGGGGCACAGCGGCTTTATCCGCAGGGCGTGCCGGAAAAGGTACGCAAATTGCTGGATTATGAATTCACCCTGATCGGGGAACTGGACTACGCGCCCTATTTCCTGACGGTTCATGACATTGTGCGCTTTGCCCGGTCGCGCGACATCCTCTGCCAGGGGCGGGGATCGGCGGCCAATTCCGCCGTCTGCTTCTGCCTGGGCATCACGTCGGTCGATCCCACCGTCAACGACCTGCTGATCGAACGCTTCATCTCCAAGGAGCGCGGCGAACCGCCCGACATCGATGTCGATTTCGAGCATGAGCGGCGGGAGGAGGTGATGCAGTACATCTACACCAAGTATGGCCGTGACCATGCCGGACTGGTGGCCACCGTCATCTGCTACCGCTCCCGCATGGCCATCCGGGAGGTGGGCAAGGTGCTGGGCCTGTCGGACGATGTCATCGGCGCCCTGGTCCGGCTGGGCTGGAACCGCCATGGCATCAGCCATGAAGGCGTGGCGCGGGAGGCGGGGCTGGACCCGACCGACCCGTTGCTGACCCTGTGCATGGACTTGGCTTATGACCTGCGCGGCTTTCCCCGGCATCTTTCGCAGCATGTGGGCGGCTTCGTCATTTCCCGGTCGCGCCTGGACGAACTGGTCCCCATCGAGAATGCGGCCATGGAGGACCGCACCGTCGTCGAATGGGACAAGGATGATGTGGAGGCGCTGGGCCTGCTGAAGATCGATGTGCTGGCGCTGGGCATGCTGTCCTGCCTGCGCCGGGGGCTGGACATGCTGGGCCAGCGCCTGGGCCGGCCGCTGGCCCTGACCGACATCCCCGATGGGGACCGGGACACCTATGACATGATTTGCCGGGCCGACACGATCGGCGTGTTCCAGATCGAAAGCCGGGCGCAGATGTCGATGCTGCCCCGGCTGCGCCCACGCATATTCTATGATCTGGTGATCGAGGTGGCCATCGTCCGGCCCGGTCCCATCCAGGGCGACATGGTCCATCCCTATCTGCGCCGTCGGCGGGGGGACGAACCTGTCACCTATCCCAAACCGGAATTGGAAGAAGTGCTGGGCCGGACCCTGGGCGTGCCGTTGTTCCAGGAACAGGCCATGCGCATGGCCATTGTCGCCGCCGGTTTCTCCCCCGGCCGGGCCGACCAGTTGCGCCGGGCCATGGCCACCTTCAAGAAGACGGGCGGGGTGGAGGCATTCAAGGCGGAATTCATCCAGGGCATGATCGGCCGGGGCTATGATCCCGACTATGCCGCCCGTTGCTTCAAGCAGATCGAAGGTTTCGGCAGCTATGGCTTCCCGGAAAGCCATGCCGTCAGCTTCGCGCAGCTTGCCTACGCCTCCTCCTGGCTGAAATGCCACCACCCGGCCATTTTCGCCTGCGCCCTGCTGAACAGCCAGCCCATGGGTTTCTACCAGCCGGCCCAGATCGTGCGCGATGCCGTGGAACATCGGGTGGAGGTGCGGCCCGTCGATATCAACCGGTCGGAATGGGATTGCACGCTGGAGGAAGGGCGCGGCGGCCCGGCCCTGCGCCTAGGGTTTCGGCAGGTGAAAGGCATGCGCGAAGATGCGGCCATCGCCATCGCGCGCGAACGGGCCGGTGGTTATGACACGATCCGCGACCTGTGGCGGCGCACCGGCCTGCCCGTCGGTGTGCTGGAACGGCTGGCCGATGCCGACGTCTTCGCCAGTCTGGGCCAGGACCGACGCCAGGCCCTGTGGGAGGTGAAGCGCCTAGGCGGCAAGCCGCTGCCCTTGTTCCAGGCGGCCGACCTGTCCCGCCGCCTGGGCGACAACCGCCCGCCCGTCGATATGGGGGACGAACCGGAGGTGGAATTGCCGGCCATGAGCCTGGGCGAACAGGTCTGGACGGACTATCGCACCCTGTCCCTGACCCTGCGGTCCCACCCGCTGGCCCTGCTGCGCCCCGCCATGACAGGGCTGGGCATGGGCACGACGGAAGGTTTGCGCCATGCCAAGCCCGGCACCATGGTCACCGTCGCCGGCCTGACCCTGGTGCGGCAGCGGCCGGGTACGGCCTCGGGCGTCATCTTCGTGACGCTGGAGGACGAAATGGGCATCGCCAATCTGGTCGTCTGGCCCTCGGTGATGGAACGCAACCGCCGTACCCTGATGACGGCCACCCTGATGGGCGTGCGCGGGCGGTTGCAGCGGGAGGGCGAGGTGATCCATGTCGTGGCCGACCGGCTGTTCGACCTGTCATCGCACCTGTCGGCCCTGAGCCCCGGCGGCGCGCCCGCCAACGACGTCCCCCTGCCCGATGCCATTCCCGCCCAGGTGTTTGGGGAGGGGCGGAATTTTCACTGAGGGAGAGCGGGAGGTTACAGCCCTCGCACGCCCGTCCGTTCGGCCTGTTCCAGGAACCATTGCCCGGCCGGCCCCGGGGCCTGATCGGCGCGGCGGATGGTGACCAGCGGCAGGCGCGGCATGCCGGCGGCCCCGTCCCAGCTGCGTACGGGCAAGGTCACCAGCCGCCCCGCCGCGATATCGGCCTGCACCATATGCAGCGGCATGCTGCCCCAGCCCAGTCCCGCCAACAGCAACGCGTGCTTGGCCCCCAGATCGGCGATGCGCCAGGTGGTGGTGGCGGCGACACCATAATCCCGTCCTTCCGTCATCTCCGACCGGTCGGTCAGCACCAGTTGCAGATGGTCGCGCAGGTCATCTTCCGTCAGGGGTCGGGCCAGACTGGCCAGCGGATGGGCGGGGGCCGCCACCGGCACCAGCCCGATTTCCCCGATCGGTGCACGGACCAGGGCCGGCGTGTCGCTGGCAAAGGCGGTGACGATGCCGATTTCCGCCGCCCCGCCGATCACCGCCTGGGATGCCGCGCCCAGCGTTTCCACCAGCACCCGGGTGCGCACCGACGGGAATTGCCGCTGCAACCCGCCCAGCATGGACACGGCCAGGGTCATGGGCACCATGCTGTCGATGACGATGGCCAGTTCCGCCTCCAGCCCCCGGCGCAACCCCACCGCCTGGGCGCGGAAGGCGTCCACCTCCGCCAGCACCCGCCGGGCGCGCGGCAGCAGGGCCGCACCCGCCGGGCTCAGGATCGGGCGATAGGCGCTGCGGTCGAACAGCGTCACCTGCACCTGATCCTCCAGCTTGGCGATGCTGTAGGTGACGGCCGATTGCGCGCGGTTCAGCTGTCGGGCGGCAGCGGAAAAGCCGCCCGCATCGGCGACCGTGACGAAGACCAGGAACTGGTCCAGCGACAGGGCATCCATCGCCGCAACTCCATCAGATAATCAGATGATCTTCTGCAAAACATTATCAGTTATCTGGCGGGACCGCGTGCCTATCTTAGGTCTTGAGAAACAGACACCCTGTCTGCGGAGGATTTGATGACCGCGCACCGCCAGCCCGCCCTGTTCATCCCCCATGGGGGTGGGCCCTGCTTCTTCATGGATGACCCGCACGGCATGTGGAAGGGCATGGGCGATTTCCTGCGCCATCTGGCCGACAGCCTGCCGGAACGGCCCACGGCCATCCTGGTCGTGTCCGGCCATTGGGAGGAAAAGGGCTTCGCCTTCACATCCGCCAAGGCGCCGTCGCTGGTCTATGATTATTACGGCTTTCCGGCCCACACCTATGAACTGCGCTATGACGCGCCGGGGGCGCCGGAACTGGCGGCCCGTGCCGTGGACCTGCTGACCAAGGCCGGCTTTGCGGCCAAGGTCGATGCCGATCGCGGCCTGGACCATGGCGTTTTCATCCCGCTGAAGGTGGCCTTCCCCGATGCGGACATTCCCGTGGTGGAAATGGCGCTGGACCGGTCGCTGGACCCGGCCCTGCATGTCGCGGTGGGCCGGGCGCTCGCCCCTTTGCGCGACGAAGGCGTGCTGATCGTCGGCTCGGGCATGAGCTTCCATAACATGCGCGCCTACGGCGACCCGCGCGCCACGCCCATGTCGCAGGCCTTCGACGCCTGGCTGACCGGGGCTGTGGAACAGGATGCGGCTGGTCGGGCCCAGGCCCTGGCCGGCTGGGCGCAGGCGCCGGGCGGCCGTTTCTCACACCCTCGGGAGGAACATCTGCTGCCGCTGATGGTGGCGGCAGGGGCCAGCACCGAACCGGGACGGAAGATCTATGGCGAGGTCGTGATGCGCACGGCCCTGTCGGGCTTCCGCTTCGATTGATTGAGGCGGGGGCCCAAGAAAAAGGGCAGGTTGGACGCGCCAACCTGCCCTTTATTCGTACCGCATGCAAAAGGTCGGGGCGTCAGCCCAGGCCCTTCTGGCCCATATCCAGGAACTTCTGGCGGCGGTTCTGGCGCAGCGTGGCACCGTCCTGGCCGCGCAGACCTTCCAGCGCATCCTCGATGGCGTTGCCCAGGGCGCTGATCGTCTCTTCCTGGCGGCGATGGGCACCGCCGATCGGCTCCATCACCACACGGTCGATGACGCCCAGTTCCTTCAGGTCCTGTGCCGTAAGGCGCAGGGCCTGGGCCGCGTCGGCGGCATTGGTGGCCGACCGCCACAGGATCGACGCGCAGCCTTCCGGCGAAATCACCGAATAGATCGAATGTTCCAGCATTAGCACGCGGTCGGCGGCAGCGATGGCAATGGCCCCGCCCGATCCGCCCTCGCCGATGATGGTCGACACCATGGGCACGGTCAGACGCAGGCAGCTTTCGATTGACTTGGCGATGGCTTCCGCCTGACCGCGTTCTTCGGCCGACACACCGGGGAAGGCGCCGGCCGTATCGACCAGCGAGATCACGGGCAGGCCGAACCGGTCGGCCATGGCCATCAGGCGCTGGGCCTTGCGATAGCCCTCAGGCTTGGCCATGCCGAAATTGTGCCGCACGCGGCTTTCGGTATCGTTACCCTTTTCCTGCCCGATCACGACGACGGAACGGCCGCGGAAACGGCCCAGCCCGCCGATGACGGCGCGATCCTCCCCGAACAGGCGATCGCCGGCCAGCGGCGTGAAGTCGGTGATCAGCGCCTCGACATAGTCAAGGCAATGCGGCCGGTTGGGGTGGCGTGCCACCTGCACCTTCTGCGCCGGGGTCAGCTTGGCATAGGTGGCGCGCAGCAGCTTGTCCACCTTGTCCTGAAGCTTCTTCACCTCGTCAGCGATGTTCAGGTCGCCGCCATCGGCAAGGTGGCGCAGCTCCTCGATCTTGGATTCCAGCTCCGCGATCGGCTTTTCGAATTCCAGGAAATGCATCGACGTGACTGTTCCGCCCTTGGCACTGAAGCGGGCTGATTAGCATGAGATGGGGCCGAGGGCCATAGTGTGCGTGCGCAGAGGTGGGCTGAGGCAGTTTCCGTTACGGAAGGCCTTCATCCCAGGGGGCATTAATCCAGCAAGCGCACGGGATCGCCGGCCTTAATGGTGCCGCCCTGTTCCACGCGGGCATAGACGCCGCAGACGACATGATCGAAACCGCTTTTCAGCGCCTTCAGCAGGGCCATGTCACGTTCGCCATTGGCGGGGTTCACCTCCACCGCCGCGCAGCGGGTGGTGGTCTTGAACACGGACAGCACCGTGTCGCCGATGGCGATGCGCCTGTCGACCCAGCCCATTTCCGCCCAAGGGCCCAGACCGGCCAGATGCAGGTTGGCGCGGAAGCGCAGGGGATCAACGGGGCGCTGTGTCACCCGGCCGATATCCTTGACCGAGGCCAGATTGATCAGGGACACGGCCTTGTCCGGGATGTCGGTGAAATTATGGCCGGGGCTTTCCACAATCTTGTAGGGGCCGGGCACGGCGGCACCGGTCATATAGGCCGACAGGAACTGATCGATCAGCAGCCGGCCCGTGGCCGTGTCGATGCGCCCGCGTGCCACACGCTTGCCGCCGCGCTTCAGTTCCAGCATGCAGGTGTCGGGATCGAAATCCGCCTGCAGGGTGGCCAGCTTCTCATCCCGCAGCAGGACCAGGAAATTCGTCTTGGGTTTCCAGGCCGGTTCCAGCGGGTCGAACTGCGTCGCCCGGTGCAGGATGGCGAAACGGCGGTCATGTGGCAGGCAGCCGCCGGGCGTCAGGGAAACCTGCGTCAGCGTCTGGGCCGAAAGCCCCTTGACCGGATAATAATGGATGGCGTCGAGCGTGGCGGACATGATGCCCATAGATTACCCATTGGACAGGTCGCAACGCAACATATCCAACGGGTGATTTCGGTAATTTGATTTCATGGCAGATGTTCGGTGACGGAAACATCAGAACAGGCCCAGTTGCTGGGCAGGCAGCGCCGCCCCCTCGATGCGCAGCAGGGTCAGTTTGGTATCCACCCCACCGGGTGCTGAAAAGCCGCCCGTGCCGCCACCGGCCGCCATGACCCGGTGACAGGGCACCACGATGGGCCAGGGATTGCGTCCCAGCGACTGGCCCACGGCGCGGGGAACAGTGTGCGCGGGCATCCCGCCCAGCACGTCCGGCGGCAGACGCCTGCCCACCTCGCCATAGGTCAGGGTGCGCCCGGGCGGGATGGCCCGCGCAATGGCATAGACGGCGCGGTCGAAGGGGCCGGTGGCCGCCATATCCAGCCGGACCTCCAGCAGGTCCCGCTTCTCCCCCGACAGCAGCGCCCGGATGCCGGCGATGGCGGCGGCGGTGGCCGCGTCCGGTTCCCCTGGCTCCGCTCCCGGCACGGCCTTGCGCAGGCGGCTGGCCAGATCGCCCCCCTCCACGGCCGGCAGGCGCACGGCCAGCAGACCATCGGGACCCCAGGCGATGCCGCAGGGGCCAAGGGCCGTGTCGAACAGGTGATAGCGGGGCGTTTCCATCGGGGCAGGATAGCGGTTGCAACTTTTCGCGTCACGATCCCCTTGTGACCATCATCACCCCGCCCCACATCCAAATCGATCCTCCCGGATCGCACATGACGTGGATCATCGCATTCGTCGGGCCCAGCGGGGACGATGGGGGCAATGTTGGGGAGCATATGAATATGGACTTCAAGAATTACACCGAACGCGCCCAGGGTTTCATCCAGGCGGCGCAGGGGGCGGCGGTGCGCGCCGGCCATCAGCAGCTGACGCCCGAACATCTTCTGAAGGCGCTGCTGGAAGACCAGGAGGGCATGGCCGCCAACCTGATCGCCAGTGCCGGCGGCACGGCCAAGACGGCAGAAGCCGGCGTCGATGCCGCCCTGCGCAAGCTGCCCAAGGTGGAAGGTGGTGGGGGCACGCAGCTTTTCGTGACCCGCGAACTGGCCCGCGTCTTCGATCAGGCGTCTGAACTGGCCAAGAAGGCCGGGGACAGCTTCGTCACCGTCGAACGGCTGCTGCTGGCCCTGACCCTGACCACCGGGACGGACGCTGCCAAGGCCCTTTCCGATGCCGGCGTGACGCCGCAGAAGCTGAACGAAGCCATCAACAGCCTGCGCAAGGGCCGCACGGCCGACAGCGCGTCGGCCGAACAGGGCTATGACGCCCTGAAGAAATACGCCCGCGACCTGACCCAGGCCGCGCGCGACGGCAAGCTGGACCCCGTCATCGGCCGTGACGAGGAAATCCGCCGCACCATCCAGGTGCTGGCCCGCCGGACCAAGAACAACCCCGTGCTGATCGGCGAACCCGGCGTGGGCAAGACCGCCATCGTCGAAGGGCTGGCGCTGCGCATCATCAATGGCGACGTGCCGGAGGGGCTGAAATCCAAGCGGCTGCTGTCGCTGGATCTGGGCGCCCTGGTGGCCGGTGCCAAGTTCCGGGGCGAGTTCGAGGAACGGCTGAAGGCCGTGCTGTCGGAAATTCAGTCGGCGGCGGGTGAGGTCATCGTCTTTATCGACGAGTTGCATACCCTGGTCGGGGCCGGCAAGGCCGATGGCGCCATGGATGCGTCCAACATGCTGAAGCCCGCCTTGTCGCGCGGCGAGCTGCATTGCGTGGGCGCCACGACGCTGGACGAATATCGCAAATATATCGAGAAGGACGCGGCGCTGGCCCGCCGGTTCCAGCCCGTCTTCGTGGCCGAACCCACGGTGGAGGACACGATCTCCATCCTGCGCGGGCTGAAGGAGAAGTATGAACTGCACCACGGCGTGCGTATCACCGACAGCGCCATCGTGTCGGCCGCCACGCTGTCCAACCGCTATATCACCGACCGGTTCCTGCCCGACAAGGCCATCGACCTGATCGACGAGGCGGCCAGCCGCCTGCGCATGATCGTGGACAGCAAGCCGGAAGCCATCGACGAGCTGGACCGCCGCATCATCCAGTTGAAGATCGAGCGCGAGGCGCTGAAGCGGGAGACCGACCAGGCATCGAAGGACCGGCTGGAGAAGCTGGAAGGCGAGTTGGCCGAGTTGGAGCAGAAGTCCGGTACCCTGACTGCGCAGTGGCAGGCGGAAAAGGACACGCTGACCAGTGCCCAGAAGCTGAAGGAGGAACTGGACCGCGCCAGGGCCGAACTGGAACAGGCGCAGCGGTCGGGCGACTGGGCGCGGGCGGGTGAGATCACCTATGGCCGCATCCCGGACCTGGAGAAGCGCCTGACCAATGCCGAGGCCGCCAGCCAGAACCGCATGCTGAACGAGGCCGTGCGCGAACAGGATATCGCGTCCGTGGTCAGCCGCTGGACCGGCATCCCCATGGACAAGATGCTGACCGGCGAGCGCGAGAAGCTGTTGAAGATGGAAAGCCATCTGGGCAGCCGCGTCATCGGGCAGGAGGAAGCGGTCGTGGCCGTGGCCAACGCCGTCCGCCGGTCGCGCGCCGGGTTGCAGGACCCCAACCGCCCCATCGGCAGCTTCCTGTTCCTCGGCCCCACGGGCGTGGGCAAGACGGAGCTGACCAAGGCGCTGGCTGAATTCCTGTTCGATGACGAGACGGCGATGGTCCGGCTCGACATGTCCGAATATATGGAAAAGCACGCGGTCAGCCGTATGATCGGCGCGCCCCCGGGCTATGTCGGGTATGATGAGGGCGGGGCGCTGACCGAAGCCGTGCGCCGCCGGCCCTATCAGGTCGTGCTGTTCGACGAGGTGGAAAAGGCCCATCCTGACGTGTTCAACATCCTGCTGCAGGTGCTGGATGACGGCCGTCTGACCGATGGTCAGGGCCGCACGGTGGATTTCCGCAACACGCTGATCATCATGACCTCCAACCTGGGCTCCGAATTCCTGGCCAGCCTGCCGGATGGGGAGGACAGTTCGGCCGCGCGGGCGCAGGTGATGGAAGTGGTGCGTGGGTCCTTCCGGCCGGAATTCCTGAACCGTCTGGACGAGATCCTGATCTTCCACCGCCTGTCGCGCGGCAATATGACGGGGATCGTGGAGGTGCAGCTGGGTCGCCTGACCAAGATGCTGGCCGACCGGGAGCTGGCCCTGGAACTGACCCCGGCGGCCAGGGAATGGCTGGCGGAAAAGGGCTATGACCCCGTCTATGGCGCCCGGCCGCTGAAGCGGGTGATCCAGCGGGAGCTTCAGAACCCGCTGGCCAGCCGCATCCTGGAAGGAAGGGTCGCGCCCGGCACGCCGGTCAAGGTGGATGCCAACGCGGATGGCCTGCTGATCCAGGGCGAACCGGCCCATGGCCCCATGCCGGCCGCCGGCGAAAGCGCCTGGGGTCAGGCCAAGACGCTGCATTGACAGACAGGTTGAACCTGGGGGCGGGTGGACCGGCCCCAGGTTCCGACCGTCAGCGACCCGGCTGCGACCCGCGAGGGACCCGGCCGGGCCCGCGCCCCTGCCGGGTCCTATTTGTTCTTGGCATCCTGGGCCGTGTTCTCGATGGCCTTGCCGCCGGACTTCACGTCCTTGCCGACCCCTTCCACCGTATTGCAGGCAGACAGGGCCAGCAGTGACAGCAGCAAGGGGGCGGCAACGGCCAGGGGGCGCTTCTTCATGACAGCCTCTCTTCACGATGCCGGGCAATGCCGGCGGACAAAGGCTGAACAGTCCGACGCCGTGGTTTGTTCCCCCTACCCTTCCCGCAACCAGGGCCAGCGCGCGACATAGCTTTCGACCTTGGCCCGGTACTGGGGTGGATTGTCCGTGCGGGGATTGGGGCGCAGGATACCGGCTGCCAGATCATCCAGGCCATAGGGCGCGTACACCGCGCCATCCGGAGTCAGGCCGATGCAGGTGCATTGGACCAGAAACCCCTCGATCCCGTCACGCGTGCTGGTCAGCGGCCGGATGGCCCGACCGAAGCGCTGCGGATACCAGAGATGAACCCGCGCCTGATTGCGCAGTTCAACCTCTACCCCCAGATCGGCAAACAGGGCGGCGGCCCGACGGATGGCAACATCCTCCGCCGCGTAGCTGGTATCGGCATCAAAATAGAAAATGTCGTAATCCTTGACGCCCCAGCCGGCGGACCGTCCGTCGCGCGCGTTCCAGACCGCCTGATAGAGACAGCCCGCCACCAGGAAAGCCTGATCCAGCCCCAGGGTGGGCAGCCTCTCCAGGATAGCGGCGTTCACGGGGTTGGCCAGGGCCAGGGTGCGCAGGTCGTCGGGGGTCATGGCGCCGATCCTACCCAGCGCCCCGCCTTCTGCACCAGCCCTTCCGTTTCCCGTTTATCCGGGCGGCGTCTCGTCAATCAGGGTGAAGGTCGTTCCCGGTTCACCACTGACGGAGAAACGGCAGTTCCCCCATTTGGCGGGAATGGTCCAGGTGACATCCGCCGCGGCCTTTGCCGCGTATGTCTTGCGATCACAGCGGATGGATACCGTGTCCACCCGCCCCTTCACATCGGTCAGCGACAGTGTGCGATGGCTGGGGATGTAGGACCAGTCCGGCCGGGCCGGATCACAGACAAAGGGCCGACATTCGGCCGAAATGCGGCCGGACACGGCCAGCGGCTGACCGGATTGACGGATCGCGCGCAGCCGCGTCAGCGCGTCCTGCAAGGGATCTCCCTTCAGATCGCCCCCCGCCTGCTGCAATTTTTCTACCGTCTGCTCGGCGGCGGCAGCCAGCCCCAGGGACAATTCCAGGCCCAGCCGCGTCCGCAGAAGCTCAACCCGTTCGGCCGTGGCCAGCACGGAGTCCCCCGGAATCTGCTCAATATAGCGAAGCGCCATGTCGGGCCGGCCGCGTTTGGCGATAATCGCCGCGCGCCGCAACAAGATATTGGCAAATTCGTAAAGGCGGGTGCTGTCGGCTTCGGCCTTATCCAGGGCCGCGTCCGCCCCGTTCAGATCGCCGGCGGCGATAAGGCCTTGCACTGTCTGCATCTGCGCGGCGATTCCGGGCGTCCCCCGACGGTCCGGCGCCATGATCCTGTAGAAAAAACGAAACGGGACGTTCGCGGTATCCACCGCAATGCCATTTTCCAGTTGTGGATTGATGATCCGGCACTTCCCCAGGCCGCGCACCGCCGCTTCGGCGAAATCCTGACTGCCGAAAAGGTTCATCACCTCAATATCGGCAATGCTGCCATCGGCCTTCGAGGTAAATCGCAGGTTCACCCACCCTTCACGCTCACCCCTGGCTTCGATATCCGGGTACGATCGGTTGCCATTGCACTTGAAATCGAACCCGGCGACGGTGCCCCGCAACGGCACCGGGATACGGCTCGCCGACGAATCGATCTGCGCCAGAACCGGCAGGGTCCCGAGCACGCAGGCGGCAATAGCAGACACAATTACAAGGCGCATCTGCCCCTCACGACGTCCCCTGCTGCTGATGCTAGTAAGTCGTGAGGATGATGCAACAGTTAATATTGGCAATATCGGACGGGGCAGGGCCGGAAGTCTGGCCGCACCCCGTCCACATCCGTTACTCCAAACCCTCGAACAGGGCCGTCGACAGGTAGCGCTCGGCGAAGCTGGGCAGGATGACGACGATCAGCTTGCCCTTGTTCTCGGCCCGTGCGCCCACCTCGAACGCAGCGGCCAGGGCCGCACCCGACGAGATGCCGGCCGCGATACCTTCCGTCCGCGCCGCCTCACGCGACAGTTCAAAGGCGCGGACGTTGGAGATGCGCAGCACCTCGTCGATCAGGTTCTTGTCCAGGATATCGGGCACGAAGCCGGCGCCGATGCCCTGGATCTTGTGCGGGCCGGGCAGGCCGCCGGACAGGACGGGGCTGTCCTCCGGCTCCACCGCCACGACCTTGAAGCCGGGCTTGCGCTGCTTCAGCACCTGGGCCACGCCCGTCAGGGTGCCGCCGGTGCCGACACCGGAAATCAGGATGTCGGCCTTGCCCGCCGTGTCGTTCCAGATTTCCTCGGCCGTCGTGGCGCGGTGGATGGCCGGGTTGGCCGGGTTCTTGAATTGCTGCAGCAGATAGGCGCCGGGCGTGGCGGCCACCAGTTCTTCCGCCTTGGCAATGGCGCCCTTCATGCCCTGCGGGGCTGGCGTCAGCACCAGTTCGGCGCCCAGCAGCTTCAGCATCTTGCGCCGTTCGATCGACATGCTTTCCGGCATGGTCAGGATCAGGCGATAGCCCTTGGCGGCGGCGACGAAGGCCAGCGCGATGCCGGTATTGCCCGATGTCGGCTCGATCAGGACGGTGCGGTCGGGCGCGATCTTGCCATCGGCCTCGGCCGCTTCGATCAGGGCCTTGCCGATACGGTCCTTCACGCTGGACAGCGGATTGAAGAATTCCAGCTTGGCGACGACATCGGCGACGACGCCATGCTTGGCCGCCAGCCGGTTCAGCCGCACCAGCGGCGTGGCGCCGATCGTGTCCAGGATGCTGTCATAGATCTTGCCACGGAATTCAGGGCTGGCGGACATTTCACATCTCCATTGTGGTATTTATCGGAAATACCGGGTCAATGATGTGTATATAGGGCGCGACCGGCGGTGTCAAAGCAGTCTACCAACCTGCAAGGTTGGTTGGCGCATTGAGCGCCCGCGACCCCATGGTCGCGTAAGCCAAGGCGGCGGATGCCGCCGCCCGGCGCCTGAGGGAACGCGAAAGCAGCATTTGATCGGAACGATCAAATGCTGAAATCCAGCTTGGACGCCGCTTCACTGGCCACACCGGCCTGATGGGCACGCACGCACAGATCCTCGATGCTGGTCTGTTCCAGGCGCGCCATCACCTCTTCCTGCAATTCGGCCCAAAGCGGGCGGACGACCTGGCGGCCCAGTTCGGCGCCCACCTCCTCCTCAATCGGGTCAGTGGCCTGTTCCAGGGCGCGGACGACGCGCACGATCTCCGCCACCGTGATGCGGCGGCGTTCCTTGGCCAGGCGGTAGCCGCCCTTGGGCCCGCGCACGCCGGCCAGGACGCCGGCCCGGACCAGGGCCTGCAGCACCTGTTCAAGATAGCGCTTGGGAATGCCCTGGCGCTGGGTGATCTCGGCCGACTGCACCGGGGCGGAGCCGGCATTGTAGGCAATGTCCAGCACCGTCTCGATGGCGAACATCAGTTTCTTGGATATGCGCAGCATGGTCTGGCCTCACCCTTTCGTGCCGGTCGTCTTGATGCCCGTGGAACCGAAGCCACCGGCCCCGCGTTCCGTCTCGTCCAGGCTTTCCACCTCGGTCCACACCGCGCGTTCATGCCGCGCGATCACCATCTGGGCGATGCGCATGCCGCGTTCGACGGTAAAGGGCAGGTCGGACTGGTTGGTCAGGATCACCCCCACCTCGCCCCGGTAATCGGCATCAATGGTGCCGGGGCTGTTCAGGACGGTGATGCCATTCTTCAGCGCCAGGCCGGACCGGGGGCGCACCTGCGCCTCGAACCCCGCCGGCAGGGCGATGGCGATGCCCGTGGGCACCAGGGCGCGGGCGCCGGGCGCCAGCACAATGGGGGCGGCCACGGCAGCCAGAAGGTCCATGCCGGCCGACAGGGCCGTGGCATAGGAAGGCAGGGCCAGATCGGCGCCATGCGGCAGACGGCGGATGGAAATGCTGATCTCTGACATTCTTATTTCTTTCCGTTTTCGAAATGACTGGCGATGGCGGCGGCCAGACGGGCCGCCACCTCCGCTTTTGGCAGGTCGGTCCATGCTTCCTCCGCCCCATCGGCGCGGATGACATGCACGGAATTGCGGTCGCCACCAAAGGTGCCGGTGGCAGGCGACACATCATTGGCCACGATCCAGTCGCAACCCTTGCGCAGCCGCTTGGCCCGCGCATAGGCCACCACATCATTCGTTTCGGCAGCAAAACCAATGACAAGGGTCGGGCGTTGCGGGCCGGCGACTGACAGGGTGGCCAGGATGTCGGGATTTTCCGACAGTTTCAGGCTGGGCGGGCCGCCACCATCCTTCTTCAGCTTCTGCCCCGCCGCCCCATCGACGCGCCAGTCAGCGACGGCGGCAGCGGCAACGAAGATATCGGCCGGCAAGGCAGACTGACAGGCCGCCAGCATCTCCGCCGCCGTTTCCACGGGCGCCACCTTCACCCCGGCCGGATCGGGCAGGCGCACGGGCCCGCTGACCAGGGTCACCCGCGCGCCCAAAGCGGCCAGTGCGGCGGCCACGGCATGGCCCTGCTTGCCACTGGACCGGTTGGCGATATAGCGCACGGGGTCGATCGGTTCATGCGTGGGCCCGCTGGTCACCAGGGCATGGCGTCCGGCCAGCGGCTTGGGCGCGTCACGCCCGGCAAACCAGTCGATCAGCCGGGCCACGATGGCCAGCGGTTCCACCATGCGGCCCGGCCCATATTCGCCACAGGCCATGGCCCCTTCGTCCGGGCCGATGATGCCCACCCCGCGCGATGCCAGCAGGGCCAGATTGGCCTGGGTGGCGGCATGTTCATACATGCGCACATTCATGGCCGGCGCCACCAGCACAGGCTTGTCGGTGGCCAGCAGCACCGTGGTCGCCAGATCATCGGCCAGACCATGGGCCATGCGGGCCAGGATATTGGCCGTGGCCGGCGCCACCAGCACCACATCCGCCGCGCGGGACAGTTGGATATGCCCCATGGTCGACTCGTCGGTCAGCGACCAGAGATCCTGATAGACTTTGTCTTCCGACACGGCCTGCAGAGTCAGCGGCGTCACGAACTTCGCCCCGCCATCGGTCAGGACCACGCGCACGGCCGCGCCGCGCTCGCGCAGACGGCGGACCAGATCAGGCGTCTTGTAGGCCGCAATCCCCCCCGCCACGATCAGCAGCACGGTGCGGCCGGACAGGGGAAGGGCGGTCACTGGCTGTTCCGTCAGCTTTTCCGTCAAGGGACAATTCCCGTCGGTCGGTGCGGCCAACGCCGCACGGATTTATGCGAATTGGGGCTGGGCAATGCCAACAATGCACGGCAGCACAGCTGTGAAATCAGGGATATTCCCAAACGCGCGACGATGCAAGTCTGCGGCTATGCGTTCGTGCCGGGTGATCGATGCCCCCACGCGACAGATTGTCCAGAAGCATGCGCTTCCCAACCGTTGGCGGGGCATGTATATCGATCATCCGCGACCGGGGGATTCTCCGGCCGCACCGTTCGTGTTGGCTGTTCCTCGGCCGCGCCGGACCCGCACCCTTGCGGGCGATGCGAGATGCCATAGATGGGATGGGGGATGCGGGCGGACAAGAACCAATTCGGCCCGGCCCCCGCCGGGCCAATAAAACCAAGTCGTTCCAGTCGGGGCGCGGGTCCGTTGGGGGCCACGCCCGGTTCGCTCTTTGAGGAGACGAGAGGTATGGCGGACACCATGCATGCGGGCGACGGCCAGACCCGCCGTGATTTCATCTATCTGGCTGGCGCCGCCATGGGTGGCGTTGGTGCCGTCACCGCCCTGTGGCCCTTCATCCACAGCCTTAACCCCGCTGCCGACACGCTGGCTCTGGCGTCGATCGAGGTCGACCTGTCGCCGATCCAGTCGGGCCAGGCCATCAAGGCCATGTGGCGCGGCAAGCCGGTGTTCATCCGCAACCGCACCACGGAAGAGGTCGAGGCTGCCCGCGCCGTCAAGCCCGCCGAAATGATCGACCCGCAGGCCGATCAGGAGCGCGTGAAGGAAGGCAAGGACAACTGGCTGATCCTGGTCGGCGTCTGCACCCATCTGGGCTGCATTCCGCTGGGCACGTCCTCGGGCGAAGCACGCGGTGACTTTGGCGGGTGGTTCTGCCCCTGCCACGGCTCGCACTACGACACCTCCGGCCGCATCCGCAAGGGCCCCGCGCCCAAGAACCTGGCCGTGCCGGAATACAAGTTCCTGACCGACACCCGCGTCAAGATCGGCTAAGAACAGATCCAGTCAGGGAGTGCCAGATGGCTCACGCCCCACAGTCCAATTTCGAGAACCCGGTAGTGAACTGGATCGACCAGCGCCTGCCGATCTTCACGATGATGAGCAAGGAGTACGGGGTTTTCCCGACTCCGCGTAACTTCAATTACTTCTGGAATTTCGGCGCCATCGCCATGGTGGTGCTGATTACCATGATCCTGTCCGGTGTCGTGCTGGCGATGCACTACACCAACAACACGGGTCTGGCCTTTGACAGCGTCGAGCGCATCATGCGCGACGTGAATTGGGGCTGGTTCATCCGCTATCTGCACGCCAACGGCGCGTCGATGTTCTTCATCGCCGTCTATATCCACATTTTCCGCGGCGTCTATTACGGCTCCTACAAGGGCCCGCGCGAGATGGTGTGGATCTTCGGCGTCATCATCCTGCTGCTGATGATGGGCACCGCCTTCATGGGCTATGTGCTGCCCTGGGGTCAGATGTCCTTCTGGGGCGCCACGGTGATCACGAACCTGTTCTCGGCCATCCCGGTGGTGGGTGAGAGCATCGTGACGCTGCTGTGGGGTGGCTTCTCGGTCGACAACCCGACCCTGAACCGCTTCTTCGCGCTGCACTTCCTGCTGCCGTTCGTGCTGATCGCGGTCGTGTTCCTGCACGTCGCCGCCTTCCACCAGACCGGGTCCAACAACCCGCTGGGCATCGAGCCGAAGGGCCCGCAGGACACGCTGCCGTTCCATCCGTACTACACGACCAAGGACATTTTCGGCGTTGTCGTCTTCCTGATCGTCTTCAGCGCCTTCGTGTTCTTCGCCCCGAACTATCTGGGTCACCCGGACAATTACATTCCGGCCGACCCGCTGGTGACGCCGGCGCATATCGTACCCGAATGGTACTTCCTGCCGTTCTACGCGATCCTGCGTTCGATCACGTTTGCCATCAGCCTGCCCTTTACCGACGTGGTGCTGATCCCGGCCAAGCTGGGCGGCGTGCTGGCCATGTTCGGCTCCATCGCCATCATGTTCGTGTTGCCCTGGCTGGATACGTCGCCGGTTCGTTCGGCCCGTTTCCGCCCGATCTTCAAGTGGTGGGTGCTGCTCTGCCTGGTCCCGGCCTTCCTGATGCTGGGCTATGCGGGTGGCAAGCCGGCTGAACAGCCCTATGTGCTGATCGGTCAGCTGGGCACCGTCATGTATTTCGCGTTCTTCCTGGCCCTGCCGATCATCGGCCGGATCGAGAAGCCCCTCCCGCTGCCGGCCAGCATCGCCAACCCGGTCCTGGGTGGCGGCGCCGCTGCCACGCCCAAGTGATGGAGAAGGCCTAATGCGTCGTCTTCGTACCCTCATCGCCGCAGGCGTCCTGTCCATCGCCGGTCTGACCGCCGGTGCCCAGGCCTCCGGTGACACCCACCTGCCCGAGCAGGAATGGGCCCATGGTGGCGTGAACAGCTTCCTGTCCTTCTTCAAGACCTACGACTACGCTGCCGTTCAGCGTGGTTTCCAGGTCTACAAGGAAGTCTGCTCCGCCTGCCACTCCGCGCATCTGCTGTCGTACCGCAACCTGCACGACATCGGTTTCAACGAGGAAGAAGTGAAGGCCATCGCGGCTTCGGTGGAAATCACCGACGGCCCGAACGACCAGGGTGAGATGTTCACCCGTCCCGGCCTGCCGGCCGACCACTTCAAGAGCCCCTTCCCGAACAAGCAGGCCGCGGCCGCCGCCAATGGCGGCAAGGCGCCGCCGGATCTGTCGCTGATCGTGAAGGCCCGCTCGGGCTTCGAGAACTATGTCTATGCGATCCTGACCGGCTATGGCGAGGCTCCGGCCGGCCATGAGCTGCCGTCAGGCAGCAACTACAACAAGTACTTCCCCGGCAACGCCATCGCGATGCCGCAGCCGCTGTTCGAAGATGGCGTGACCTATGCCGACGGCACCAAGGCCACGATCGCCCAGCAGGCCCATGACGTGACGACCTTCCTGGCCTGGGCTGCCGAGCCCAAGCTGGACGAGCGTCGCCGCGTCGGTCTGATGGTCATCATCTTCCTGACCTTCTTCGCCGGCATCATGTATGCCGCGAAGCGCCGTCTGTGGTCGGAAGTGCATTGATCATTTGATCATCGACGGGCGGGACGGTTTCCGTCCCGCCCCCGACAGCGAGGCGCCCTTCATCGGGCGCCTCGTTTGTTTTGGGACCTGCGCGGCCTTGCAAGAAGGCGGGAGCGCAGGCTATACAAGGGTCGCGCTTGCCCTTGCCGCAAGTCGCCGTAAGCGTTTACGTCAGCCAACGTACCAACAGGACCCTGCCTGACAGCGTGGTCCCTGCCGGTACTTGTGCGACGGCTACGGCGGGGCGGGGAAAGGAGAGCGTAAAATGATAAACAACACCATGAAGGCGACGCCTTACGGCACAAGGCGGCATTTCCGGATTCGCAAACTGCCGACGCGGTATGCTGCCATCGTCATGCCATTTGTCCTGTCGATCTTCATGACCTGCGTCGTATCGGCCATCGCCACCCTGCGCAGTGTGGGTTTCGTCGACGGCGTACAATGGCTGTGGCTTCAGAACTGGGGTTTGTCCTGGGTTGTGGCCTTCCCCACCCTGCTTGTCATATTGCCATTGGTCCGACGGGTGGTCGCCTTGCTGGTGGCCGCGCCGCAGACCTGATGTCGCCCATGCCCCATCCGCCGCAGGGCGGATGGGGCCTTGTTTTCCCACCCTGTATGGCCCGGCCCCTCTATGAACGCTGACGATCTTCTTTCCCGCCTGCTGTACCGCGACGGCTTGATGCTGGTGCTGGACAAGCCGGCGGGGATCGCCGTGCATGCCGGGCCCGACATGGCCAAAGGCAAGGGTGACAATCTGGAACGGCATTTCGATGCCCTGCGCTTTGGCTTTCCCAAGCCGCCGTCGCTGGCCCACCGGCTGGACCGCGACACGTCCGGCTGTCTGATCCTGGGCCGCCACCCCAAGGCGCTGCGCCGGCTGGGCATCCTGTTCCAGGAAGGCAAGGTGGCAAAGACCTACTGGGCCATCGTCCTGGGCCATCCGGCCGACAATAGCGGCAAGATCGATGCCGGCCTGACCAAGGTCAGCGACGCCAGACGCGGCTGGCGCATGGTCATCGACAAGGAAAATGGCCAGCCGTCGGTGACGCTGTGGCGCGTGCGCGGGCGGGGGGAACTGCCCGGCATCGGCCCCGTCGCCTTCATGGAACTGAACCCCAAGACGGGCCGCACCCACCAGATCCGCGTGCATATGCAGCATTTGGGGCACCCGCTGCTGGGCGATCCCATCTATCTGCCACCGGGAGCGCCGGGGAAGGTGGGCGACGCGCTGCACCTGCATTCGCGCGCCATCACCGTGCCCATCCAGGCGACGAAGCCGCCCGTGACCATCACCGCCCCCGTCCCGCCCCACATGCGCGCGGCCCTGGCCGCTTGCGGCTGGGCGGGGGAGGATCCGGCCAGCCTCAATCCAGGGTCAGCGGCACCGTCATCACCCCCTTGCGAATGACGGCATCGCCCTGTTCGGCACGCCATTCGTTCCAGCGGCGGAAATGCGGGCTGTCGGCATGAGCGGCCACGGCAGCGGCATCCACGAACTCCTCCCAGACATGGAAGATGGCCGGGCCGTCCGTCCCTTCCTCCTCGGGGCTTCGGGCGGCGTGGAACTGCAGGCAGCCGGGTTCAAGACGGCTTTGACGCATATTCTCGCCGAACTGTTCCAGAAAGCCGCTGAGGTGGGTCAGGGCCACCTCAACCCGAATCAATTTGCCCACCCGCTTCATCAACGTTCCCCTTCCATGATCTGGTCCACCTGTTTGCCATCAACGCGCAGATCATCCAGGGCAACGCCGCCGGCCCCGTCGAACCGCAAGCGGACATCGACCATTGCCTTGCCGTCACGCAGCAGCGCTTCCAGGCGCTGAGCGCTTTGCGCCGGCTGGTAGAGGCGCAGTTCCCGCCCCGGATCGGCCAACGGCAACGGGCAGGCCGCCAAAACCTCGGTCGCACAGGATCGCAGCGGCGTAAAGCCGGGGCGCCCGGTGCCACGATCGGGAGCAATCAGGCAGATGCAGTCCTGGTCACCATAGCGGCCGGGCGGTAGATTTTCGATGTCCAACCGCGCCAGCAGATAATGTCCGCGCAGCAGGTCGCGCGGGTCGTATCCGACCAGCCGTACCCGCATCTCCGGCTGTCCCGCCCGCAACCAGGGAATGGACAGCGCCCAGCCCGTCAGGACCAGGGTCGGCAGCAGCAGCAGGGCCAATCGCAGCAGCGATCTTTTCATGGACGGTCTCCGGGCGTCCGGGCAGTTCCCCAGGCTACGGCGCGCCGGGCGGCAAAACCCAGCGCGATCAGCACCAGCCCGGCCAGCACCAGGCCCAACCCCGTCGCCATCAGCCCGCCCGCCGCATCCAGATAGGCGACGAAGACCCGTGCCGCCACCAGGGCGACAGCCAGCCGGAACAGGCCCGTGCGCTGCGTCAGCAGGGCGAGCCGCGCCAGGCCGATCCAATAGAGGCAGAAGGCCGCCCCGGTGATGATGGCCCCCGGCACGCCATCAACCAGCACAGGCAGGATGGCAAGCGGCGGTGCCAGGATCAGGGCCACGCCCCAGCCAGCACGCACGCCCCGCCGGTCGGCCGGGATCAGTGCCTGCGATCCCGTCAAGGTCACGACCCCGAAAACTGCCCCCAGCAGCGCATCGGTCTGCGCCGCCGCCGTGCCGGCCTTGTCCAGCAAGGGGGCCAGGATCAGCAGCATGATGCTGAGCACCAGCACGGCAGCACCCAGCGCCACCTGCCCCGCATGCCGGGCCCAGATGGGCGGCAGCGGCGGGCAGGCCGCGCGCAAACCATGCAGCGCCAGCACAACCAGGACCAGCATGGTCGTCAGCAGACGATGATCCTGCAGCCATTCCCAATGATCGACCGCCAGGGCCCCGGCCCAGCCGAACAGGCCCAGGGTCCAGACCCAACGGTTCATGCCACTGCGAGCCAGCACGAGCGTGAACGGGCTCGCCAGCAGCAGCCAGCCGCCCAGCAGGCCCGCCGCGCTGCCCTGCAACTGGAAGCTCTGCCCCACATGGGCGATCAGGGCCAGGGTGGACAGCGACAGCAGCAGCACGCCCCCTTCCACCCGGGTGGACAGGCCCGGTTCCCGCCGCCCCGACCAATGCCAGACGGCGCCGCCCAGACCCAGATTGATAAGCACATGCAGCCCCAGGCGCAGGCCGACAGGGATGGCGTCCCAGTTGGCGGCGATGATGGCGACGATGCCCACCCCGATGGTGAAGGCCCCCAGTACGCCCAGCGCCAGCGCCAGACGCGGACGACCGTTCGCCGCCTCGAACGCGGCGATCCGTTCGGCCGTCTGCGCGTCGATCAGCCCCGCCTGACGCCATTGCGCCAGCCTTCGCCCCAGACCGATACCCCAGACCATGCGTGTCCTTTCCCACCCAGCGGCCCGATCAGGGTGCGGCAATCGGTGCCCCGGCACAAGATCAGTCGGGCAACCGGGGCAGCAGCAGGGCCAGCAGGCCCAGGCCCTGCACCAGAACCACACCCGTTGCCAGCGCCGGAAGACCCAGCGTGATGACGGGGGCCAGCAGCGCCGTGCCCCCGGCCGCCGTGCCCAGAATGAACAGGATGACCAGGGCGGAGGCCCGGTCATCATCCCCCCGTCCCGCCATGACGGCACGCAGAAATCCCGGCGGCCCGCGCAGGCCCAGGCCGATATTCATCGGCGCGAACAGCAGCGACAGCGCCCAGACCGGCCCCCCGCCCACCAGCCCATGGATCAGCATGGCCACGCCGGCCAGGAAGGCCAGCCAGGTGCCGGTCAGGATCATGCTTTCCACCCCGAAGCGCCTGACCAGCGATCCCGTGACATTGGCGGTTACCGCAAACAGGGTGACGCCGATGGCCTGCAGGCGGATGAAATCCGTCATCTCGCCACCCATGGTCAGGGTGATGGTCAGCGGCGCCCCGAACACGAAGATCAGCAGGCCGCCCAACACACAGGCCTGTGAAACGGCATAGCGCAGGAACACGGGATCGGACAGAAGCCGCCGGTAAGATCCGCCCGTCCTTTCCGGGCACAGCCCGCCCGGCAGCAGCCGCAGTCCCCCTGCCAACGTCGCCACCACCAGCAGCGCCAGCAGAGCCAGGGTAAGGAATGGGGCTTGCCAGCCGCCCCAGGCAATCAGCGCCGCACCGGCCAGGGGCGCCACCCCAGGGGCCAGCGCTTCGATGCTGCCCAGCGCCGCCAGGGCGCGCATAGCCCCGATCTCATCAAACAGGCGACGGATGATGCCGGGGGCGAAAACGGCCGGGGCACTGCCGGCAATCCCCTGCAAAAGGCGCAGCAGGATCAGCAGATCCAGATCCCGGGCGCCGGCGGCGGCCAGATTAAGCAGGCCGAAGGCAGCCACAGCCCCCAGCAGCAGCCAGCGCCGGTCGATCCGGGCGGACAACGCCCCGAACAGCAGCAGGCCGGCGACCGCCCCACCGACATAGGCGGCGACCACCAGTTGCGCCCGTGACGGTCCGCCATCAGGCCAGGCCGCCAGGGTCGGCAACATGGGCAGGACAAGATCGGTGCCGGCCAGGCCCAGCAGCGTCCCCAGGACCAGCAATCCGCAAATCAGCAATCGTCGCATCACCGTTCCCGATCCTTGCCACACCGCCCCGACAATACCGATATCGGATGTTTTCCGGGTACGCACAGGAATGCGGGCGTGTCATGCAGGATCGGCAAATGAGTGTCCTCCGGAAGCATGATTGCAAATCAGGCAATTTACGATCAAAAAAGCGGCACAACATGCACAGTTAAAAACCAGCACTGACCGCACAGGATTACCATGCCGCGTCACCTTCTGGTCCGTCACGAACAGCGCCATCCGCATCTGTCCATGCATGTGAAGGCCGGATTGGGGGCCGCCATTGCCATCGCGGCGGCCGGCTGGCTGTCCGGGGTGACGCATCTGCCGCTGCTGCTGGCCCCGTTCGGGGCCACGGCGGTGCTGCTGTTCGCGCAGGCCGGCAGTCCGCTGGCACAGCCGGTCAATGTCGTGGGTGGATACCTGCTGGCGGCCATCATCTCCTATGCCACCCATCTGCTGCTGCCGGCCGAATGGTGGGTGGTGGGTGTGAGCGTCGGTCTGGCCATCACAGCCATGTCGGTGGCCCGCCTGACCCATCCCCCGGCAGGCGCCTTGCCCGTCGTGATGGCCGGATCAGCCGTGCCGGCACCGGAACTGCTGGGCATCGCCATCGGCGGGGCGGCCGCCATGGTGGTCTATGCCGCCATCCATCACCGGCTGCCGCCGCGGCTGCCCTATCCCCGCCGGCCGGCCACTGCCTGACCCGACCTGTCCATCAGACAGTGGGGGGGGACGTGCAGTAAACCCCTGTTATGTCCGATGTCTTATGTTATGGTACGGCCCCCTTTCGGGTAGCCGGAAGGGGGATTGACAGCAACGCCCAGGTTTTCGGCGGCCTGTTGCCGGCCGGGAACCATAGCCAACCGGACCCAGGATGAAGATCATCATCGAACGTGCCGCCCTGCTTCGCTCCCTCGGGCATGTGCAGAGCGTTGTCGAACGGCGTAACACCATCCCGGTCCTGTCCAATGTTCTGCTGCGCGCGGAAAATGGCGAACTTTCGCTGACCGCGACCGACATGGATCTGGAAATCGTCGAAAGCGTGCCGGTGGAAATCGCCCGCGCCGGGTCGGCCACGGCCCCGGCCCACACGCTGTATGACATCGCCCGCAAGCTGCCCGATGGCAGCCAGGTGGAACTGGACGCCACGGGTGACGTGCTGACCCTGCGGTCGGGTCGTTCCAACTTCCGTCTGGGCACCCTGCCGGTGGATGATTTCCCGCAGATGGCCCAGGGCGATCTGGCCCACAGCTTCACGCTGACCGCCAGCGAGCTGAAGGCCCTGATCGACCGCACGAAATTCGCCATCAGCACGGAAGAGACCCGTTATTACCTGAACGGCATCTATGTCCACGCCACCAAGCCAAAGGGCAACGAAGCCCCGGCCCTGCGCGCCGTGGCCACGGACGGCCATCGTCTGGCCCGGGTGGAAGTGCCCCTGCCCGAAGGTGCAACCGCCATCCCCGGCGTGATCGTGCCGCGCAAGACCGTCCTGGAAGTGCGCAAGCTGCTGGACGAGGTTGCGGGCGGGATCGAGGTGCAGCTGTCAGAGACCAAGGTCCGCTTCGCCTTTGACAGCATCGTGCTGACCAGCAAGCTGATCGACGGCACCTTCCCGGATTATGAGCGCGTGATCCCGGCCGGCAATGACAAGGTGCTGGAGGTCAATTCCAAGGCCTTTGCCGCCGCCGTCGACCGTGTGGCCACCATCTCCACGGAGAAGTCGCGGGCCGTGAAGCTGTCGCTGGGCCAGCAGGTACTGACGCTCTCCGCCACCTCCGCCGAGGCCGGGTCAGCCACGGAAGAGCTGGAAGTGGATTACACCAACACGCCCCTGGAAATCGGCTTCAACAGCCGTTACCTGCTGGACATCACCGGTCAGATCGAAAGCGGCAAGGCCCGCTTCCAGATGGCTGATGGCGGCTCGCCCACCATCGTCCGCGATGCCGAAGACGCATCGGCCCTGTATGTGCTGATGCCGATGCGCGTGTGATAACCCGGTCCACTGACCCGCTGCCACGAACGCCCCGACCGGACCCCCGGCCGGGGCGTTTCTCTTTTCCGCCCGCTTGCCATGCTTTCGCCAGAGGCGCATCCTATGTCCATGCCATGGACATAGGAGATGATGATGGCGGCGACGGCACGGCTGGTGGTGCAGATGACCCCGGCAGAAAAGACAAGGTTGGATGCGCAGGCCCGACGCCTGGGCATCACGACCTCTGAATTCGTGCGCCGCCGCGTCGCCGACGATGACCTGATCGACAATCGGGAGGAGATCGAGGCGTTGCTGTCTGCGCTGAGCGATGCGGCCCCTCGCATCCTGGGTCACCTGGACCGCTCCCTCGCCGAGGCAGAGGCGGCCTTGGCCGGCCTGCGCAAGGGGCAACCCGAATGAGCTTTGGCGACAAGATTCTGAGCGGCCTGAAAGCCATCGTCCTGATTGAAGAAAAGGTGCAGAGGCTGGATGCCACGGTGGGCGAATTGCGACGGGAAGCCGTAAAGGCCATCGCCGACCATGACCGCCGCCTGACACGGCTGGAAACCATCGTCGAAATCGCCCGGCCTGATGGCGCCACGCTGCGCATCGCACGACACGATGACCGGAGCGAATGACGCGGGGTTGCCTGCCGGGCAATAATTGACATTAAGCATCGCAATGTCACATTCTGAAAATGTGACACGCACAGGTGCATCATGCCATCGACTTCTCATGCCAACCTCACGATCGCCCCCAACGGGCGCGTGGTGATCCCGTCCAGCATGCGTGCGGCCTTGGGCATACCGGACGGAGGCCGCGTCGTGGCCCGCCTTGTCGATGGCACTGTCGTTCTTGAACCCATTTCGGTAGCGATAAGGCGGGCGCAGGACTACGTCCGTCAGTTCGTTCCTGAAGGGGTCAGCCTTGCAGACGAGTTGATCGCAGAGCGTCGGGCTGCCGCTGATCATGAATGACCCCGTTCTGGATTGTTCGGCTTTGCTGGCTCTGCTGTTGCGGGAGCCGGGGGCAGAACAGGTTGAAGCGGCTCTGCCGGCCGCCTGCATGTCGTCAGTGAACTTCGCAGAAGCGCTGACCAAGATGACGGAATGGGGAATCACGCTGGAGAATGCGCAAAACACAATTCGGGGATTGGGCATCGAGATTGTCGATTTCGATGCCGAGCAGGCTGCTCGCTCTGCCGGTCTGCGAAAGCTGACGCGCAGCGCAGGCTTGTCGTTAGGTGACCGGTCCTGCCTTGCCCTGGCACTTCACCGGAACACACCGGCAATGACGACAGACAAAGCCTGGCTGAGGCTGGAAGGCACTGATTTGCCCCCCATCATCTGCATTCGCGGCGTGTCATCCTGATGCACCCCGTCCCAACCCTGGCCGTCACCCGCCTGACGGTGACCCGGTTCCGGTCCTATGCCAGCGCGCGCCTGGAGTGCGATGCGCGGCCCGTTGTGTTGACGGGGGATAACGGTGCCGGCAAGACCAACATCCTGGAAGCCGTCAGCTTTCTGGCGCCGGGCCGCGGCATGCGCCGGGCCAAGCTGTCGGAGGTGGAACGCATCGGCGACAGTTCGGCCGCGGACTGGACGGGCGGCCCCGGCTGGGCCATCGCCGCGAGCGTCATCACCCCGGCCGGGCCGGTGGAGATCGGTACAGGCCGCGACCCGGCCGGCGGGGAAAGCGAGCGCCGCCTGGTCCATATTGACGGCCGACCGGCCAAGGGCCAGATCGCCCTGGCTGACCATATCTCTGTCGTCTGGCTGACGCCGCAGATGGACCGGCTGTTCCTGGAAGGATCGGCGGGGCGACGGCGGTTCCTGGACCGGCTGGTCTTCGGGTTCGATCCCGGTCATGCCGGCCGCCTGACCAAATATGAAAACGCGCTGCGGGAACGCGCCCGCATCCTGCGTGAAGGGCCGGTCGATCCCGCCTGGCTGTCAGCACTGGAAGGGCAGATGGCGGAAACCGGTATCGCCGTGGCCGCCGCCCGCGCCGACATGGCCCGCCGGCTGGAATCCGCCGCCGCCCAGGGTGTCGGCCCCTTCCCCGCCCCCGGCATCACCATCACCGGTGCTGTGGATGCAATGCTGGCCGGCCGCCCGGCACTGGAGGCGGAGGACGCCTTCCGCAAGGCCCTGGCCGAAGGGCGGCGGGCCGATGCCGCCGCCGGTGGCGCCACCATCGGTCCGCACCGGTCAGACCTGTCCGTCACCTACCGGGCCAAGGACATGCCCGCCGAACTGGGCAGTACCGGCGAACAGAAGGCCCTGCTGATCGCCATCGTGCTGGCCAATGCCCGCCTGATGCGGGCGGAGACCGGCACGGCCCCGCTGCTGCTGCTGGACGAGGTGGCCGCCCATCTGGATGAAGGCCGGCGTCAGGCCCTGTTCGACGAAATCCTTGCCACTGGCAGCCAGGCCTGGCTGACCGGCACCGATGCCACAACCTTCAGGGGGCTTGGCACCGGAGCGCAGCATTTCACCGTGGCCAACGGCCGTCTGACCGTCACGCCCCCCGATGATGTCCATGCGTCGCGCTTGGGATTAGAAACGCCCGCCGGCGCTGGTATCCACCCTTACGGTGCAAACACATAGATCAGGGACTTCCCCGCCAAGCCCCGAACGGCGGCACCGACCCGGTCAGGGGCCCATTCGGCCAGTCGCCCCTGCAAGGCGCCGACACTGAGCATATCTTCTGCCAGAAGCAGGGACAGCACTGCGGTTTCATCCGCCGTCATCTTCGCTGTCCCGCCGGCTGTCCCCCCCCGGCGCTGCACAGGCATCAGCACCGTCTCGGGCGCGGACAGGTCATCCAGACCCAGATTGATCGGGGCCAGACGCGAACCTTGCAGCCAGTGGCCACCTGCCAGAAAAGTGGACAGATCAAGCCGGTCGGCCAGGCGCAGCAGGACCGCGCGCAATGCCGCTTCCTGCTGGCCAAGTTCGTCCAGGTCGGAAAGCGGAGAGACGTCGCGGCGCAGTTCTTCTTCCTGGGACAAAGCCTGCCGAAGGGCCCAGATGACCGCATCGATCCCCGCCGCCGGCTTGATCCCGATCGTCAGGTGCAGCGAACGCCCCCCATCGTGCAGCAGTTCAGCCCTGTGGGCATCCCCACGGGGCAGATACAGCATGTCGCCGGGTTCCATTACGGTCTGCCATTCCGGGTCGCCCGGCGGGACATGTTCCAGATCATGTGTTTCCGCCAACGGGTAGCGATGCAATTGCCCGTAACAGAACCAACGCTTGGCGCCATAGACCTGAAGGATCAGCACATCATGATTGTCCCAATGCGTCTTGAAGGCAGCCTGCCTAGCAAAGCTTGCATAGCAGTTGGTCTGGACGTTGGCACCCAGATGCCGCTCCAGCATGACATTCAGCGCCGCTATGCGGGTGAAGTGCCGATGAATGTTATTGAAGACAAGGCTGACGCCCTGATCGCAGAGCGATTGCAGCGCGCGCGTGTCAACCACCCTGCGCTTCAGCGTCGGATGACGCTGCATATACATTTCCACCGGGATGTCACGTCCCTGACGGACGACCCGAGTGGTGGCCGCCGTGATGCGTTCCTCCGTGATCAGCGCCGGCAGCATGTCCCAGGACAGCAATTGCTGGAAATAGGGGGCGCTCCCCCCCGGCAGATGCAGGCGCCGGTTCTCCCGGATGGCGGAAAGCAACAGGGCCGGGTCATGGGGATGCAACAGGGTACGCAAACCATTGGTCATGCCATCATCCCCGAGAAGCCAGTGCCAGGGCCATTTCATGCCGCCCATTCTGATCATTGGGGGCATACCGAATCATCCGGCAGCCTGCCAGGGCAAGGGAATTTTTCGCGCCCTTTCCGGCCAGGGATGAAGTATAGTCGCGGCAGTTTTCCGTGCGTTAGCCGCTCTTTATCACAGATCCGAGTTCATGTCCGATATCCCCAACGCCACCCCCGCCATTGACCCCGAAGCCGCTGCCGAAGCCTATGGCGCCAGCAGTATCAAGGTACTGAAGGGCCTGGATGCCGTCCGTAAACGTCCCGGCATGTATATCGGCGACACCGATGACGGGTCGGGCCTGCACCATATGGTTTATGAGGTGGTGGACAACGCCATCGACGAGGCGCTGGCCGGGCACGCCGACCGGGTGGATGTGCGCTTGAATGCCGACGGGTCGGTGACCGTGCGCGACAATGGCCGCGGTATCCCCGTGGACATCCACAAGGAAGAGGGCGTGTCGGCGGCAGAGGTCATCATGACCCAGTTGCATGCCGGCGGCAAATTTGACCAGAACAGCTACAAGGTGTCCGGCGGCCTGCACGGCGTGGGCGTGTCCGTCGTGAACGCCCTGTCGGAGGTGCTGGACCTGCGCATCTGGCGCCTGGGCCGCGTCTGGGAAATGCGTTTCGCCCATGGCGATGCCGTGGCGCCGCTGGCCGATGTCGGCTCCGCCCCCGTCGTGACGGAAGGCCGGCGCGCCGGTCAGTCCCTGACCGGAACGGAAGTGACCTTCCTGCCGTCCAAGGCCACCTTCACCAAGACTGATTTCGATTTCCAGACCCTGGAACATCGCCTGCGCGAACTGGCCTTCCTCAATTCCGGCGTACTGATCATCTTCACCGATGCACGCGGGGTGGAGCCGAAGACAGTCGAGCTGTATTACGAGGGTGGGCTGGAGGCGTTTGTCGCCTATCTGGACCGGTCCAAGACCCCCCTGCACAAGCCCGGCATCTATGCCAAGGCCGAGCGCGCGTCGGAGGCCGGCGTGCCCATCGGCGTGGAAGTGTCGTTGCAGTGGAACGACAGCTATCACGAGACGACGCTGTGCTTCACCAACAACATCCCGCAGCGTGATGGCGGCACCCATCTGGCCGGCTTCCGCGCCGCCCTGACCCGCACCGTCAACAAATATGCGGAAGAAAGCGGCATCCTGAAGAAGGAGAAGGTGGCGCTGTCGGGCGACGACATGCGCGAGGGCCTGACCTGCATCATCTCCGTCAAGGTGCCGGACCCGAAATTCTCCAGCCAGACCAAGGACAAGCTGGTCTCGTCCGAGGTGCGGCCGGTGGTGGAGGCGATCTGCGCCGACGCGCTCTCCACCTGGTTTGAGGAGCATCCCGCCGACGCCCGCAAGATCGTGGGCAAGGTGGTGGAAGCCGCCGCCGCGCGTGAAGCCGCCCGCAAGGCCCGCGAGCTGACCCGCCGCAAGGGTGCCCTGGACATGGCCAGCCTGCCCGGCAAGCTGGCCGACTGTCAGGAGCGCGACCCGGCCTTGTCCGAACTGTTCATCGTGGAAGGTGACAGCGCCGGCGGTTCGGCCAAGCAGGGCCGGTCGCGCCAGAACCAGGCCATCCTGCCCCTGCGCGGCAAGATCCTGAATGTGGAGCGGGCGCGTTTCGACAAGATGCTGTCCTCGGCCGAGATCGGCACCCTGATCGCAGCACTGGGCACCGGCATTGGCCGGGACGAGTTCAATATCGAAAAGGCCCGGTACCACAAGATCATCATCATGACGGACGCCGATGTCGACGGCGCCCATATCCGGACCCTGCTGCTGACTTTCTTCTACCGGCAGATGCCCGACATTATCGAGAAGGGCTATCTCTATATCGCGCAGCCGCCGCTGTACCGCGTGAAGCGCGGCACGGCCAAGGAACGGTACCTGAAGGATGATCGCGCGCTGGAGGATTACCTGATCAATCAGGGCACGGACGACGTGTTCCTGATCGGGGCCGATGGCAGCGCCCGGGGTGGCGATGATCTGCGTGGTCTGGTCGAACAGGCCCGCGCCGCCCGATCCGCCCTGCAGGCCCTGGCCCGCAAGGCCGGCAACCGCGACGTCGTTGAGCAGGCCGCCATCATTGGCGCCCTGTCAGCCAAACTGCTGGACGACCCGGCCCGCGCCGCCAATCTGGCCGCGACGGTGGCCGAGCGTCTGAACACCCTGGCCCATGACCGCGCCATCGCGGCCGGCGATGCCATGGCCGCCGACGCCACGGCCGCCGCCATCGGTGGCTGGACGGGCACGGCCGATCAGGATGGTCTGATCCTGGCCCGCACCCGCCGCGGCGTCACCCATCGCCATGTGCTGGATGCCGACCTGCTGAAAAGCGTGGAGGCCCGGCGTCTGGACGCGATGCAGGACCATCTGGCCGCCACCTATACGGCCACCGCCACCCTGCGCCACCGCGTCAAGGATCTGCGCACGGTCACGGGCCCCGCATCCCTGTTCGAAGGGGTCATCGACCAGGGCCGCCACGGCCTGACCATCCAGCGCTACAAGGGTCTGGGCGAAATGAACCCCGACCAGCTGTGGGAAACCACGCTGGACCCCACCAACCGGTCGCTGCTGCAGGTCAAGGTCAACCATACCGAGGATGCAGAGGACGTGTTCAGCACCCTGATGGGCGACGTGGTCGAACCCCGCCGCGCCTTCATCCAGGAAAACGCCCTGAAGGTGGCGAACCTGGACGTGTGATCGGATCACCGCCGATAATCCACGAAAACAAAGCCCCCGCCGAGAATATCCGGCGGGGGCTTTGTGTTTCACGGCTCCGCATAAAGCGCCAGACAGGCGTCCGGCGGCGGGGGCGGCGGCTTGGGCGGGCCGGGCGGGGTGGTGACGGGCGGGGGTGGGGCAAACCAGCTCATCAGCTCGGCACCACAGCCATCGCCGGGCGGCGGCTCTTCCTGCGCCTCGCAATGGGCGGCACCGGCCGGGCAAGCCAGGCGCACATGGAAATGCGCGGCGTGACCGAACCAGGGGCGGACCTTGCGCAGCCAGTCGCGGTCGCCCGTCACCTGTTCGCACAAGGCCAGCTTGATGGCCGGGTTCACGAAAATGCGGGCCACGCGGGCATCATCGGCCGCCAGCTGCAGCAACCGCACCTGGGCCGGGCCGAACCGGGTTGCGTCCACGCGCTGGGCCTTGGCGTCCACCATGCTGGCGAAATCTTCCCGCTCCCGCTCTGCGGGGGAAAGCGGTGGCAGGTCCAGCACGAACCAGACATCGGCATCCAGGCCCATCTGATGACTGGCATGGCCCGTCGGCATGCGCCCGCCCCGCACCATCCCCAGGTCGCCGATGGCCAGCCGGCCCAGCCCCTGTCCCGTCGTGCGCTGCGCCAGATCGTGCAGGTAGGACAGCAGCGCGGGATGGCCGTAATTGCGGCGGCGGGACAGGTTCATCACCTGATACCCATCCCCCTGCGCCGGCAGCTCCACGGCGCCGCGCACACAGCCATTGGCATAGGAACCGATGGGATCGGCCGGCCCGCGCCCGGGTGTGCGCAGACTCTGCGGCACCGGTGGAGCGGCGGGAGCGGCCATGGCCGCTGCCGCAGCATGGGCCTTCTGGGCCGCCGCCGCGACGGACGGCAGGCAGAGGGCCAGCACCAGCATCCCGCCGGCCAGCAGCAACCGGGTCCCCACAGGATCCGTTCCCATCAGCAACCCCATTCTAAGCAGATTTTTCGGACTCCGCCCACAGATGGCGGGCTCGGAAAATCTGCTGAACCATAGAGTCAGCAGGCTCCTCCAGGCCGGGCCATGTGTGGCCCGATCTGGCGGAGCCTGCTTAGGGCAGCGCCCATCATTGCGGTCGCATGGCCAAGGCGGCGTCGGCCACCGGTTCGGTACCCAGCGCGTCACCCACGGCGGCCATGAAACCCTCGGCAACGCCGAAGCTGTCCGTGTCGGCGGTATTGGCGTTGAAGACGATCGTCAGGTCAAGGGCCGGACAATGCACGACCATCGTCCCAAAATAGCCCCCCTGCCCCAAGCAGGCATGCGGCCCCACCTTTTCCGGAGCGAACAGGGCCGGTCGAAGGCGCCCGCCATAGCCCTCGCCCGTTTCGGCCACCTGCATGACCAGGCCTGAAGCCAGGGTGGCCGGATCGCGGAACACCTGCCCCCGGAAGATCGCGCGAAAGAAGCGGGACAGATCATCCACAGTGGAGACAAGGCCGCCCGCGCCGTAGAGATCATAGGACGGGTCGGCCGCGGTCATGTCGATGTCGCCCACGAACTGATGGCTGCGCGGCTTCGCACCAGGTGGCGGCGGCTCCAGGCTTTCCAGCCATGTGGACGTCAAACCCAGCCTGTCGAAGGGCAACAGGCTGCGCAGCGCCGCCGCCATGGGTTGGCCGGTCGTCCGTTCCAGGATCTCCCCCAAAATGGAATAGCCGGTGTCGGCGTAATGGAACCGCTCGCCCGGCTTGCCATAGGCAGAGCCGGCCTTCATCGCGATGGCGATCTGTTCGTGCCGGGTCCAGCGACGCTGGGGATGGGCCAGCATGGATTGCTCGTAATTGGGATCGTCGTAAAAGTCGCGGATGCCGCTGGTATGGTCCATCAGCTGCCGCACCGTGATATGGTGCGGATCATAGCCACCCGACTGAAGCAGGTGCCGCGTCTCCGGCGATACCAGCCGATCGATGGGCTGCGACAGCGCCACCCGCCCGTCCTCCGCCAACCGCAGGATGGCGGCACCGACGAAGATCTTGGTGACACTGGCCACCCGGAAGGGCTGATCGGGGGACAGGGGCGTGCCGGATTTGGGGTCGGCCATGCCAACGGCGGACCGCCAGTCAATCCCATGGCGCGGGGCATAGACCCGGACGGCGATGCCGGGGCTGCTGGGCAGGGCCGCTGCCGCCTGTTCCAGCGCGTGGTGAAATCTGTCTGTGACATCCGGCGCCGCCGCGACCGTACCGGTCCAGCAGGCGAAGGCGACATTGAAAGCCGCCACCGACCGCAACCAACCCGCCATGCCCGCACCTTCTCCGCAAAGGACGACAATGACGCAGCCTAACAGATTTCCAATCGGCGGTGGCAGACCGGCAAAGGGGCCGGTGCGATCGATCCGCACCGGCCACCGGGAACGGGCGCATCAAATCACCCCTGACGCACACGGGTGATGAACCGATCCACCTCACGCTGAAGATGATTGGCTTCCTGCGACAGGGTGCCGGCGGCGGCCAGCACCTGTGACGCGGCACTCCCGGCCTCACCCGCAGCGCTGGAGACGCCCGTGATGTTGCTGGACACTTCCGCGGTGCCTTCAGCCGCCTGCTGAACATTGCGGCCAATCTCCCGCGTGGCGGCGGATTGCTCCTCCACAGCCGAGGCGATGGAGCCGGCGATTTCCGACAGGCGTGTGACTGTGCCGCTGATGGCGCCGATGGCGGTGACGGCCGCCGTCGTCTGGCTCTGCACGGCGGCGATCTGGGCCCCGATCTCCTCTGTTGCCTTCGCCGTCTGCGTGGCCAGGCTTTTCACTTCTGAGGCCACGACGGCGAAGCCCTTGCCGGCTTCCCCGGCACGGGCCGCCTCGATCGTCGCGTTCAGGGCCAGCAGGTTGGTCTGGCTGGCAATGTCGGAGATCAGCTTGACGACGGTGCCGATGCGCTGCGCCGTTTCGGCCAGGGAAGCGACGGTCTGGTTGGTCTGGTTCGCCTCGCGTTCCGCCTCCTTGGAAATCTGGGAGGATTCCGACACCTGGCGGGCGATTTCCTGGATGGAGCTGCCCAGCTCCTCGGTCGCCGACGCCACTGTCTGCACGTTGGCGGCAGCCTGCTCCGTGGCAGCGGCCACGGCCCCCGCCTGCTGGTTTGTCTGGGTGGCGATGGCCGTCATGCTCTGCGCACTGGATTGCAGTTCGACGGCGGAGGAGGTGACCGACTCGACCACACCCTTGACGCTGCTCTCGAACTCATCGGCCAGTTTCAGCATGGCGGCGCGACGCTCCTCGGCCGCGCGCAGTTCCGCCTCCTTGGCTTCCTGTTCCATCTGGCGAGCCCGAGTCAGGTTGTCCTTGAAGATCTGCAGCCCGGCGGCGACCAGGCCCACCTCGTCCTTGCGGCCGACACCGTGGATTTGCGTGGTCAGGTCGCCCGCGGCCAGTTTGTTCAGGCTTTCCACCGACTGGCCGATGGGCCGCGTGATGGTCAAGGTGGCAACCAGCCAGCCGATGACAATGCCGCCCAGCACACCGGCAATGGCCACGGTCAGCATGGTGACGCGGGTAGTGTGCGCCAGATCTGCTGCTTCCTTGGCAATTTCTCCGGATCGGTCGTTGGAGTAGTTGAAATATTCCCGTGCCGCCTGTTGCAGACGGTTCGCCACCTCGCGGGACTCGGTTACCGAATCCCGGATCTCCTTCTGGGCCTCGCTCAAGGTGACCCGCGTGGCGTTGCGGCGGACCGTGGCAATCGTGCCTTCCAGCTCCGGCAAATAGGCTTTCAGTTCGCGTTCAAGCCCGTCCAGCAGCCGCAGCTGGTCCTTGTTTGCCGTCAACCGCAGGGTCGCCAGGCGCTCAATCAACTGGTCGCGCTGCTCCGTGATGATCTTCAGTACGCCTTCCGCCTGCTGCGGATCGACGGCCATCTGATATTCGGCCCGGTTCAAGGCGACCACATTCTGATTGATCCGCGATCCCAGCAGTGCCTCACCGCCGGTTTGCTGCACACGGTCGGTGGCATCACCAAGCTCGGATATGCCCGCGACCCCTGTGATCGCCACAATGATGGTCACCAGGCTCAACACGCCGATGAGCAGAAACAGCTTGTGAATGATACGCCAGTTCGCGAGGGACATCTGCTCTCTCCTGCCATTTGGGTATGGGGTCACGCTCCCTGCACTCTTTGGGTGCATAGGTCGCCTGCTTGTCACCTGGACTAAAGGCGTAACACGTTTCCAATTGGACGAATATCGGAAAATCCGATATCTCGGAAATGATATTTCCGTAAAGTTTTATGTATTTACTGATTATTAATCATAAAGGAGGGATTCGGGCCCGACGCCCTGTCGCTTCGCTTTGAATTCCAATCGATACTTCGCAGATATTGGAAACAAAAAGGCCCTGACAGCGATGCCGTCAGGGCCTTACCGGAATTCAGAATCTTATCAGCCGAAAACCGGGCCCCGTGGAGCCCAGACACGTATTTGACTAAGCGCCCCAGTAGCGGACGCGACCGGTATCGACATGCACGAAGCCCGTCTTGCTGTAGATGCCGACACCACCCAGCTTCAGATTGGCGGCTTCCTGACGGATGCGGGTCAGCTGACGGCCCGGCATGGTGATGTCGATGGCCTTGCCTTCCATGTGCAGGCTCTTGGTCGCCACCCCTTCGGACCGTGACGCCAGCATGGCGTTGGTCTGCGGGCAGCGATAGCCGGAAATCACATGGAACGGCTCTTCCGTGCGCAGGCGCTGATGCAACTGGAAAAGCAGGTCCAGCAGCTTGGGATCCATCGCCCCGACTTCACCCGTACGCCAGTCGCGCAGCATATGGTTGACGTCGCGCAGGGCCGAGCGGTCATAGGAACCGTTGTTGAAATAGGTGACCTTCAGGCGCTCGTTCGTGTGCAGCGACACAAAGGAAAGCTGGCGGCGCGGCATGCTGACCGGCGCGGCATCGGCGGGATTGGTCAGGATGGCGGGGGCGGCGACAGCAGCGCCGGCGCCCAGGAACAACCCGCCCAGGCCCCGCAGGAAGCCGCGGCGGCCGGTCGGCTGTTCAAGGTTCAGGTTCAATGGGGAAAGGGGCTGGGAGTCCGGGGGCGTGTTCTGAATGGTCAGGTCGATCATGTTCGGCCGTGCCACCATGCCCCAAACTCCCCTCTCGCCGTCCGCACCCCCCGCGTCCGTTGCGCCGGGGACACTCTCTTTCCTGATTTCGTCAAATGCACCTGCGTCACAAGCAGGACACAATTGCAGTGATGGCAGATCGACCCGGCCGGTGCAAGCGGAAATCCGCCCCTGCGGCGTTTAATATCAACCCGTTTACAAGGGCTTCATCATTGCGGGACCTTGTCACCCTTGTCGGCCTTGCCCGCCGCCGCTCCACCAGGGGCCAGGCGCGCCTCCGCCTCCACCGCGTCCCATTTCACCCGAGACGCCCGCATTGCCGTCGCCAGCTTGCGGTCGCGACCATAGATGTCGGACCGGAAATTGACGGTCCCGTCATCGGCGACGAAAGCCGTGACATAGGAAATATGGATGGGGATGGGCTGTTTCAACCGGACGATGGTGCGCTGATTGGTGGCCAGCGCCTCGTCCAGGCGGGCGCGGTCCCAATCCTTGGTGCCTGTCAGGCGCAGGATCGTCTCCGCCACGTCGAACGGATGCTCCACGCGGATACAGCCATGGCTGAAGGTGCGGTTGGCGCGGTTGAACAGGTTCTTCGACGGTGTATCGTGCAGATAGACGTCGAATTCATTGGGGAACATCATCTTGATCCGGCCCAGGCTGTTCTTGTCGCCGGGCACCTGGCGCACGCGATAGCGCAGGCTGGTCATGTGGGCCCAGTCCAAGGTCCGGGGGTCGACGGGCACGGCCTGTTCCGTCCAATCGGACAATAGCTCGTATCCCTGCTTGGCCAGATAGGCAGGGTCACGCTTGGCCTTGGGGAATATCTCGTCCCGCACGATCTTGGACGGCACATGCCAGTAGGGATTGACCTCCAGATAGGTCATCCTGCGGGAAAAAACGGGGGTGCGGGTGTTGCTGGTGCCCACCACCACCCGCGCCTCATGCACGACCTGCCCCTGGTCGAAGATCGACAGCTGGAAGGCAGCCAGATTGACCAGAATATAGGACCGGCCCATATCGATGGGCATCCAGCGCCAGCGCTCCATATTCAGCGCCACCTGGGCCACGCGCTGCTCGGCCGTGATATTCAGCGCCAGCAGCGTCTGCCGACCCAGCACCCCGTCCGGCTCCAGCCCATGGCGGCCCTGGAATTTCTTCAGCGCCTCAATCGTCGCCTCGTCGAACAAGGTGGGATCGGCGGGCACGGGCGCATCAGCCGGCAACTCCCCCGTCACCCGCAGACGGGCGCGCAACGCCGGCAGCCGTTCGTCATTGCCACCGGGCTTCAGGGAAATGTCGGTGACCGGGACAGACTTCCACCCACCCGCCGCCGCCAGTTCACGATATTGCTGCAAGGCCGCCTTCAGGCGCTGATATTCCGACCGGTGCGGCGGCAATGCCGCCAGCTCCGCCCCCGGATCGGGCACAGCCGCCAGCCGGCTCAGCAGGGTCAGGACGTCGATCTCGCGCTTTTCCACGTAAAGCTCGCTGTCGATCGCCATGGGGGCCAGCCGGCCTGTGGCCAGATCCCGCCCGTAATCCAGGGCGCCGTGCGACAGCAGCACCTCCAATTCCGCCAGGGCATCGGGGCTGTCACCGCGTTCCATCAGATTGGTGATGCGGGTCACGCCATAATCGGCGGGGTTCAGCCCTTCCTGCCCTGCCTTCTGCAGGGCGGCCAGCAGCAATCCGGCCCGCGCCGCCGGCTTGCCCTGTTCCAGCCAGGCCGGTGCAAATTTGCGCTTCTCATAGAACCGGCCCAAGGTCAGCAGGTCCTGGCTGTCCCGGTCGGTTTCCGGGGTGTCCACCCCGATATTCAGGCGCTGTTGCAGGGCCGTGGCGAAATCCTTGGCGGCAACAGGGGACAGGGTGGAGAAAACCAGCAGTCCAACCAGAAACCCGACACGCAGGCAGGAACGCCACAAGACAGAACTGACCATGATCTCCGCACCAGCTGGACATCCCGGCCGCAGGGTATCATTCGCCGGCACGATTGGGATAGGTGTGCGGGCGGCTGTCCGGCATGTGCCAGGGGGACAACAAAAAGCCCCGCCAGGGGGACCCGGGCAGGGCTTTCGTATCAGGATGGCCGGCGGATTCAGCGCGTCGGGCGCGGGGTCGGGCCGGAATAGTCATAGAAGCCGCGGCCGACCTTGCGGCCCAGCCAGCCTGCCTCGACATATTTCACCATCAGCGGGCAGGGACGGTACTTGCTGTCGGCCAGGCCTTCATACAGCACCTGCATGATGGACAGACACGTATCCAGACCGATGAAATCCGCCAGTTCCAGCGGGCCCATCGGGTGATTGGCGCCCAGCTTCATGGCCGTGTCGATGGCCTCGACCCCGCCCACACCCTCATACAGGGTATAGACGGCTTCGTTGATCATCGGCAGCAGGATGCGGTTGACGATGAAGGCCGGGAAATCCTCGGCGATGGCCGCCGTCTTGCCCAGCTTGACCGTCAGCGCCTTGATCAGCTGGAAGGTTTCATCATCGGTGGCGATGCCGCGGATGATCTCCACCAGCTGCATCACCGGCACCGGATTCATGAAATGCATGCCGATGAATTTTTCGGGCCGGTCGGTGGAGGCGGCCAGCCGGGTGATGCTGATCGAACTGGTGTTGGTGGCAATGATCGCCGTGGGCGACAGGTTGGGCACCAGCGCCTTCAGGATCAGGCGCTTGACGTCTTCCGACTCGGTCGCCGCCTCGATCACCAGGTCGCTGTCCTTGAACACGGACAGGTCGGTGGAGGTGGCGATGCGGGCCATGGCCGCATCCTTGTCAGCGGCCGTCAGCTTGCCCTTGGCGATCTGGCGGTCAAGGTTCTTGGCGATGCCCGCCAGCGACTTGGTCAGCTGTTCGGCATTGATGTCAGAGATCGCCACGGAAATGCCAGCCACGGCGCAGACCTGCGCGATGCCGCTGCCCATCTGACCGGCGCCGATAACGCCCACTTTCTCGATCATCGCAGTCCCCATGACGGGTTGAAACCTGGGATCAGCCCAGTGTCGCATGTCCGGGCCCGGGGCCCTACGCGACATTTGTCGTATATGATGAAGCCGGCGCCGCACGCGGACGGTTTCGCCCGCGTGCGGCCGCATGGATCACCCCAGCGCGGCGGTCAGTTCGGGGACCAGCTTGAACAGGTCGCCGACGATGCCGTAATCGGCCACCTGGAACATCGGCGCCTCTTCATCCTTGTTGATGGCGACGATGACCTTGCTGTCCTTCATGCCGGCCAGGTGCTGGATGGCGCCGCTGATGCCGACGGCGATGTACAGTTCCGGGGCCACGATCTTGCCGGTCTGGCCGACCTGGTAATCGTTGGGCACGAAACCGGCATCCACCGCCGCGCGCGACGCACCGACGGCCGCACCCAGCTTGTCGGCCAGGGCATCCAGCAACACGAAATTGTCGCCCGACTGCATGCCGCGACCGCCCGAGACGATGACGCGGGCAGAGGTCAGTTCCGGACGTTCCGACTTGGTCAGTTCGGCCGACACGAAGGTCGACAGGCCGGCGTCACCCGTGGCGGCGATGGCTTCAACCGCCCCCGCGCCGCCGGCTTCCGCCGCCGCCTCGAACGCCGTGCCGCGCACGGTGATGACCTTGATCGCGTCCGACGACTTCACCGTGGCGATGGCGTTGCCGGCATAGATCGGGCGTTCGAACGTGTCGGCATCAATGACGCCGCTGATCTCGCTGATCTGCTGCACATCCAGCAGGGCCGCCACGCGCGGGGCCAGGTTCTTGCCGAAGGTGGTGGCGGTGAACAGCACATGGCTGTAACCACCCGCCTTCACGGCGGCCACCACCAGCGGCGCGAAATTCTCGGCCAGCGGGTGGGCATATTCGGCACTGTCGGCGACCAGCGCCTTGGCCACGCCGGCGGCCTTGGAAGCGGCGGCACCCGCCTCGCCCACACCTACACCGGCGACCAGCACATGCGTCTGCCCACCGATCTTGGCGGCAGCCCCCAGCGTTGTCAGGGTCGGCTTCTTCACCGCGCCCGTCGAGGGCTCGGCAACAACCAGAATGCTCATGACATCCTCATCGAAATTCATGGCGCCACCTTGTCCCTGGCTCTACTTGCCTCCCCCGCGTAGGCGGGGTTCAGGGGCCACAGGCACCAGCGTTGTGATTATCCCCCCTGGTTCCCCGCTTTCGCGGGGAAAGCACGGGAGGAGGTGCGGCCTTCTCAGATGACGCGGGCTTCGTCGCGCAGCTTGGCGACCAGCTCTTCCACGCTGGCGACCTTCACGCCGCCCTTGCGCTTGGCCGGCTCCGTCACCTTCAGCGTGGTCAGGCGCGGGGTGATGTCCACGCCCAGCGCGTCCGGCGCCACCGTCTCGATCGGCTTCTTCTTGGCCTTCATGATGTTGGGCAGCGAGGCATAGCGCGGCTCGTTCAGGCGCAGGTCGGTGGTGACCACGGCCGGCAGCTTCAGTTCCACCGTCTCCAGACCGCCATCGATCTCACGCGTCACGGCAACCTTGCCATCGGCCGGCGCCACCTTGGACGCAAACGTGCCCTGGCCCCAGCCCAGCAGGGCGGCCAAAGCCTGGCCCGTCTGGTTGCTGTCATCGTCGATGGCCTGCTTGCCCAGGATCACCAGATCCGGGCTTTCCTTGGCCACCACGGCCTTCAGCAGCTTGGCAACGGCCAGCGGCTGCACCTCGGCGTCGGTCTGCACCAGCACCCCACGGTCGCCGCCCATGGCCAGCGCCGTGCGGATCGTCTCCTGCGCGCCCGCGGGCCCGATCGAAACGACCACGATCTCCGTCGCCTTGCCCGCTTCCTTCAACCGCACGGCCTCTTCAACCGCGATCTCGTCAAACGGGTTCATCGACATCTTCACATTCGCAAGCTCGACACCGCTATTGTCGGGCTTCACGCGGATCTTGACGTTGTAATCAACAACCCGCTTCACGGCGACCAGTACTTTCATTGGCGATCCCCTCGCATGATACCAGGCGGTGGATGGTCCCCGCCCATTCACTCCGGCATTCAGCCATTCTTCGACCGGGGCCTAAGATTGGGCAACCAAAGCCTGCCGTCCAGCCCGCAAATTCGGGCTCGGACCTTAGGATTGCTGCGCTGCACATGTCAATAGAATGCGTCCTGTAACGGAATTATGAAACTTCGTTACCGAAATCAATCATTCGACCGGCAGTCCAATCTTCCCTTTACGTAATGGGAAGATACCGCAACATCGGCGGATTTCAAGGGGATTTGCCGCATTGCCCGGGGCCTCAGCCCCGCGTCAGACCGGGCACCCACAGCACGTCGGCGGCACCCTTGTCATTCAGCCAACGGCCCAGCACGAACAAATGATCAGACAGGCGATTGATATATTTGAGGGCGGGCGCGCCAACGGCTTCGTGCAGCGCCAGTTCGGTCATGTCCCGCTCCGCCCGGCGCACCACGGTGCGGGCCTGGTGCAGATAGGCGGCGGCGGATCGGCCGCCGGGCAGGATGAAGCTGTTCAGCGGGGCCAGTTCCGCATTCATGCGGTCGATCTCGGCCTCCAGCCGGTCAACCTGGACATCAATGATGCGCAGCGGCGGGTAAGGGGGATTTTCCATTTCCGGGGTGCAGAGATCAGCCCCCAGGTCGAACAGGTCGTTCTGGATGCGGCCCAGCATGGCGTCTGCATCGGCCAGCGCGGCATCGGCCCCGACGGTCCCCGTATGCAGACGGGCGATGCCCAGGATGGCGTTGGCTTCATCCACCGTGCCATAGGCGGCAACGCGCAGCGCATGTTTGGGCACGCGGCTGCCATCGCCCAGCGAGGTCTGCCCCTGGTCACCGCCACGGGTATAGATACGGGTCAGGCGGACCATGATGGAAGCCCTCTGCTGTCGGGTGGGATCAGGAAGCCAGGAAGACCAGGGCGAACAGAACCACGGCCGCCACCTGCAGGCGGATGCGCCACCACATCAGCCGGTTGCCATATTTGGCGTTGAAGTCGCCACCGCGTGCCATGGCGAACAGCCCGATCACCAGCACACCCAGCGTGGCGATCATGGCGAGCACCATGAGAAAGATCAGGAATCCGCTCATGGACGGGAGATATAGCGCGGAAGGCCCGGCCCGCACAGGGGCAAGATGGACCAAATCGCGCCGGTCGGGACTCCACGCCCGGCATCTGTTATAGAGGCCCCGGCCGCAGTCCGCCGGAGCCCGCATGTCCGCACCCTTACCCGATGCCGCCAAGCCCCGCCGCCAGGCCGGTATCCCCTTCATTCTGGTCACCGTCTTCCTGGATGTGCTGACCTTTGGCCTAGTCATCCCCGTCGTGCCGGCCCTGGTGCGGCAATTTGCCGGGGACGAGGCATCGGCCGCCTGGTGGATGGGCATCATGATGGCCAGCTTCTCCATCATGCAGTTCGTCTTCGCGCCCATCCTGGGCGCCCTGTCGGACCGGTTCGGACGGCGGAAGATCATTCTGGCCTCTGTTGCCGGGGCCGGCATCGACCAGTTGTTCATGGCCTTTGCCCCCGGCCTGGGCTGGTTGCTGATCGCCCGCCTGATCGCCGGCCTGACGGCCGCCAACATCACGGCGGCCAATGCCTATATCGCCGATGTCAGCGGGCCGGAGAACCGGGCCAGGAATTTCGGCATGATGGGTGCTGCGTTCGGTGTGGGCTTCATCGCCGGCCCGGCCATGGGTGGGCTGCTGGGTGAAATGAGCCTGCGCCTGCCCTTCATGGTCGCAGCCGGTCTGGCGGGGGCCAATTTCCTGTACGGCCTGTTCGTCCTGCCCGAGTCGCTGGCGCCCGCCAACCGCCGCGCCTTCAGCTGGGGCCGCGCCAATCCCGTGGGCAGCCTGAAGGCGCTGACCCGGCATCCGGCCGTGGCCGGGCTGGCGGCATCGCGCACCTGCATGGTGCTGGCCTTCGGCGTCATGCAGACGGTCTGGGTGCTGTACACCACCAAGCGCTTCGGCTGGAGCGAGCTGGATAACGGCCTGTCACTGGCCGCCGTCGGTCTGGCCACGGCCATCGTGCAGGGCGGCCTGATCGGCGCCATCGTGCGACGGCTGGGCGAAGCGCGCACGGCCCTGACCGGCATTCTGCTGGAGGCGACGGCCTATGCCGGCTATGGCACCGTGGCTTCCACCATCCCCTTCTACGGCTTCATCATCGTGCATGCCATGGGCGGCATCAGTTCGCCGGCAGTGCAGAGCGTGGTGGCGCGGTCGGTGGGGGCGGATGAGCAGGGCACGGTGCAGGGCGCCTTTGCCAGCGTGCAGAGCCTGACCTTCATCCTGGCCCCGCTGATCGGGGCGGAGCTGTTCGCCCGTTTCACGGCCGACGGCGCCAGCTTCGATATCCCCGGCATGCCCTTCTATTTCGGGGCTTCCATGCTGGTCCTGGCCGGGCTGATCGCCGCCTGGGCCTTGCGCCGGGCCACCCATCCCCCCGTTACCCGACAGGCGGAGGCCGCGTGATGTTCGACCAGCCCGGCAGCAGTGGCTTCCTGCGCCACGTACGGACCTGCAACGACCATGACCTGTCCGATTTCCGGCCCTTCCATGTTGGCGGCGTCCGGGTCGGGCATGTGCGGACGCCCCTGCGCGACCTGCTGCTGAAGCTTGGCCCGGTGTTCGTGGCGGAGGGGGACGGCATCGGCCTTAATCCGTCCCTGACCGAGCCGGCGGAACGGACCCAGGCCCTGGATCTGGCCCTGCGCCCGCTGGCGGCGGCCAAGCTGCTGCCCCGTCCGCGGCAGGAGATGTACGCCGTGGCCGAAGGTTGGGGCCAGCCGGCCCTGATGAATATCGACCGCGCCTACGTGCCCTATTTCGGCGTCACCGCCTATGGGCTGCATGTGAACGGGTATGTACGCCGTCCGGACGGCCTGCATCTCTGGGTCGCCAGACGGGCCCTGGACCGGGCCGTCGCCCCCGGCCAGTATGACAATCTGGTCGCCGGCGGGCAGCCGGCCGGGTTGAGCCTGACGGAAAACCTGATCAAGGAAGCCGGCGAGGAAGCGTCGCTGCCGCCCGATCTGGCGACGAAGGCCGTGCCCGTGGGATCGATCAGCTATCTGATGGAACAGGACAAGGGGCTGAAGCCCGACATCCTGTTCCTTTATGATCTGGAACTGCCGGCCGATTTCACACCCGTGAACAGCGACGGGGAGGTGGAACGGTTTGAACTGTGGCCGCTGGACCGCGTCGCGGCCAGCGTTCGCGACAGCGACGATTGGAAATTCAACGTCAACCTGACCGTGATCGATTTCCTGATCCGGCACGGCTGGCTGACACCCGACCATCCGGAATATCTGGACCTGTGCCGGGGCCTGCGCCGCTGACGCCCTGCCGTCCCCCCCTACCCGATCAGCTTGCGCATGGGCACGAAGGGAATGACATTACCGTCAGCCAGCTTCTCGGCATGGCTGCCGGTGGCCGTGAAGCCCAGCGCCTTGTAAAGCGGCACCCCCGGCAGGGTCGCCATCAGTTCCAGGCTTCTGAATCCCTCGGCCAGGGCCGCCTGTTCAGCCGTGCGCATCATCAGGCTGGCGATGCCGCGCCGGGCAAAGGCAGGGTCGACAAAGAAGGCCCGGATCTTGGCCGCATCCACGGCCGGGTCCAGCAGTTCGGGTGACCGACCCGCCGCCTGATCCCCGCCGAACAAGGTACGCCGCCGGCTCCAGCCACCACAGGCGGCATAGCGGTCGCCGACCATGACCACAAAATAGGTGCCGTCGGCAATCAGCGTGCCGTCAATGCCGAAGATCGCCCTCAGGGAGCCGTCGATCTGGGCCGGGCTGTAATAGTCCCGGCTCAGATCCCGCACGGACCGTTCCAACAGCGCCTCCAGGGCCGGTCGATCGGCCGCACTGGCCAGACGCAGGATGGGTTCATCACTCATGGGCGGGGCGCATATCCTTCACATCCTTTGGCGTCACCGCGTCCTTGTAGCTGTTCCCGAAATGGGTCCGGACATAGTTGACGACGGCCGCCACCTGATCATCGCTGAGATAATGGAACGATGGCATGGCCCGCTGGCCGTTGACAATCATGTGGATAGGATAGGACCCGGCCTCCAGATTGGAATTGGCGGCCAGAGCCGGATAGGTGCCGGCCCCGGTTGCCCCCTTGCCATCGGGCATGTGGCAACCCTGGCAGATGGCTTTATAGAGCTGCTCGCCATTCTGATAGGCGAAGCGACGGGCATCGGCGAAGCCGCTGGTCTGCGCATCCGTGCGCTGGGCCATGGCGGTACCCGCCGCCGGCCCCAGCAGGGCCAGCGACAGGGCGAAGGCGGAAAGGATGCGGGTGCGCATCGCGTCTCTCCTTAAGGACAAGGATGGTGCCGGCCCCCGGTCGTAACGGGGGGCCGGACGCAGTTCACGAACCGGCACGCGAGAAGATCATTTCTTCGTGATGCGCTGGTGCAGACGGCTGATGGCGTCCAGCGAGGATTGCACGGCCCCTTCCTGCCAGGCCGGCAGATAGGAGACATGTTCGCCCGCCAGCACCATGCGCCCGTCGATCTTGCACAGGTTCTGGTAATGCTCGGCCCGCGTCTTCTCGGTCCAGGACCCGAAGCAACCCAGCGTCCAGGGCACCCGGTGCCAGGCCACCGCCACGCCGTTATCGAATTCCTTCAGATATTGCGGGTGAATCTGCGCGCCGAATTCCAGGCACTTCTTGATCCGGTCCTCCGGCGCCATGGCCGTGAATTCATAGGCGAACGGCCCCCAGGGATAGGCGCCCAGCAGCACGCCCTTGCCCTTGGACCCATACAGGCTGTTGGGATAGCCGATGACGGAGATGGGCAGGTCGGTATAGGTGATACCGCCATAGATCTCCTCATCCTGCTCCCAGAACCGGCGCTTGAACTGCAGGCCGACCTTGAACGCCGCTTCATAGGGAACGGCATTGATGGCCGCTTCCATCTCCGACGACACGTTCTTCTTGATCTGGGACAGGATCGACAGCGGGATGGTGCAGAAGCACCAGTCGGCCTTGGCCGTCTGGACCGCCCCGCCCTTCTGCGCATCGACATAGCTGACGGTGACGCCGCCGCCATCCTGGGCGATCTCCGTCACCTTGGCATTGTAGGTGATCTTGTCCTTCACCTTTTCAGCCAGGGCGCGCGGACCGGCATCCATGCCGCCCACGGGCTGGAACAAAGCCGTCTGGAATTCATAGCCCGAGCCCGAACCGATGGACCGCCACAAACCGGACTGCATCAGTTGGGAGAAGCCGATGGGCTGTGACGGGACCGGCATGCCATTGGGCCCGCCGCCCGGATCCTTCTCGAAACCACGGCGGTTGCTGGTCTCCGGATTGGCCGTGTAGGCATAGTTATCGTCCAGGGCGCCCCAGTCCTGCAGCGCTTCCAGCAGCTTTTCCTGGTCTTCCTTGGTGACATAGCCGTCCAGGCCGCCCTTGTGGCCCAGCTTGGCCAGCAGTTCGGCGACATGGCCGTTGAAATCGGCCAGGACGTGGCGATAACGCTGCGGCTTGCCGCCGAACGCATCCTTGGAATGGACATAGGCGTTGTAATTGATCTGGAAGAACGGCTCCAGCGGCACGCCCAGCTCGTGGTAGTAATGCAGCACGCCGCGATGATGGTAAGGAATGCGCCAGGGGCCGGGATTCAGGTACAGGTCCTTGTCGAAACCCACCTTCTGGGTGAAGCCACCCAGTTCGGTATAGGTATCGCCGCCACGCAGCGTCCAGGCGCGCCCACCCGGCCGGTCACGATATTCCAGCACCTTCACATTGTAGCCGGCCTTGCCCAATTCATAGGCCGCAACCAGCCCTGCCCAACCGGCGCCTAAGATCAGGACCGAGGTGCCCTTGGGCGCACCGGACAGGTTGGGCGGGCCCTTGAATTCCGATTCCGCCGCATAACCCAGCGAGGTCGCCGCCTGATACATGACGGAACTGCCGGCCGCTGTGCCGATCATGGCCAGCAGCTCACGCCGGGTCATCCGGCCGCGCGGGGACAAATTTGTTGTTGCAACCATCATCGCCTCTAAGGGGAGGGAAGCATCGGCACCGTCCCGCCTTCCTGCCCGCCGGGCCGGAGCGCGAATCGGAATCTGCCGGGAAACCGAAACCGGGCCGGCCCCTTCCGGTGGGCCGGCCCGGTTCATGCTCGGATACGCTTAGAAGGTCACGGTCAGGCGGACATAATAGGTGCCGCCATTGTAACCGAGCGGCGAGGTGTCAGGATAGACCTGACCCACGGCGTAACCGCCGCCCGCCAGGGCATCGACCTTGTCCGGATAATTGTCGAACAGGTTCTGCACACCAACCGCGATATTCATGTTCTCATACAGATCGTACGAGGCCTCGGCGTCGAACAGCCATTCCGACCCAAAGGTCTTGGCGTAGTTCGCCGTATCCGTCCACTTGCTGTAATAGCTGGCGCGACCGAGGATGGAGAAGGCGTCCAGCGTGTACTGTGCACTGAAATTGCCGCGATATTTCGGCAGCTGCTTTTCCAGGTCGGCCTTGCGCGTGTCGTCGATGACCGAGGCGTCACGATAGAGCACCTTGGTCTTGTTGTAGTTCATGGCCGCCGTCAGATCGACCTTGCCGTCACCGACCGGCACCGTGGTGTTGGCGACGAAGTCGATACCCTGGGTGCGGGTGTCAAACGCGTTGGTGAAGTAGTTGACGGCGCCCAGGGTGGAGGCACCGGGCACGCCCAGTGCTGCCAGCTTGACCTTGTCGGCAGCACTGGGGGTGAAGTCACCCGACAGCGCGATGCGGTCCTTCACCTTGATGTTGTAGTAGTCCAGGGTGACGTTGATATCGGCCACCTGGGCGACGATACCGCCGGCGAAGTTCGTGCTCTTTTCTTCCGACAGCGCCTTGGCGCCGAAATACTGGGCCACGGTGCTGGAAGCCGGATAGGTGCCGCGGGCGACCGGGTTGGACGAACCGGCCGGGAAATAGGTCTGCACCGAAGAGGTCTGCGACTGGCCCGGCGTCGGCGCGCGGAAGCCGGTATTGACCGAACCGCGAACAGCGAATTCGTCGGTAAAGTCGTAACGGCCGCTGACCTTCCAGTTGAAGGTCGAACCGAAATAGTCGAAATCCTCATACCGGGCGGCGGCACCCACCGTGAACTGCTCGGTCACGTCGGTTTCGGTGTCGAGATAGAAGGCGATGTTGTCGCGCTTGAACTCGCCCGAATCCTCCGGACGGAAGCCCGGATAGCCGTTGGAGCCGATGGGCATGGCCGTCAGCTGCTTGGTGACGACATCGACGAAGGACACATACTTGCCAACCGTATAGGAGGCGGTGTCGCCGGGGCCGATCTCATACAATTCGCGGCGCAGTTCGGTACCGAAGGCCACGTTCATCGGGCTGGCCAGGCCGACCTCGACCGGATAGGCCAGATCGATATTGATATTCTCTTCTTCCTGGACCAGACGACCGACATAGAATTCCGTCGGGCTGTCGGGACCCATGGACGGGTTCACGGTGTTCTTCAGGTCGTAATCGATCTGGCTGCGGCCGAAGGAGCCGCTGATATTGTAGGTCAGGCCGCTTTCCAGCTCATGCTTGAAACCGCCGACCAGCGAGGCGTCCTTCACATCGCCATAGAAGCGCGGGGTGAAGCCCAGCGGGAACCATTCGACGAAGGAGAAGCCGTTCGGATCGCCGGCCACCGGCATGACGGGGCCGTTCACGGCGTGGGTGGACGATGGCGGACGGTAATAGAAGGAGCCGTTCGACTTGGAATGGCCGTAATTGCCGAACAGATAGATCGACTGCGTGTCGGTCAGGTCAATGCCGGAATTGAAGAAGACGCGCTTGGCCTCGGCATCCGGGTCACCCCAGTTCATGGCCAGGTCCTTCTTCGCGGTGGGCGCGCGCGGATCCTGGACACCACGGTTGGTCGGGTCGCCCTGCGTATATTCGGCCGACAGGTTGAAGAAGCCGTTGGGGCCCAGCGGCAGGCCGACATTGGCGGCCGCCTTCATATTGTCGCCGTCGCCTTCATAGGTGGAACCATATTGCAGCTGGGCCGAGCCGCCTTCCGACGCGTTCTTCAGCTGGAAATTCACCACACCGGCGATGGCGTCGGAACCATACTGGGCGGCGGCACCGTCGCGCAGCACTTCCACCTGCTTGATGGCGATGGACGGGATCTGCGACAGGTCGGACGCCTGGGCGCCGGCGGCCAGCGCACCACCCGACAGCTGCACCAGGGCCGAGCGGTGGCGACGCTTGCCATTGACCAGCACCAGCGTCTGGTCGGGCGGCAGGCCGCGCAGCGTCGGCGGACGCACGAAGGTGGAACCGTCGGAAATGCCGTTACGGCTGACATTGAAGGACGGCACCAGGGTACGCAGAATGTCGTTGGTGTCCGTATAGGCCTGCTTTTCCAGGTCACCCGCCCCCAGCACGTCGATCGGCGCCAGGCTTTCGGTCGCGGTGCGGTTTGCGACGCGCGTACCGGTCACGATGATCTCTTCAATCTCGGCGGTTTCGGCGGCGGCCGGCATCGCCATCAGCGGCAGCAGGCTGGTCGTGCACAGAATGCCCAGAGCGGCTTTGCGCGCGAAAGCGCGGATGGCCGGCTTGCTGTTATTTACCTGCATGAGAGGTCCCCTGTTCAACTCGGTTGTTGCTTCTCCTCCTCGGCTGCGTTTCTTCCCGGATGATGGTCCCGTTTGCCGGGAGCCTTTCTCGGGGTCCGGCCCCGCCGCCGGTTATCCGGTCGTGCGGGCCTCCGGCCCCTGTTCCGCCATCCGTCCCTACCCGAAAGCGGACGGCGGTTCGTTGAAATCGAAAGGGCCGGTGGTGGGCTTTCCCACGCCCCCGCCGGCCCTTTCGGTCACTTCTTGGCCTTGGCGGCCACCACTTCGATTTCCACCAGCATGCCCGGCACGACCAGGCTGGAAATCTGCACCGTGGAGCGGGCCGGTTTGTTGGGCTGCTCCGGTGTTCCGAAGAACTTCGTATAGCCGGCCATCATGCCGGCAAAATCCATCTTGCCTTCCTTGGCCGGGTCGCCGACCAGATAGACATGCATCAGGACCACATCGCCCATGGTCAGGCCCTGGGCCTTCAGCGTTTCCTGGATGCGGGTCAGGACATTGACCGTCTGCGTTTCGGTATCGCCGAACACTTCCGTGCTGCCGGCCGGCGCTTCCTTGTTCACCGCCGGCGGCGTCGTGCCGGACAGATAAATGATGTCGGACCCGGCCGGCACCACCACGGAGGAGGCAATCGGGAAATTCGGCACATCCGTCCGCTTGATCTCCCGGGCTTCTTCCTTGTTACAGGCCGTCAGCGCTGCGCACAGCACCAGCAGACCACCCAACCGCTTCAACATTGTTCCTCCTTGTTATCCTGTCGTTTCCGGTATCAGCCGCGCGCCGGCACGGGTGCGGGATGCACCAGCCAGACGCGGCGCCCATCATCCCATGAAACACCCGACAAGAGTTGCGATTGCGGACCGGATTCCGGCCGGGACGTCGGGCCGCTGGAACCGGTGCGGCCCTTGACGGAATGCGGCGGCACCGTCACCACCCTGACGACATTGCGGACAGCGACCCTTACGGCATGCTTTGACATGTCATCCTTCGCGTCTGTCGACGGGCGAGCACCAATGCGATCAGCATCGGAGGTGCATGGCGCCATTGCGGCGCAAAAGCACACATCACCCTGATACGGCGAAGCATTTCAGCAACTTCCGTGCCACGGCATTGCATGTGCTAAATCCAGGGGGAAAGCCAATAGCCCGATCGCCCGCCGCCCAATTCAAAGGCAGTTTGCAAATGAAAACGGGCATTTGCCCAGTATTGGGGCAGGCAACGTCCCCAAATTGGGCAACATGGTTTATAAAGGGTTAACGGAGAATCGTTCGGCAATGGCAATGCCGCAATTCCGGGCATCTCCGGGGGACCATTACGACCTTGGTCGAGGGTCCAGCCATCCGAGGGGCTGATATAGGCACAAGCTTACGTAACGTCAACCAGCCGTGTCGATGCCGTTTTCATTTTCTGTCCGCTCTGCGGCACGGCGCCATTTTCGGCCCCCCGGCACCTCCTGCGCCACAAAACGATAGCCCAGTGCCTTCAGGTCCTCCGCCCGCAGGGGTCGGCGGTGCCTGTCATCCAGGAACTGTTCCACCATCCGGCCGCCGGGCTGGCTTGTCCGCACTGCCAGGATCAGATGATAGCCGCCATCGTCAGGCAGGCGGACCACCGTGGCGCGCAGGGCCGCACGCGGGAAGCCGCGACGCAGCAGACGGGAGATGGTGGTCATCACCACGTCGTCGCAGTCCCCTTCCATGCCTGAGCCCAGCGTGCCCAGCACCTGCCAGACATCCTGCCGCTCCGTACGGTACAGAAGGTCGGCCACGACCTGGCGGTGAACCAGCACGGCCATGCCCAAGGTGGCGTCGCCCGCCGAAGGCAGCCGGTCGGGGCCCCTCTCCGCCCCGCCTTCCCCACCCAGGCTGGCGTGGCAGCCCGGGTCCCTGGGGCCATAGGTCTGGCAATAGGTTCGGTACTGCGGCAGGGGTTCCATCTCCCCATCCCAGGACAGGGCGGCTGACGCCGGGCTGTTCGCCGTCACAGCCAGGGCGATCAGGGCCAGCAGGGCCGTCAAGGGCGCCAGCCGTTGACGCCAGGTCGGTCGCAGCAGCCCCACCGGCAGGGCGCTGTTGTTCCAGCGTGGAGGCGAGAGAAGAATAATGGTTAATAGGCCGATAACCAATATATGGCCGGCGAACCGCCGCCGAACGAAATATATACTTCGCCATATATCGTCAGATATTGACCATGTTGCGGCGCAATATTGCGGAAGCAAATAAGTCAATTCGATTGAAGTGGCCATTCTTCGGGCCCTTGGCAGCGTTTCCTCTGATCTTCAATGTAGGAATGCCACCGATATTCGCCACCTGAAAATTGCCATCAGGACAAATAAATAACCCGCCGACCCGTTTGCCGGTCGTTACCGGGACGGGGGCGGGTTCTGGGATAAGGTGCGGGATACCGTCGGGCACGCCGCCCTTGGCGAAAGAAGAACAGGGATCAGGCGCGGGCGCGCCAGCCGGGCGCCTCGGCATCCAGGATCTTTTCCAGTTGCAGGACGCGATCCTCCAGCCGGGCGGCGCGGTCGGACAGTTCAGCCGCCGCCCCATCCGACAGGCCACCGACACGCATGGCCCGCATCTGGGTCAGGTGCTTCATGACGATGGCGACGATCGGGATCAGCAGCGCCATCACCGGGATGATATAGGGCGAATTGAACATTTGTGTCGCCTTCGGCAAGGTCGGGATCAGGGGGACGGGCGTTCCAGGTCGCGGAACTGCCGGTTCAGATGGAATTCGGGGCTGGTGACATAGCGTTCCATCCCCGCCACGCGACGGTCGATATCGTCCAGCGCGCGGAAGCGGCGGCGCAGATCCACATCGCCCTCGGCCGCCTGGATATCAATCTCATGCCAGCGGCGCACATGTTTGGCGATGATGGCCACGATGGGGATCAGCAGCGCCAGAACGGGGATCATATAGGCGTTCATCGGCCTTCCCTGCGGATGGAGCGGACGGGGACGGGATGGGACGGGCGGGGGGGCAGCCCCACCCTTACTTCTTTTCCAGGTCGCGGAACTGGCGATGCAGATCATATTCGCGCGACGCCACGAACCCTTCCAGCTTGCCGATGTCACGGTCCAGGTCGCGGAACTTGCCGCGCAGGCCCGACAGGGTCTGGTCCGGCTTGGTGGCGACATCGCGCCAGAACACTTCTTCCTCCCGGCTTTCATACAGCCCGGCGGGCCGTTCCTTCAGCAGCCACCACAGGATCGGGTAGCCGAACAGGAACACCGGCGGAAAGAAGAAGAAGCCGATGATGAAGCCCAGACGGACAATCCAGGCATCGACATTGGCATATTCGGCGATGCCGCCGCAGACGCCGGCGATCTTGCTGTCGGTGCGGCTACGCCACAGGCGGTACGGCGTGGAAGAGTAACTGCCCATGCTGTCCTCCATCGGCCCCTGGTGGTCGCCGGCCAAGCCGGCGGTACCACGCTTGTTCGAGCGGCAGCCGCCGCCCAACATGTTCGGCCCCAGGCCGAAATAGTCCGCCCAGCTCTGCTCCGGGCGCTTGCCGAAATATTCCTGTTCCCAGCTCCGGCCGGGGCCGCCGCCCCGGCGCGACCGGTAATGGTCGCGTCCGGGGAAGGGTGGCGGGGTGCCGGGCCCGTGACGATCGCTCATGCTTTCGCCCTCCAGCCCGGCGCCTCGGCATCCAGGATCTTTTCCAGCTGACGGATGCGGTCTTCCATCTTGTTGGCGCTGTGCCACAGCTCCGACAGCATCTGCTCGTCATCGGCCGACAAGGTCTTGGCGATGCGCCAGCGCGTCACATAGTGGAAGATGATCCAGACGGGCGCCACGATCACCATGAAGATGACGGCGACGACGAATACTCCTTCAGGCATTGTTGCCCCCTTCTCCCAAGGCCCAGCCCAATAAGGGTGGCCCCCCTGCATTCCCCAGCGGGGGCACCCGGTAGCGGGTTACCCCTGCTGATCCCTGGCCGCCAGCCTGGCCTTGAGCGCCGCCAGTTCCGACTCCACCTTGGATTCGGCTTCCAGCTCGGCGATCTCCTCGTCCAGGCTCTTGGTACGGCCCATGCCCAGCACTTCCGACCGACCTTCCAGCACATCCAGATTACGCTCAACCTGCTCGAAGCGGGAGAAGGCATCGGTGATGCGGTCGTCATAAAGCTGGGTGCGGACCTTCAACCGGTTGGTGGCGGTTTTATGCCGCGCAATCAAGGCCTTTTCGCGGGTCTTGGCATCGGCCAGCTTCTGCTGGAGCGCGCCGATATCCTCGTTGGTCTTGGCCAGGGCCGCGTCCAGGCGGGACAGCTCGCCAGCCATCTGCTCGGCCGCTTCCGCCAGCTTGGCCTTGGTGACCAGGGCCCCCTTGGCCAGATCTTCGCGGTCCTTGGACAGCGCGAACTCTGCCTTGCGCTGCCAATCCTCCGACTCGCGGCGGATCTCGGCCAGGCGGCGTTCGATCTCCTTCTTCTCCGCGACGGTCTTGACGGCGGAGGTGCGGACCTCGACCAGGGTGTCTTCCATCTCCTGGATGATCAGGCGGACCAGCTTTTCGGGGTCCTCAGCGCGATCCAGGATGGCGTTGATGTTCGAATTGACGATGTCGCCGAGGCGGGAAAAGATGCCCATGTCGGGTTCTCCTTCAGGCAAGGGCAATGAAAAGGTTGCTCAAACCGGTGGCAACCGCAAGGATGATCCAGGCTTCAACCGGCACGGCCCGGAAATCCTCAAAGAGGTCCTGGAACATGCCGCCCGCGTGACGGGCGAAGAACCCGTCGGCGGACTTGGTGTAGCTGTTCGCCGGCTGATCGGCCATCCCGTTGTCGAAGGTGAAGTCGGTCATCGCTGGCTTCCTTGCGGTCTGTTGTATTCCCCGGTGTCGGGAACATAACAGCAAGGGGCGTGCCAAGTGCCGCAGCAATCCCATCATTTATTATAAATCAATGGGTTAGCACTTTCAGCGCCATCAACCCGGCTCACAGCCAATGGGGCCGTTGCCATTGTTTGGCGATTCCCACCACTCGCTCGCCAAATCCGCCACCAGCCGTTATGATGCGCGTCAGCATCGACCGCGAAAGCCCCGAACCGCATGCCGCCCGCCGTCAGTCCCCCGTCGCTTATCGGTCAGGCCCCGTCCTTCCTGGGGCTGATGGAACATGTCTCGCAGGCCGCCCCGCTGAACCGCCCCACCCTGGTGATCGGGGAGCGCGGCACGGGCAAGGAACTGATCGCCGCCCGCCTGCACTACCTGTCGCCGCGCTGGGACAAGCCGTTCGTGAAGCTGAACTGTGCCGCACTCTCCGACACGCTGCTGGAGACGGAGCTGTTCGGGCACGAGGCCGGGTCCTTCACGGGGGCGGCCAAGCGCCATGTCGGCCGGTTTGAACTGGCCGATGGCGGTACGCTGTTCCTGGACGAGATCGCGACGGCCACCCTGCGTGTGCAGGAGAAGATCCTGCGCGTCATCGAATATGGGGAATTCGAGCGGGTGGGCGGCAACACCACCATCCAGATCGATGTGCGCGTCGTGGGCGCCACCAATGCCGACCTGCCGCGTCTGGCCGACCAGGGCAAGTTCCGCGCCGACCTGCTGGATCGCCTGTCCTTTGATGTGGTCACCATCCCGCCCATGCGCGCCCGGCCGGAGGATATCCCGGTCCTGGCCGAGCATTTCGGGGTCGCCATGGTGCGCGAGCTGGGCCGCCCCTTCTTCCCCGGCTTTTCCACGGACGCCATGCAGCAGATGCTGGCCTATGACTGGCCGGGCAATGTGCGCGAACTGAAGAATGTTGTGGAACGGGCTGTCTATCGCGCCGCCGATCCGGAAGCGCCCATCACCGACATCCATTTCGACCCGTTCCAGTCGCCCTGGCGGCCCAAGCAGATGGCCATCTATGACGAGACGGGCCCCGCCCCTATCGTCTTCGCCGCCCCGCCGGTCCCGGCCGCTGGCGCGCCGACGCTTCCGCCCCCCGCGCCAGCGGCAGCACCCGGCCCCGGCCTGCCCGAGGGGCCGTGCGATTTTCTGGGTCTGGTTGCGGATTATGAAAAGACGCTGCTGCGCAACGCCCTGGAACGCAACCAGTTCCATCAGAAGCGGGCGGCAAGCGATCTTGGCCTGAACTACCACCAGTTCCGGGGCTATCTGCGCAAATACGGCCTGCTGGAACGCCGCCACGGCCCGCGGGAGGCGGACGAGGGCGACGAGAGCGACGAGGGCTGATGCCCCCTTGCGTCAGCACGCCGCATGTCGGCGGCGGATCTGAAATCCTGTACAACGAATGATCAAAATCAATGCGTTGGATATGGTTTTGCCGCCACATCACAGTGTCGGCGGGTTTTGGCCTCCCTCTGCAACTTGCGAGTGACTTGCATTCATACTCGCGATGGCTTAGGCCGCTCATAGTGAAGGAGGTCGGCATGAAGCTGTCCAACATGCGCCGGGGCGACCAGGCCCGGATCCGTACCATCGACGCGTCTGACGCGCTGACCCGCAAGCTTCTGGAAATGGGGCTTGAGGAAGGCATGGACGTGACGCTGCTGCACGAGGGGCCGGTCGGCCGCGACCCCATCGCCATCCGTATCACCGGTGACCGGGTCATCGCGCTGCGCCGCCGCGACGCCGCCGCCATCGGTATCGAGCATAAAGCCTGAGCATCATGGCCAATCCACCGCTGATCGCCATCGCCGGCATGCCCAATTGCGGCAAGTCCGCCCTGTTCAATCGGCTGACCGGCAGCCGCCAGAAAGTGGCGAATTACGCGGGCGTGACGGTGGAGCGCAAGGAAGGCAGCTTCACCACCCCGGCCGGTCGCGCCTGCCGCCTGCTGGACCTGCCCGGCGCCTATTCCCTGCGCGCCCGCAGCCCGGACGAGGCGGTGACGCGTGACGCGCTGCTGGGACGGCTGGCTGATGTCGGCCGGCCCGACTTCCTGATCTGCGTGGCCGATGCCACGAACCTGAAGCTGCATCTGCGCTTCGCGTTGGAAGCCCGGGAACTGGGCGTGCCCATGATCCTGGCGCTCAACATGTTCGACATTGCCGAGCGCCGCAAATTCAGCATCGACCCGGTGGCACTGTCCCGTCTTCTGGGCATTCCCGTCATTCCGACGGTGGCCGTACGCGGTGGCCGGATGGAGGCGCTGCTGGCGGAAATCGACCGCCATCTGGCCGATCCGCTCGCCCCCGTGCCCGCACCGGACTGGCACGAGCCGACAACATCGCAACTGCGCGGCCTGAACCGCAGGGTGATGGATCTGATGGATCAGGCCGGCATTGCCTATGGTGTGCCGCCCGTCACCACCTATGCCATCGACCGGCTGCTGCTGCATCCGGTCCTGGGTCTGCTGATCCTGGCCGGCCTGATGTTCTTCGTCTTCCAGTCGGTCTTCACCTGGTCGGAATGGCCGATGGACCAGATCGACGGGGCGGCGGCGGCCCTGGGTTCCTGGCTGACCGAACAATTACCGGAAGGCCTGTTCCGCAGCTTCCTGGTGGATGGGCTGGTGGCCGGCGTCGGATCGGTCATCGTCTTCCTGCCCCAGATCCTGACGCTGTATTTCTTCATCCTGATCCTGGAAGACAGCGGCTACATGGCGCGGGCGGCTTTCCTGCTGGACCGGCTGATGGGCGGGGTAGGCCTGCATGGCAAGAGCTTCATCCCCCTGCTCTCCTCCTTCGCCTGCGCCATCCCCGGCGTCATGGCGGCCCGCACGATCGAGCACAAGCCCGACCGGCTGACCACCATCCTGCTGGCGCCGCTGATGACCTGTTCGGCCCGCATCCCGGTCTATACGCTGCTGATCGCGGCCTTCGTGCCCAACCGCGATATCGGGGGCGGGATCGGGCTGCAGGGGCTGGTCATGTTCGGCCTTTATATGGCGGCGCTGCTGTCGGGCCTGCTGGTCGCCTTCGTGCTGAAGCGCTTCGTCTATACCGAGCAGGTGGACAGTTTCGTTATGGAACTGCCGACCTACAAGATGCCGTCGCTGCACAATCTGGCGCTGGGCCTGTTTGAACGCGCCAAGATTTTCCTGCGTCGGGCCGGCGGCATCATCTTCGTCATCATGGTCGTCATCTGGGTCCTGTCGACCTTCGGCCCCAGCGGCGTGGCCGACAGCATCAACCACAGCTTTGCCGGCATCATCGGCATCACGCTGGCCCCCCTGTTCGCGCCCATCGGGTTCAGCTGGCAGATGGTGATCGCCCTGATCCCCGGCATGGCCGCGCGTGAGGTGGCGGTGGCCGTGCTGGGCACCGTGTACTCCATCGCGGCGGACAGCGAGGATGGGCTGGCCCAGGGGCTGGCGGCGACCCTGCAGAACAGCTGGACCCTGCCGGCCGCCATTTCCTTCCTGGTCTGGTACATCTTCGCCCCGCAATGCATCAGCACGCTGGCCGTCATCCGCCGCGAAACCAACAGCACCCGCTTCATGGCCGGCACCTTCGCCTATCTGCTGGTGCTGGCCTATGCGATGTCATTCATCGCCTATCACATCGCTGTGGCCGTGCTGGGCTGAACCCGGCCCCCCCTCAGGGCGCGTGCCCGTCCAGCAGCGCGTCAGGCAGTTCCATAGTGAACGGCCCGTCGGTCCAGAGCAGGACGCAGCGCACGGCCTTGCCCGGATAGATGCGGCGCAGGGCGGCGCGATAGGCGGCCATCTGCTGAAGATAGATGGCGGGCACCTTGTCCACCTCCCGCGGCGGCGGGCGGTTGGTCTTGTAATCGACGATCCATACTGATTCATCCGTCACGCACAGCCGGTCGATGCGGCCCGACAGGGCCCGGTCGCCGACCAGGCCGACCAGCGGCACCTCCGCCCGGCTGCCGGGCCCGAACAGCGGCGCAAAGGCCGGATCGGTCAGCACGCGCAGGGCTTCCGCCCCGATCTCCGCCTGCTGCGCCGGCGTCAGATTATGGGCGGGCCGCGCCAGCCACGCCGCCGCCACATCGGTCCAGCGCGCCGGTTCCGTCTCCGGCAGCACCTGCAGCAGCGTATGGATCAGGTTGCCGCGCTTGAAGCGCAGGCCGTCATCGCTGCCCAGGGGGGAGCGCAGGGCAGGTTCCGGCGCATCCGGCTGCGACGGGGCCAGCGGCTTGGACGGGGACGGATCGCGCGGGGCCGCCACCAGGGCCCAGGCCGGCAGTTCCACGCCGCTTTCCGCCGCCGCCACAGCTGGCGGGGCGTCCGGCACGGGCGCCGTCTGTGGTTCATGCAGCAGCAGCCCTGTCCCGGCCCAGCCGGCCGGCGACAGCGTGGTGAAATCGAAGGGCTGCGGCTGGGCCAGCCCGTCCAGCGCCCCCTCGATCAGCCGGTACCAGGAACCGGCCCCGCCGGTCTTGCGCAACTGTTCCCAGCCGCAGACGATCAGCCGATCCTCTGCCCGGGTCAGGGCGACATAAAGCAGGCGGCGATATTCCTGATCGCGCCGGCGGTTGGCAATGGCCCGTCGCGCCTCGGCCGTCGCATCCTCCATCCCCCGGCGGGGAGTATAGAGCGGCAAGGGCGGGCCAGGATCGGTCAGCACCTCCCCCATCAGGGGTTTCTCCGGCCACAGGATCTTGGGGCTCTTGTCCGGTTCGCGCATCGTGTCAGGCAGGAAGACGATGGGTGCCTGCAAGCCCTTCGATCCATGCACCGTCATGATGCGCACCTGGCCCGGCCCGTCGCCGCCGCCCGTATCCAATTCGCGCTTCACCTCCGCCTGCGACGCCTCCAGCCACTGCAGGAAGCCCTGCAGCGAGGCGACATGTTCGCGCTCGAACAGCAGACAGGCGGTCAGGAACTCCTCCAGCGGGTCCTGTGCCTCCGCCCCCAGCCTCGCCAGGATGGCGCGGCGGCCGGACCCCGTCGGATCGGGCGGGCAGGGCCGGGACAGGACACCGGCAAACAGCTCGTACGGCGCCCGGTAGTCTGTGTCGTTCAGGATGACGCGCAGATAATCCCAGGCCGCGAACAGCCTCTCATCACTCTTGGCCCGTTCCGTCAGCGCCGCCCACAGGCGCCCCGGCCGCCCATGCGCCACCTTGAAAAGCTGTTCCTCGTCCAGCCCGACCAGCGGTGATTTCAGCAGCACGGCCAGGTTCAGATCATCTTCGGGCAGGACCAGGAAGCGGGCCAGCGCCATCAGGTCCATCACGGCCAGCTGTTCGGTCAGGACCATGCGGTCCACCCCGGCCACGGGCACGTCGCGATCCTTCAGCGCGCGGACCAGATGGCCCACGAACTGGTCGCGGCTGCGCACCAGCACCATAATGTCGCCGGGCCGCAGCGGCCGGTTGCGCGACACCAGCCGTTCGCCATCGGCCAGCCAGCGGGCGATCTGGTCGGCCATGGTGGCGGCCAGCCGGGCCACGGGCTTGTCCGCCTGTTCGGGCTTCAGCGGCAGCGACCAGGGGTCGGGATCGGTCGCGTCCTGCGGGCTGACCAGGGGCCAGATCTCCACCCGCCCCGCCATGCCGCGGCGATGGGGAATGTGCCGCACCTCCACCTCCGGTGCGGCGACACCATCGCGCGCCAGACCCGTGGCGAAGACCTTGTCCACCACCCGCAGCACGGCGCCCACGGACCGGAAGCTGGTCTGCAGGTCGACAACGCGCCAGGTGCGCAGGGCGGCATTCACCTTGGCATCGAAATGCCCGCGCATGCGGGCGAATTCGGCCGGGTCCGCGCGCTGGAAGCTGAAGATCGACTGCTTGTCATCGCCCACCACGAACAGGGTACGGACCCGGTCATCGCGCGTACCCAGGCCGGCGAAGAACTCCTCCGCAATGGCCGATACCACGGCCCATTGTTCGGGATTGGTGTCCTGCGCCTCGTCGATCAGCACATGATCCAGACCGCCATCCAGCTTGAACAGCACCCAGGCGCAGGCATCCGCCCCCGCCCCGCCCGACAACAGGTCGGACGCCGCCAGGATCAGATCGTCGAAATCCAGCAGGCCGCGCGCATCCTTCAGCCGCTGATAGCGGCCCAGCAGCGCCTCTCCCAGGGCCAGCAGGGCAGCGGTATGGGTGGCAACCGCGACACGCCGCCGCTCCTGCGTCACCGCGACCAGCCGCGCCGCCTCCCGCTGCAAGATCTCCAGCGCCATCGGATCGGCTTCCGACGGCTTCTTGGTCATCAGCACCTTGCGCGGGTCCCCGTCTCCCGTCAGGTAGAGCGACAGATAGTCGGCCCAGCCCTTCAGCCGCCGCGTCGCATCAGCGTCCAGCCAGGCCTGGATGGCGATGCCGCGTTCCACATCGGTCTTAGTGCCCGTGGCCAGCGTGGCGCAGGCCCGGCGCAGGCCCATCTCGTCCAGACTATCGCTGGCACAGGCGCGGGACAGCACGGGCAGGTCCGTCTCTTCCGCCGCCACGCCCAGCCCGGCGCGCAGCGCCCCGATGGCAGCTTCCAGCCCGCCCTGGGCATCCAGGATGCGCTTCAGCCGACCACGCTCCGCTGTCAGGCTGGCCAGCAGGTCGTTGAATTCATCCTCCGCGACGGCACTGGTCAACAGCTCCACAGAGCGGGCCAGAACTCCATCGGGTTCGTAACGACCCGCCAGAAGGACTGATTGTTTCGCTTCGGCAAGTAACTCTTCGGCCGTGCGGTCGTCCATCACCTCGAAATTGGGTGCCAGCCCGGCTTCCAGCGGGAAGCGGCGCAGCAGCGATTGGCAGAAGGCATGGATGGTCTGGATCTTCATGCCGCCGGCTGTGTCCAGCACCCGTGCAAACAGGCGGCGGGCCCCTGTCACCTCAGCCCGCGAGGGCTCATGCCCCGTCAACGCGGCCAGATTGGCGCGCAGCCGTTCCTCGTCCGCCACCGCCCAGACGGACAGGCGTTCCGCGATGCGGTTGGCCATCTCTGCGGCGGCGGCCTTGGTGAAGGTCAGGCAGAGGATGCGCGACGGGTCCGTGCCGGCCAGCATCAGGCGCAGCACCCGGTCGGTCAGCACCTTGGTCTTGCCCGTGCCGGCCGACGCCCCCACCCAGACCGAACTTTCCGGGTCGGAGGCCAGGCGTTGCAGCACATTGGGATCGGTGGGGCGGATCGGGGCCGCTTGCATCTGGGTCATGGTGGGCAGATTACAGGGCGCCGCGGGTGCGGGTCCAGGATCAAGCAGCCTGATCTGGGTTCGATGCTCTCCGGGCTTTTTCCCGTCCTCATTGTGCCGTATCCTGTCTTTCCCTTGATCGCGGCCCTTTCACGGAGGCGCCATGGACACGGTACGCTGGCTTGCCTCGGCGCCCAATCGGGCGGCCTTGCGCGTGACCCTGGTCTTCGTTGCCGTGTCGACGCTGTGGATCGTCTTCTCCGACCGCACGGCGGAGGCGATGTTCGGCGATGCCACCGAACTGTCGGCCTTCCAGACCGCCAAGGGTCTGTTCTATGTGGGGGTCACCGGCCTGATTCTGTTCCTGTCGGTACGTGTCCTGGTCGGGCAGTTGGCCGACCGCACCGCCGATGCGTTGCGCGCGCGGGAGGCCGCGGCAGAGGCTCTGCGCCAGGCCAATATGGAAAGCCGGGCGCTGGAACGGGCAAAAAGCCAGTTCCTGTCGTCGGTCAGTCACGAACTGCGCACACCGCTCAACGCGGTCATCGGTTTTGCCGACATGCTGCGCGACCCGGCCCTGCCAATGAATGCGGACCGCGTGCGCGACTATGCCGGCGAGATCGCGCAGGCCGGCCAGAACCTGCTGGAACTGGTGGAAGGCATCGTCGCCTGTGCCGAGGCGGAGGCCGGCCAGACCCTGATCCCAGAACCGCTGAACCTGCGGGAGGAAGTGGCGCGCGTGGCCGGACAGGCGCGCGTGCGCGCCCAGCAGAGCCGCACGGCCGTGGATAACCAGGTGCCCGATGGACTGCTGGTCAAGGCCGACCCGACGGCCCTGCAACAGATCCTGTTTGCACTGCTGGATAATGCCGTCAGCCACACGCCCGAACATTCACATGTCCGGATCGAGGGCAGGCGCGATGAGGGGCAGGTGGTGGTCACCGTCGCCGATGACGGGCCCGGCCTGCCGCCGGAGGTGGTGGCCGGCATGGGACGCCCCTTCCTGCGCGCCGGTGATCCCCTGACGGCAGGGGCGGGCGGCCTGGGGCTGGGGCTCTATCTCGCCACCCTGCTGGCCAGCCGGCATGGTGGCCGGCTCTGGGCCCAGGCGCGCGATGGCGGCACCCAGATCAGCTTCGCCCTGCCGGCCGCGTAGTATCAAGGGTCATGAATCATGACCCTTGATAGTCGCATTTTCCCTCAAACGCCGGGCGCCGCCATCCGGCGGCTTGTCTTACGCGGGCACGCGCCCGCGGGCCAGCGGTCGCTGGCCTCCAAGGGTCCTCTCACGTCGCGTAGCGGGGGCTGGTACGCAGCGCCAGCCCGACGCCCATGCCCACGATGCTGAAGGCCACCACGTACCAGGCGGGCGCCAGGGCGCTGACCTGCATCATCATGGTCACGGCAATGGGCGTCAGCCCGCCGAACACCGCATAGGCCAGATTGTAGGAGGCGGAAAGCCCACTGAACCGGACCGACGCCGGGAAGGCATGCACCATGACATGGGGCACGGCGCCGATGACCCCGACTGACAGGCCCGTCAGCCCATACACGGGGAACAGCCAGGCCGGATCGACACGCAAGGTCAGGAACAGCACCAGTGCCATGCCACCCAGCAACGGGCTGAAGAACAGGAAGAAACGGGCACCGCCGATCCGGTCGATGATCAGGCCCGACAGGATGCAGCCGATCGACAGGAAGAAGGTGGCCACACTGTTGGCCTTCAGCGCCGTGGCCGCATCAATCCCATAGGCCTTCTGCAGGATGGACGGCGTCATCAGGATCATGACGATGATCCCCGCCGACAGCAGGCCGGTCAGCGCCATGGAAATAGCGACCCCCCGCCCATGCTGACGCATGACGATGCGCAGCGGCATTTCATCCGACAAGGCCTTGCGTTCCTGCAGGGCCTTGAAGACAGGCGTTTCCTCCAGCCAGCGGCGCAGATAGACGGAAATCAGGCCGAAGACCCCGCCCAGCAGGAACGGGAAGCGCCAGGCATGGTCCAGAATGTCGGCCGGACTGAAAACCATGTTCAGGCCAGTGGCGGCGAGCGAGCCCAGCAGGATACCGATGGTCAGGCCGCAGGTGACCGCCCCGCAGGCCAGTCCCACCCGGCCCGGCGGCACATGTTCTGCCACGAAGACCCAGGCGCCCGGCACTTCGCCGCCGATGGCCGCCCCCTGCAAGACGCGCAGCCCCAGCAGCGCCATCGGTGCCAGCAGCCCGATCTGGGCGAAGGTCGGCAACAGACCCATGCCGAGCGTCGACAGGGCCATCATCAGGATCGACAGGGTAAACATGCGCTTGCGGCCCAGCCGGTCGCCGAAATGCGCCATGATGATCCCGCCCAGCGGCCGGGCCAGATACCCCGCCGCGAACACGCCGAAGGTCTGCAGCTGCTTCACCCAGTCCGGCAGTTCAGGTGGAAAGAACAGCTGCCCGATGACGGTGGCGAAATAGACGAAGATGATGAAATCATAGAATTCCAGCGCCCCACCCAGGGAGGCCAGCGCCAGGGTGCGGATATCCTGGCGAGACATGGAATGCGGCGTGTCCATCAATACTTGGCCTCCCTGACGCGTTTTCGACGGGCCCGGCCGGCCGGTACCCGTTGCTTTGCATGCAGAGCGACGGATAACCCGGCAACCATGGGGCAGCAAGGCCCATCCATCACGCGGCCGTCAGGCGTGCCTCCACCAGCGCTCCCAGCCGGCTCAGCGGCACATTGCCCGTCATCACCAGGGCATCGTTGAAGCGGCGGAAATCGAAGCGGCTGCCCAGCTTGGCCTTCAGATCGTCGCGCACGCGGTTGATCTGGGTGTGGCCGATCTTGTAGGCACAGGCCTGACCCGGCCAGGAACAGTAACGGTCGACCTCTGCCGTGACCTGGGCTGCGGTCGAGCCGTTATTCGTAACGAACCAGTTGATGGCCTGATCGCGGGTCCAGCGCTTGGCATGCAGGCCCGTATCCACCACCAGCCGGCAGGCACGGAAGGCCATGGATTGCAGATAGCCCAGCTGCCCCAGCGGATTGTCCTGATAGACGCCCAGCTCGTCGGCCAGCTGTTCGGCATAAAGGGCCCAGCCCTCGGTATAGGCGCTGTAGGCTAGCAGGCTGCGGATCAGCGGCAGTTTATAGCTGTATTCACCCTGCCAGACATGGCCGGGGATGCCTTCATGATAGGTCAAGGTGGGCAGGGAATGGCGCGGCCAGATCGACAGGTCACGCAGGTTGATATAATAGCTGCCGGGCTGCTTGCCATCCATGGACCCGGCACTGGCATAGCCGCCGGGGGAGCCCGCCTCGATGGCAACAGGTACACGCTTGACCACCAGATTGCCGGGCACCAGCTGGGTGAAAGCGTCCGGCATGCGCTTGCGGATGCCATCGACCAACCCGTTCAGATAGGCCAGCAGGTCGGCCCGGCCCTTGTCGGAATTCTCGAACAGGTTCTTGGGGTCACGGCCCAGGGCGGCCATGCGCTCGCCCACCGTGCCCTGAGTCAATCCCTGGGCACGCAGCAGCGGCTCCATGCGGGCCTGCAGCTGGGCCAGCTGTTCCAGCCCCATGGCATGGACCTGATCCGGCGGCAGCTTGGTCGTGGTGGCCGCGCTGAGGGCCCAGGCATAATAGGCCTCCCCCTGCGGCAGGGCCCAGACGCCGGCATCGCTGCGCGCCGTCTGCCGCTGCCGTTCCAGCTCCGCCAATTGCGCGCGCAGGGCCGGCAGCACCTTCTGTTCGGCGATGGTGGCGGCCTCACCCGGCTTGCCCAGACCCAGCTTGCCGGCGGCTTCGGTGTAATGACCGACGATTTCCCACTGCGCCACGGGCTGGGCCAGGGCGGCCTTCATCTGGCCGATGGCCTTGTCCAGCAGGAAATCCGGCATGCTGATGCCCTGGCCTGCCTCCTGCCGCAGACGCTCGGTTTCATCCGTCAGGCAGGTGGCATAGGCCGACAAGCGCTGCAGATAGCTATCGGCGTCGGGCTTGGCCTCAATCTTATGCTGGCTGGTCATGAAGTCGGGCACCTCGACAAAGGCGCCGACATTCTGGGCCACCGCATAGGGGCTGTTGCGATAGGAATAGCTCTGATTAAGCAGTGCCATGTCGCCGAACCGGAACCTGTGCCCCTCCGCCGACAGTTCCAGCGAGGCCTGGGCCACATCCAGATTGGCCTGCATGTCGGACGGCAGGCCCGTGCGATCCAGCCCCTTCACCGCGGCCAGCTGCTTCACGACCACCTTGCGATGCGCCTCGATCCCGGCCAGGGACCGGTCGGCCAGCATGGCACGCGCACCGGCATGCCGGTCCTTATCCAGGCCCAGTTGCGTGGTGTTTTCCGGATAGCGGGTCAGCAGGTCATCGGTCAGCCCGTCCAGGAAGCGCGCGGCCACATCGGCAGCAGCGAAAGCCGGTCCCTTCGGCAGGGCCACCAGGGCGATCCCGGCAGCCCCCCCCATCAGCACCTGTCGACGGTCAAGGGCGGTCTGGGCGGACAGGGCCTTGGCGGCCTGGATCTTCTGCAGCATGGAGCCTTCGCATCAGGGGGGAGGGATAAGCGGCGGCATTATGCAGGAAAACCCCACCTGTCCGTCCAGGGGCATGGGGGGACGATTTTGTAACGATCTGTAACAGGGGGCGGGAGCAACTTCGGCATGCAGGGATTTCTGCCCGGGCCGCTGCCGGATATCGCCATGTCGTCCCGCAAAGACCTGGTCAAGGGGGCCAGGCTGACAGCAATAGTCATTCCGATATGGAAACAAGTGAACCCCGGTTCCGGCTTCCAGATTGGCCGGGCTCCTGCTACCGTGCGGCCGGCCATGGGCGGATCATTGGGCGCGGGTCGAGAGGAGATCGCTTTTGGCACAGTCTGTGTTTGATCGTGAACCGCAGTATCTTTCGCGGCTGAGCCGCGCGGCCGCGTTCATCACTCCCGACCGGGTCGTCCACCCACCATCATGGTTGGGTCATATCCCGTTCGCGTTCTGGATTGTCGATGTCCTGCGCCCCGCGGTTCTGGTGGAGTTGGGAACCCATAGCGGCAATTCCTACTCCGCCTTCTGCCAGGCCGTACAGACGCTGGGGATATCGACAGCATGCCACGCGGTTGATACCTGGGCCGGCGATCCGCAGGCCGGTCTTTATGGACCCGAGGTGCTGGCTGATCTGGCCGCCCATCACGACCCGCGATATGGCGCCTTCTCACGGCTGATGCAGATGCATTTCGACGAGGCGCTGCCGCATTTCGACGATGGGTCCATCGACCTGCTGCACATTGACGGGCTTCATACCTATGAGGCCGTGCGCCATGATTTCGAGACCTGGCTGCCGAAGATGAGCCGGCGCGGGGTCATCCTTTTCCATGACATCAATGTGCACCAGCCCGGCTTTGGCGTCTGGAAACTGTGGGCAGAAGTCACCGTCGGGCGACCGCATTTCACCTTCCTGCACGCCCATGGACTGGGTGTGCTGGCGGTCGGCAACGATCTTGACGACGACCTGCGGTGGCTGTTTGCCCAGCAGGCCGATGACGATATGGCCAGTGAACAGGTCCGCGGCTTCTTTGCCAGGCTGGGCGATGGCATCACGGATGGATACCTGTCCCGGGAACGGGAGCGAGTGATCCAGGCGCTGGAACACACCATCCAGAGCCAGAAGGATGGCATCCGGGCGCTGGAAACCGCGTTGAACGGGCGGGACCGGCAGGTCGCGGCCCTGACCAGCGCGCAGGAGGAGGAGCGGCGGCGGCAGCGGGCGGAACTCACCGCTCTGCAAGGCCGCCTGCAGGATACCAGCAGCAAGCTGGCGACCCACATTGCAATGGTTCACGATCGCGATCAGGCCATACGTGATCGCGACCAGCAGATCATCGCCTTCGTTCAATCAACCTCCTGGCGATTGACACGACCGGTCCGCGCCGTGCGCCGCCTGCTGGACCGGGTCGGGCGATCGGCCCGACGCCTGTTGCCGGAGCGGGCGATGATCTACCGGCCGGCAGTGATCCATCACCTGACCGTCCGGCAGGCACGGGAAATGACCGTCGGTCCCGCCGGACCGGAGGGGCTCCCCTGCGAGAGCACAGGCGACGCACCACAGCTGCTCCTGGGCTCCAGCCAGCAGCGGGCCCCGCGCGGATGGTGCCTGCTTTCCTTCACGGTGGCCAAGGCTTCGGGGACGCTGCTGCCGATGCTGCGCTTCGATACCGGCGACGGCTTCGGCGAGCAGAATGCATTTGCATTGCCGGCTGTGCGGGATGGCCGTCTGGAACAGTTGCTGGTGCTGCCGCGCGACATTGTGGGGCTGCGGCTGGAACCGACCATCGGGTCGGCCCGCTTCCAGCTCGCCAGGCTCCAGTTCCGTGAGATCAGCAAGCTCGAAGCGCTTTATCATCTGATCCGCCATTATGGGCGCGACTGGCGCCGGCAGTGGCAATCCTTGCGTTCCACCGGCCAGGACATTGCCGGTCTGGAGCGGACGCCTTTGGCGCTGCGCGCGCGGGTGCCGGGTTCCTATGATCGCTGGGTTGCCCTGTACGACACCCTGCATGAGTGGGATCGGGCGGCGATCCGGGCGCAGGTGCGGTCGCTGACTGAGCTGCCGGTCATTTCCGTTGTGATGCCGGTCTACAACCCGCCCGTTGATCATCTGCGTCAGGCACTGGACGCGGTGGTCGGGCAGTTGTACCCCCATTGGGAATTGTGCATCGCCGACGATGCCTCGACCGATCCGGCGGTGAAGACGCTTCTCAGCGATTATGCGGCACGGGATCGACGGATCAAGCTGGCCTTCAGGCCCACCAATGGCAATATTTCAGCCGCGTCGAACACCGCACTGGCCATGGCGACCGGGGCGTTTGTCGCCCTGATGGACCATGATGACATCATGCCTCCCCACGCGCTGTACCGGGTCGCGGTGGAGATCAAAAGGTATCCCCAGGCCGATATCCTCTATTCGGACGAGGATAAGATCGACGCCGACAACCGCCGCTATGGCGCCTATTTCAAATCGGATTGGAACCCCGATCTGCTGCTTGGCCAGAACATGGTCAGCCATCTGGGGGTCTACCGGACCGACCTGCTGCGCACCATCGGCGGCTTCCGGGAAGGGTACGAGGGCAGCCAGGATTACGATCTGGTTTTGCGCGCGTCGGAACGGACCTCCGCCGACCGTATCCGCCACATTCCAGAGATCCTTTATCACTGGCGGGTGTTCCAGGGATCGGCATCCTTCTCCAGCACGGCATTGCCCCGGGCGGTTGCCGCTGCACGGCGGGCCGTCCAGGATCACCTGGACCGGACCGGAATTGTCGCGAAGGCCGAACCGGTCCCCGGCATGGAATGGTTCACCCGGGTCGTCCGTCAGCTGCCGGTCCCGGCCCCGCATGTGACCTTGATTATCCCGACGCGGGACAAGATCGATCTTTTGCGCCCCTGTATCGACGGTCTGTTACAGAAGACCGACTATCCGGCCTTTGACATCCTCATCGTCGACAATGGCAGCCGGGAGCCTGAAACGCTGGAATATTTCGTAAGTCTGGCGGCCGATCCACGGGTGCGGGTTGTGCCCTATGACCTGCCTTTCAATTACTCCGCCATCAATAATCACGCTGTCGCCCTGGCTAAGGGCGATCTGATCGGATTGATCAATAACGATACCAAAGTCATCCATCCCGATTGGCTGTCGGAAATGGTCTCCCATGCCATTAGACCGGACGTGGGCGTCGTCGGGGCGAAGCTCTATTACGCGGATGGACGAATTCAGCATGCGGGGGTCGTCACCGGGGTCCTGGGTGTCGCAAATCATCATTTCAAGTTTGCCGATCGGCATGATCCGGGCTATTTCGGGCGGCTGAAACTGGTGCAGGAACTCTCCTGCGTCACCGGCGCCTGCATGGTGGTGCGGAAATCTGTCTTTCAGCAGGTGGGCGGCCTGGATGCGGATAATCTGGCGGTCAGCTTCAACGATGTCGACCTTTGCCTGCGTATCCGCGAGGCGGGTTATCGCGTGATCTGGACGCCGTTCGCGGAACTGTACCACCTGGAATCCATGTCCCGTGGGGCGCCCACGCAACCAGATCAGTTCGAGATCTTCATGCGGGAAATCGCCTACATGAAGCAACGCTGGGCTGGCATCCTGGATGCGGACCCTTTCTACAATCCGAACCTGACCCTGGATGACGTCAACTTCTCCCTGGCCTTTCCGCCCCGGGGCTCCCACGCCTGGTAAAGCCGGGGGCGGAGGCCGCCGCGGGGTTTCAGGTGACACGGGCCCGGAAAGACAAAACGCCGCCAGATCAATGATCTGGCGGCGTTTTATTGGATGCGGGGGCAGGATTTGAACCTGCGGCCTTCAGGTTATGAGCCTGACGAG
>NZ_JBMDKJ010000080.1:0-492 GCF_057809655.1 Niveispirillum sp. FG148
GGCGCATCTCAGTCGGTTCCGGGGACCTCACAGAAGCCGGATTGAACGAAACCGCGTCACTGGCCGCGTGTTATGGGGAAAGTAGGAGCAGTGCCCCGATCGAGAAGGTGGTGGGGATGGGCGTGGCGGCTTGGGACCGTGGCTCGCGGGGGAGACGCGGGGTTCCGGAGGCCTTTATCTCCGTGCCGTTGACAGCAGCCTGGTTGTGATCGCGAGGTTCCGCCCCGGTCCAGGCGATGTCGGCATGTGGCAGGGTGGTCGCCAGCCCCGTGGGGGTGGCGTTCGGCGGCCTGGTGTTTCTGGCTCCGACCCTTTGCCTTGTCGTCATGATGTGTTGTTCCCCGGTGGGGGCCGAGCCCGCTGCGGCTTGGGCAGACCTGTGACCAGGATCATGGTGCCGCCACAGCAGGGACATGCGCCGGGATCATGCCCGAGCAGCCGTGTGCAACGATCCCGGTAATGGGCATCGGCGACGGTTGGAGGCGATGGCGG
>NZ_JBMDKJ010000081.1:0-454 GCF_057809655.1 Niveispirillum sp. FG148
TGGTGATATTGCCGCTGATGGTGCCGCTGTTGTTCAGCGCCCCCAGATTGCCGGTCGCGGCGATATAGACCGCCGTGGTCGCACTCAGGCTGCCGGTATTGTCGATGGAGGCCAGATTGCCGCCGACATAGTCGTTGCCGAAGGACAGCAGCAGATTGTTGCCGGAAACCGTGCTGCCGGCCTTCAGCCCCGTGACACCGTTGACCGAGACATTGGCGCCAGCATAGCTGGACCCGGCCCCGCCGGTCACCAGCGTGCCGCCGCTGCCGGCCAGATAATTGCCGGTCGACGACAGGTTGGCGGTGACCGCACCACCGCTGATATTGGCAGCCCCGCTGACCTGCAGGCCACCCGTGCCGCCGACGATCAGCGCGCCGCCGGTCTGGCTATAATTGCCGGTGACATTCAGCGCGTCGGCCAGCGTGACCGAGGCGCCGCTATTGACCAGAGTGCC
>NZ_JBMDKJ010000082.1:0-378 GCF_057809655.1 Niveispirillum sp. FG148
GATATAGACGGCCGTGGCCGCACTCAGGTTGCCACTATTGTTGATGGCCGACAGGCTGCCGCCGACATAGTCGTTGGTGACGGCCAGCACCAGATTGTTGCCCGACACCGTGCTGCCAGCCGCCAGACCGGTGATGCCGGCCGAAACCTTGGCGCCGTCATAGCTGGACCCGGCCCCGCCGGCGATCAGCGTGGCGCCCTGCGACCCGGCCAGATAATTGCTCGTGGCGCTCAGGTTGGACAGGATGGTGCCGCCGCTGACATTGGCCGCCCCGCTGACCGACAGCACATTGCCGGCAAGGTTCAGGACGCCGCCGGTCTGGCTGTAATTGCCGGTGACATTCAGCGCACCGGCCAGCGTGACCGACGCCCCGCTATT
>NZ_JBMDKJ010000083.1:0-369 GCF_057809655.1 Niveispirillum sp. FG148
ACTGCACCAGATCATGTTCGGCATCCAGATGCAGCAGCGGCATGAACCAGCGATAGATGCGCCGCGCCTCCTCGATATCGCCCTTCTGCAGGGCCGCGATCAGGGCCACGCTTTCCTGCGGGAAGGCGCTGGTCAGGCCCGACACCCAGCCATGGGCGCCCAGGATCATGCCTTCCAGCGCCACATCATCCAGCCCGGCCATCAGCACGTAACGGTCGCCGAACTCATTGATCAGGTCGGTGAAGCGGCGCGGATCGGGCGCGCTTTCCTTCACGGCGACGATATTGGGGATGTCGGCCAGCTTCTTCAACACGCTGGCCGTGATCGACACGCGATAGGCCGGCGGGTTGTTGTACAGCATGATGGGCA
>NZ_JBMDKJ010000084.1:0-363 GCF_057809655.1 Niveispirillum sp. FG148
AGCGCCTTCTCCGCCATGCGCCGGGGTTCCAGGAAGCCGGGGAAGTAGCTGCCTTTACGCAGCTTGGGAATGCGCAGTTCCACCGTTCCCGCCCTGGTTTCCCAGTCCCGCTCACGGTAACCGTTGCGCTGAGCCAGCCGATCCGCAGACCGTTCGCCATGCCCGGCCCCAGTCAGCCCTTGCACTTCCAGTTCCATCAGCCGCTGCGCGGCAAAGCCAATCATGTCACGCAGAACATCAGCGTCAGCACCCTTTTCCAACATGCTGCGCAATGCCATCATCTCTTCGGTCATCGTGGTCACCCTCGGTCAGGGATAGTTGTGGTGACCAGACTTTACCGAAGAACCACGATGACCGCCCGCC
>NZ_JBMDKJ010000085.1:0-359 GCF_057809655.1 Niveispirillum sp. FG148
GAAGCCGCTCGATCTGCGCGGTCATCTCCTGCAATGCGGCCAGGGCCGCTTCCTGGTCGGCTGCTTTCGCCGCCTCAAGCTGCTCGTTGGTCTCTACAAGCGACCTGTGATCAATTTGAAGCCGCTCGATCTGCGCGGTCATCTCCTGCAATGCGGCCAGGGCCGCTTCCTGCTCCAGCTTCCTTGCCTCAATCACCTGCTGCATATGTTCTTCAGACAGGAAAAGGCTCTCCCTCGCAGCCGCCACCCCGGCTTCCAGTTCTGCAATGCGCTGCTGTGCCTGCTCATCCACCAGACGCGATTCTTCCCGCGCATTGGCCGTGGCAAGGGTCAGGGCGTCGATGGCTTGCTGCTTTTGC
>NZ_JBMDKJ010000086.1:0-342 GCF_057809655.1 Niveispirillum sp. FG148
AGCCGGAGAGCGCGATGACAACGCCGCTCCTACACCACGCACGGGGACGTGATCTGGGCGGACGGAGCCGACGCGATCGGCGCTTCATCATCGGGGGACAGGGAATGGGTGGTCAGGCGGGTCATGGCGGCCTCCTGGATCTCCGGTTGGCCGCGCCCTCCGCGGCCTTCATGGGGATCGCCCGCCGGGGCCACAGGCCGGGTCCGCACCCGCTTTGCGGGCCGGAGCGGCAGCGGAGGATGGCGACCCGCGCTTTCTTGTCCCGCGAGGAGGCCGCCCTCGGGCGGCCGGGGAAGAAAGCAAGCGGGCCGCCATTGCGGATCCGGCCGGCCCTGGCAGATC
>NZ_JBMDKJ010000087.1:0-339 GCF_057809655.1 Niveispirillum sp. FG148
GACCGCGCGGCCGGGTCCGGCCCGCCAGCCGATCAACCAGATTGGACCGGGCTACGCCCAGCGTTTGGGCCACCGCCTTCACCGCGAACCGCCCCTCAGCGGCGACCGCGCGAGCAAGATCGGTTTTTTGAGCGCGACTTTTCCAGCGCATCGCGCAGGATTTCCGCCTCCAGCACCTTGCGGCCGAGCAGGATTTCCAGTTCCCGCACCCGCTCCTCAAGCTGCCGGACAATTTTGTTGCTGGTCACATCGTCATCATCCGCCACGGCTACGCTCCCGCCCTCCAGCATCAGACGCCGCCAACGATACAGCAGGTTCGGCGCTACGCCATGACGGCGG
>NZ_JBMDKJ010000088.1:0-323 GCF_057809655.1 Niveispirillum sp. FG148
GCAGCAGGTAGGGCCAGATCTTGTGCTCGGGATGGGGAACGCTGGTCTTCGGCCGTTGGTAGATGGCAGCCTGCCCCATCCGGCCCATCAGCCGGCGCACCCGCTTGCGATTGACGACATGACCCTGGCGCCGCAGATGTTGTGTCATCTGCCGACTGCCGTACCAGGGCGTCTCCAGAAACTGCGCATCGATCACCCGCATCAGCGCCAGGTTCTCTACGCTCTCACCCCGCACCGGCCCGTAATAATGTGACCGGCTGATCGACAACAGCGCGCATTGCCGGACAACCGACAAGCTGGGATGGGATCGATCCACCATCTCC
>NZ_JBMDKJ010000089.1:0-315 GCF_057809655.1 Niveispirillum sp. FG148
GCAACCATCCCACCGCCGCCATGTCGAGTTGGAGGGCGGCTGCCAACCCGTCGGCATGATGCCGGCTCTCCGGCCCATACTCGCCGGACGATTGCACGGCATGCACCGTCTGGCCGACACAATGGGCGAACAGCGCCGCCCGGCTGTCGGCATCGAAGCCCACCAGCGTATCCCAGAGATCACGCGGGTCCTGGGGCAGTTGCTTCTCCCAGTTTTCATGCCGGGCGTTGATGGCTTTGGCCGGAATGCTGTCCGCCAAGCCCGGAGGTTCCGCCATGAAGCCGGGACTCCGCGCCGTGATCTGCAGGCAGGAAT
>NZ_JBMDKJ010000009.1:0-190165 GCF_057809655.1 Niveispirillum sp. FG148
GGTCCAGGGGCCACAAGTGCCAGCGCTTCGGTGCCCTGGGCTCCTGGACCCCCGCTTTCGCGGGGGAGGCAGGTTTGTGCAGAGGGTTAACTGAGCGTCCATGAGCCACAGCCCGGACGACGTCAGAGAGTGCTTCAGTTCGAACCTGACAAACCCTTACCATCGCTTCCCACACCGACCCAAGCGCCACCACCCAAACAGCACCAGCCAAGAGGCGTTCCATGCGTCATACCTTCTTCTGCATCGATGGCCATACGGCCGGCAATCCCGTCCGGCTGGTGGCGGGCGGGGCGCCGTTGCTGCGGGGCCAGTCCATGGCGGAGCGGCGGCAGGACTTCCTGGCCCGCTTCGACTGGATCCGCACGGGCCTGTGCTATGAACCGCGCGGCCATGACATGATGTCGGGCGGGTTCCTGTACCCGCCGACGCAGGACGATACCGATATCGGCATCCTGTTCATCGAAACCAGCGGCTGCCTGCCCATGTGCGGGCATGGCACCATCGGCATGATCACTTTCGGCCTGGAAAACGGCCTGATCCTGCCGCGCACGCCGGGCAAGCTGCGGGTGGAGGTGCCGGCCGGCATCATCGATATCGACTATGGCCAGGAAGGCAAGCGCGTCACCTGGGTGCGCATCCGCAACGTCCCGGCCTATGTCGCCGTGACGGGGGTGGAGATCGAGGTACCAGGCTTCGGGCCGCTGACCGTCGATGTCTCCTATGGCGGCAATTACTACGCCATTGTGGAGCCACAGGGGCCCTATACAGGTCTGGATGATCTGGGCGCCAGCCGCATCGTGGAACTGTCGCGCACCATCCGCAGCCTGATGCAGGAAAAGGTGGAGCCCGTGCATCCGCTGGATGACCGTATCCGCGGCGTCTCCCACGTCCTGTGGGCGGATCAGCCGCGCGGCGACGGGGCCGATGGCCGCAATGCCGTGTTCTATGGCGAACGCGCCATCGACCGCAGCCCCTGTGGCACCGGCACATCGGCCCGGCTGGCGCTTCTGGTGCACAAGGGCAAGCTGAAGGTCGGCGACAGTTTCGTGCATGAAAGCTATATCGGCAGCCGCTTCATCGGCAAGGTGGAGGCGCTGACCGATCTGGGGGGCAAGCCGGCCATCATCCCCTCCATCCAGGGCAGCGCCATCGCCACGGGCCACAACACCATCTGGATCGACCAGGACGACAATTTCTGGAAGGGCTTCACGGTGGTGTGACGGGGGCTGTCTGGACCGTCGCTGGCCCTCACCCTCCCATCCACTGACGCGGGCGGGAGGGTGAGGGTAATAATGCAGCCCTCAGGCGCCGCTTGCCGCCATCCGGCAGCTTGGCTTCACGCGACCATGGGGGCGCGGGCGCCCAATGCGCCAACCAAGTTACGATGAGTTTCACTCACCACAGCTTGGCATAACACCGCCCTGCCCCGGAGCCTATTTCTGTGCCGCGATCAGGGTCAGTTCCTCACTGATCATCTCCGCCGTGCCCTTCAGATCGTCCAGGTAACGGTCAAGGGCGGCTTCCACCTTCATGGCCGAGGCGAAAAAGATCATGGTCATGGCCGCCTTGAAATGGTCGCCCAGGAAGATGGGCACGGCCACCGACGCGGTCTTGCCGGGTGTCAGATTGTGGTGGTTGCGGCCCTGCACGGCATAGCCCTGGGTGCGGATGCGCTCCACATTCAGGCCGGCGCGCGCGGCTTTCAGATATTCAGGGTCCACCTCCTGCGCCACCTTCATCCAGCGCAGCAGCGTCTCCCGCTCCTCGTCCGGGGTATAGGCCATGGACAGCTTGCCGGACGCGCTGTCCAGCACGGGCAGGGTGAAGCCCGGATAATAGCGTTCGAAGGTCAGGGCCGTGTTGGCATGGGTGCTGTCGCGCAGCATCATGTTGCGGCCCACGCGCACGGCGATGGAGATGGGCCAGCCGATGCGGCGGGTCAACGACACGATATGCGGCCGCGCCACCTCCACCAGCCGGTCATCATCCTGAAAACCATAGGCCAGCGACTGCACCATGGCGGTGGGGCGATAGCGCTTGCGGTCCGGCTCCTGCTCCACCAGCCCTTCATAGACCAGGGTCTGCACCAGCCGGCAGGCGGTGGGGTACGGCACCTCCGCCGCCCGGGCGATTTCCATCATGGTCAGGGAGCCCTGACGGTTGATGGCCTTCAACGCCGCGATGGCCCGGCTGATCGCCCGGATCGGTACCCCTTTTTCCATTCGCCCTTCCCCCTGCCGAATGTTGCAGGAAGATGGTGCCAATGTTACCGGTCATTGGTCGCAGAAAGCCTGCGCGGCTGTCCAACAGGCGGATAGATGGGGCATTTTCCCATCAGCCGCCCGGGACCCCGGCCATCAGCGGGCCAGGACGCGCGCCGCGTCCTTGGTCGTGGACACCGCGTTGGTGACCCGGCCGATGCTGTCATTGATGGCGTTCAGGTTGCGCGTCACCGTCTCCACCGCACTGGCGGTCGTCTGCATGTTGGAAGACATGTCGCGAGTGACCGCGCTCTGCTCCTCCACGGCGGCGGCCGTGGCCGAGACATATTCGCGTACATTGGTCACGGCGGAGCGGATCTCCTGCAACGCGGTCACCATGTCGCCGGACAGGGACTGGATGCCGGCAATCTCCTCCGAGATTTTCTGGGTGGCGTTGGCCGACTGGTTGGCCAGGTTCTTCACCTCCGTCGCCACCACGGCAAAGCCGCGCCCGGCCTCTCCCGCCCGCGCCGCCTCGATGGTGGCGTTCAGCGCCAGCAGGTTGATCTGTCCGGCGATGGCGCGGATGACATCAACCACGCCTTCCATCGACCGGGCGACATCATCCAGGCGGCGGGCGGCCTGGTCGGCCCGGCTGGCCACCTCCACGGCACCATCGGTGGCACCGCGTGACTGCACCATGCTCTGGGAGATTTCACTGATCGAGGCGGCCAGCTCTTCCGCGCTGGACGCCATCATCTGCACCGCGGCCGATGTCTGGTTGGCGGCCGTGCTGGCACTGGTGGTCTCCCGCGTCGAATGGTCGACGGCATGGTCGATCTCACCGAAATTGCGGTCGATCAGGTCTTTCAGATTGGCCAGCATCTCCATCTGGGTCGTGATGTCGGTGGCAAACTTGACCACCTTCAGCGGCTTGCCGCTGGGGTCCAGGATGGGGTTGTAGGAGGCTTCGATCCAGACGACTTTGCCCCCCTTGCCGATGCGCTTGAACTGCCGGGCCTGATATTCGCCGTTCCGCAGGGCCTTCCAGAAGGCGGCATAGTCCGACCCGCCGCGCTCCGCATGCTCTACGAACATGCTGTGATGCTGGCCCTTGATCTCGTCCAGCCGGTAGCCGAGCGTCTTCAGGAAATTGTCATTGGCCCAGACGATCTGGCCATCCAGCGTGAATTCGATGACGGCCTGCGACTTGCGGATGGCCTCCAGCTGGCCCAGCATGTTGGCATGCTCCAGCGCCTTGGCGGTGATGTCCGTGGCATATTTCACCACCTTGGTCACCTTGCCGTCCTTGTCCAGGATGGGGTTGTAGGAGGCCTCGATCCAGACGACCTTGCCATCTCTGCCGATGCGCTTGAACTGCCGGGCCTGGTATTCGCCGCGGCGCAGGGCCTGCCAGAAGGCGGCATAGTCGGGGCTGTTGCGTTCGGCCGGCTCCACGAACATGCTGTGATTCTTACCGCGCACTTCCGCCAGCGAATAGCCCATGACCTTCAGGAAATTCTCGTTGGCATCCAGGATCGTCCCGTCCGGACTGAACGCGATCACCGCCTGGGATCGATCCAAGGCCGCAAGGATCTGGCCAGCATCATCGCGTGCCTTGAAGAAATTCAGCATTTACGCCCCCCATGCGACTGTATGATCATTGTCAATCCACCCATTGACAATCGTTTGTACAATACCGAGACCCCGATAATGAAGATAGTCCGATCGGTATATTCTTGGGTATAGCCTATTCGGACGATATGGCAGGGTTCTGCCGCACCTGCACTTGATCAATCCCGGAGCCCACCAAAATAAGCACCAATGCATTCGAACTTATATTGGGATAAATCAACGGGTTACAAATGTGCATTACTGTACAGTGTGGAACAAAAAGGCCGCCCCAAGGGGACGGCCTTCTGCAATGCGGCGTGGGCGGGTAAACGGTTCTACTTCGCCCACTTCTTCTCAAACGCCCAGACATCCTCGAACCCGATCAAGGAGCAGAATTCCTTGAAATTAAACAGGGGCACGTTGGGCGACAGGCTGGTGCCCGTTTCCTTCAAATGAACAAGGGCCGTTTCCATGGCCGCCGCCGCCGCCAGGCTGGTCATGGCCGGGAAGATGGACAGGGCATAGCCCAGGCCCTGCAAGGTCTTGGCATCGCGGATGGGGGTCAGGCCGCCATCGGCCATGTTGGCCATCATCGGCCGGTCGACCGACGCGGTGACGATACGCGCTTCCTCGTCGCTGGTCAGCGCCTCGGGGAACAGGATGTCGGCGCCGGCTTCGGCATAAAGCTTCATGCGGTGCAGCACGCCTTCCAGCCCTTCGCTCTGGCGGGCGTCGGTGCGGGCGATGATCAGGAAATTCTCATCATTGCGGGCTTCCACAGCGACGCGGATCTTTTCCGCCATGTCGGCGGCGGGAATGACGCGCTTGCCCGGCGTGTGGCCGCACTTCTTGGGGAATTCCTGATCTTCGATCTGGATGGCGGTGATACCGGCCTGTTCATAGGCGCGCACCGTGTGATGCACATTCAGCAGCCCGCCAAAGCCCGTATCGGCATCGGCGATGACGGCGGCGTTGCTGGTGCGGACCAGGGTCGCCATACGGTCCACCATCTGCGTCACCGAGGCGATGCCGGCATCGGGCAGGCCATAGGCCGACGCGACGGTCCAATAGCCGCTGCCATAGATGATGTCGAAGCCGACCTTGTTGGCGATAACGGCGGCGATCATGTCCTGGATGCCGGGGGCGGAGATGAACTGACGGGCCGCCAGCTTCTGACGCAGGATGGGGTTGGCCATGGATAGTGCCTTCGGGTTGGTCTGATGGGTTTGAATTGGTGTGAAGGGGCCACCCCCCGTCACGCCTGCGCTGTGCCGGCGTCCGCCTATCGGACAAGCCAGGGGAAGCGCTGGCTTCGCTCGGTTTCGAACCGGGTGATGTCGGTCCCGCGCGTGTTCAGGATGGTCATCACCTCGTCCCAGCCATTCAGCAGCGCATCGCGCCTGGCCGGGTCGATGGCGATGGCGACGGTGGACCCGTCGGGCCGGATGATGTGCCGGGCCTCCAGATCGACATGCAGCAGGGCGCCGGCCTCGGCATCGGCCAGAAGGGCGGCATGCGTGGCTTCGTCCACCGTCACGGGCAACATGCCGTTGCGGTAGCAGTTGCCGCGGAAGATGTCGCCGAAGCTGGGGGCGATGATGCAGCGGATGCCCTGGTCCAGCAGCGCCCAGGGCGCCTGCTCGCGGCTCGACCCGCAGCCGAAATTATGCCCGGCAACCAGGATGCCGGCCTGCCGCCAGGGATCGCGGTTCAGCACGAATTCCGCCACCTCCCGCCCCTGCCCGTCGAACCGCCGGTCATGGAAGGCGTAACGGCCCAGCCCCTTCTTCTCCGTAATGGTCAGGAAGCGGGCGGGATAGATGATGTCCGTGTCGATATCCGCCTCGTTGAAGGGGGCGGCGATGGCGGACAGGCGGATGAACGGGTCCATGATCGTATCCTTGTTGTTCTTTCGGGCACCGAGGTGGGGCTCCCTATTCACAATCTGTCGTCATCCCGGCGCAAGCCGGGACCCAGGGGCCACAGGGTCACCATCGACGCAACGTGGACCGACGCAGCTTGAAGGTCGAGCTTTGGGCCCCTGGGTCCCGGCTTTCGCCGGGATGACGGTAAAGAAGGTTAAGAATAAAGAGAGCGGCGCTTACAAAAAATCCCGCGGATCGGCAATGTGCCCGGCAACGGCCGATGCCGCCGCCATGGCCGGGCCCATCAGGTGGGTGCGGGCACCCTGGCCCTGGCGGCCTTCGAAATTGCGGTTGGATGTGCTGGCACAGCGCGCCCCCGGCGGCAGCCGGTCATCATTCATGGCCACGCACAGCGAACAGCCGGGATCGCGCCATTCAAAGCCGGCTTGGCGGAAAATCGCGTCCAGCCCCTCGGCTTCCGCCTGCTTCTTCACGGCATGCGATCCGGGCACGGCCAGGGCCTGGGTCACGCCGGCGGCCAGCTTGCGGCCCGTCAGCACGCGGGCGGCGATGCGCAGATCCTCGATCCGGCCATTGGTGCAGGACCCGATGAAGACATGGCTGACGGGGACGTCGGTCAGGGCCATGCCCGGTTCCAGCCCCATATAGGCCAGGGCCTTGGCCGTCTTGGCCGCCTGTTCGCCGTCAAGGCCCGCCGGGTCGGGCACGCGGCCGGTGATATCGGCCACCTGATCGGGGCTGGTGCCCCAACTGACCTGGGGGACCAGGGCGGTGGCGTCGATCTCCACCTCCCGGTCAAAGATCGCCCCTTCATCACTGGGCAGGGTGCGCCAATAGGCGACGGCCGCATCCCAGTCCGCGCCCTGCGGGGCCAGCGGCCTTCCCTTCAGCCAGGCAAAGGTCACCTCGTCGGGGCTGACCAGGCCCGTGCGACTGCCGGCCTCGATGCTCATGTTACACAGCGTCATGCGCCCTTCCATGGACAGGGCGCGGATGGCGGGGCCGGCATATTCAATGGCATGGCCGATGGCGCCATTGCTGCCCAGCCGGCCCACCACGGCCAGGATGATATCCTTGGCCCCCACACCCGGCGGCAGATCGCCGCGCACCGTGACGCGCAGGGTCTTGGCGCGCGGCATCCGCAGGGTCTGGGTGGCCAGCACGCTTTCGCATTCGCCCGACCCGATGCCGAAGGCCAGCGCGCCAAAGGCGCCATGCGTGGCCGTGTGGCTGTCGCCGCAGACCAGTGTCAGGCCCGGCAGGGTGAAACCCTGTTCCGGCCCCGTCACATGCACGATGCCCTGGCGCGGATCACCCAGGCCCAGCATGTCGATGCCGAATTCCCGCGCGTTGCGTTCCAGCAGTTCCACCTGGGCGCGGGCCTGCGGATCGGCGATGGGCCGGTCACGGTGACGGGTGGGCACGGAATGGTCGGCCACGGCCAGATGAGCGCCTGGATTGCGCACGCGCAGCCCCTTTTCCCGCAGACCCGCGAAGGCCTGGGGGCTGCTGACCTCGTGCAGCATCTGCCGGTCGATATAAAGCAGGCTGACGCCATTGCCTTCATCCGCCACGACATGGCTGGACCAGAGTTTCTCATACAGCGTCGACGCCATCGCCCGTCCCCACCCCCGGAAAGTTCCTTGCCATGCCATAATGTATTATAGTTATATCATTATACGCAATCAGCCGACCCCCGGTGACCGCCTTGCGGACAGGGGCCGGGTTCGGGCACGCCGCCTTTCCGGTTACGGGTCTAGGCTGCGGCCCCGGTATCGATCCTAGCATCAGAATGGGGAACAGGAATGCCGGACGGGTCATCGGGTATCGCGGGTACGGTCACCGGATTGAAGGCGGCGCTGGCCGCCATTGTGGGGGCCGACGCCGTCCATGACGACGCGGAGACGCTGCGCCTTTTCGGCTGCGACATCTGGAGCGAGAGCAAGGAGCCCGTGGCCCTGGTCGTGGCGCCGGACAATCTGGACCAGCTGTCGCAGACCGTGGCCCTGCTGCACCGGGCCGGGGCCGCCATCGCACCCCGCGGGGCGGGCATGAGCTATACCAGTGGCTTCATTCCGGCCGTGGGTGGCACGGTTTCGCTGGACATGCGTCGCATGAACCGGGTCATCGACCTGCGCCCTGACGACATGGTGGTGACGGTGGAAGCCGGCTGCACCTGGATCGCGCTGAACGAGGCGCTGGCCAGGCACGGGCTGCGCACCCCCTTCTTCGGCCCCATGTCGGGCCTGACCTCCACCATCGGCGGCGGCGTGTCACAGCTGAACGCCATGCTGGGCGCCGGCCATTACGGCACCAGCAGCGAAAGCGTGGTGGCCATGACCGTGGTGCTGGGCGATGGGCAGGTGCTGCGCACCGGGGCCCGCGGGGCCGATGGCGACAGCCCCTTCTACCGGCATTTCGGGCCCGACCTGACGGGCATTTTCTGCGGTGATTGCGGTGCCTTCGGCGTGAAGGCCCAGATCACCCTGCGCCTGATCCAGATCCCCAAGGCTGAAGACTACGCCTCCTTCGAATTCCCCACGGGTCCGGACATGCTGCGCGCCATGGCCGCCATGGCGCGGGCCGGTGTCGGCGCGGAAATGTGCGCCTTTGACCCCGGCCTGACCAAGGTGCGCATGCAGCGCGCATCGATGACCGGCGACGTGAAGGCGCTGGGGGCGGTGATCACACGGCAGAAATCGCTGCTGCGCGGGCTGTGGGAGGCGTTCCGGGTGGCCAAGGCCGGCCGCAGCTTCGTCAGTCTGGACAGCTATCCGCTGCATATCAATGCCGAAGGACGGTCGGCTGAAGCCGTGGCCCAGGACATGGCCACCGCCCGGCGCATCGCGGCGGAGAATAACGGGGTGGAAGTGGCGAACACCATCGCCAAGGTCATCCGCGCCCTGCCCTTCCCGCCGCTGAACAGCGCCCTGGGCCCGGCGGGCCAGCGCTGGATCCCCATCCATGGCCAGATATCCCTGTCCAAGGCGCCTGCCCTGTTCGAGGCTTTGCAGGCCGTGTTCGCCAGCATGGAAGCCGAATTCACCAAGCACGGCATCATGACGGGCTATCTGTTCACGTCCATGTCGACCAACGCCCTGATCCTGGAACCGGTGATCTACTGGCCGGAAAAGCGCCTGGCGTCGCATTATGCCGCGCTGGAGCCCGAACATATGGCCCGCCTGCCCGATCTTCCGGACAATCCGGAAGCGACGGCCGTGGTGACGGCGGCGCGCAAGCGCCTGATCGCCACCTTCCGCAGCTTCGGCTGCGGTCATTTCCAGGCCGGCCGTTCCTACCCCTATCGCGACAGCCGGGATGGGGCCAGCCGCATGCTGCTGGACGCCATCAAGGATGCGGTCGATCCGGGCCGCGTGCTTAACCCCGGCGTGCTGGGCTTTGAGATCAAGGGAAAGAACTGACAGCATGACCGGCACTTACCAGGCGCTGCGCCTGACGCGCTTCGCCGACAGTTTCCGCAATGGCATCGATACGGTGACGGAGCCCCTGCGCGATCCCGGCCCCGGCGAGATCCGCGTGCGCAACCATTTCTGTGGCGTCAACGGCATCTTCGACACCCAGATCGCCCGCAACGCTGTCGATTACATCCGCATCCCGCTGCCCACCTATACGGGCGTGGAAGCGGTGGGCGTGGTGGAAGCCGTGGGTGAGGACGTGAGCGGGTTTGTGGTCGGTGATGCCGCCGCCACCAACCGTTTCACCGGTGGCTACCGGGAAGCCAATATCGGCCCCGCCGGCCAGTTCATCAAAGTGCCGGCCGCCAGCCGGGATTATCTGGCCCTGGCCTCGACCGGTGTGTCGGCCTTCCTGGCCCTGGAACATGTCGGCGGCATCCGCGATGGGGAGACGGTGGCCATTTCCGCTGCCGCCGGGGGCTTGGGCCATTTCCTGGTACAGCTGGCCAAGCGGCGGGGCGCGCATGTCGTCGCCGTCTGCGGCGGTGGGGCGAAGGTTGATTTCGTCCGATCCCTGGGGGCGGACCGCGTCATCGACTATCGGTCGGAAGACGTGGCGACGGTGCTGGCGGCCGAATACCGCAACAAGCTGAACCTGGCCGTCGACACCGTCAGCGGCGGCATCTTCGACGCCTTCCTGGACAATCTGGCGCCCCTGGGCCGTGTCGTCGTGGCGGGAGCGGCCGGCGATCTGGATGGCAAGCCAGAGATCGTCACGGCGCCGCGCGTGGGCAACAAGCTCTATTACAAGGGCGCGTCGGTGCGCGGATTCATGAATGGTTTGCTGACCGACCTGTGGCCAGCGGCACGGGAAACCCTGTTCGGTCTGTATGACCAGGGCAAGATCGCCGTCACGTTCGACGATGTGCCCTTCAAGGGTCTGGCCCAGATCCCCGACGCGGTGGAGCGTCTGCTGTCCGGCCGCTCGATGGGCAAGGTCGTCGTCGATCTGCGTGATTGAACAGCAAAGCGAAGGATCACCCAACCATGAGCAACAATCTGGCCGATCTGCGCCGCGACATGCCGCTGCTGGCCCGCAATGAAGGTGTCTGGGAGGGCTGGTATCGCTATTACGACGCCGCCACCGGCAAGCTGACGGACCAGCACCGGTCCCGCCTGATCTGCCGGTTCAAGGAGGATGGCCCCTACCCCTATCACCAGAGCAATCATTATTTCTGGGAAGACGGGCGGACGGAGCTGCGCGACTTCCCGGCCTCTTACGCCGATGGGCGCATCTGGTGGGACAATGACCTGATCACCGGCTGGGCCGCGGCCATGAAGCCGGATGATTTCAACCGCTCCACCTGCCTGAACTGGACCCGCAAGGGCGAGCCGGACCTTTATCTTTACGAGATGATCCAGATGTCCGACTGCGGCCAGTTCCGCTCGCGCACCTGGCACTGGTTCAAGGCCGGCCGCTGCTTCCAGCGCACGCTGATCGACGAGGTGTTCGTGACGCGCGACTGGCAGAATTTCAGCGAAGCCGGCGCCCCCAACAACTGACCCGCAGGAAACGGCCATGGCGTTCGAGTTCTCCGTTCCCGTCCTGGTGGCGGGTGGTGGGGCCGCGGGTGCCGTGGCCGCGCTGGCCGCCCGTGCCGCCGGCGCGGACGTGCTGCTGATCGAAGCAGACGCCACGCCACACGGCACCACGTCGATGTCCCAGGGCCTGCTCTGTGCCGCCGGGACCAGGGCCCAGGCCGCGCAAGGGGTGGAGGACAGCGCCGACCTGCTCTATGCCGATATCCTGGCCAAGACGCGCGGCCAGACCGACCCGGTTCTGGCCCGCGCCGTGGCCGACCATGCCGGCCCGACGCTGGACTGGCTGGTGGAGGCGCAGGGCCTGCCTTATACGCTGGATCTGCGCTTCAAGGCATCCTTCGGCCATTCCCGCCTGCGCGTCCATGGCTGGCCGGGACATAGCGGGGGCGATACGCTGCTGTTCCTGCACCAGCGGCTGGGGGAAACCGGCGTCGATGTGATCTATGAGGCGCGGCTGGTCGAACTGGTATCCGACGCGGATGGCCGCGTGGCTGGCGTCATCATCGAACGCCCGGATGGCAGCCGGGAGGGTATCGGCTGCGACACCCTGATCCTGGCCACGGGCGGTTTCGCCGCCAATCCGGAGATGGTAGCCCGGTACATTCCCGAGGCCGCCCAGGCCTATAGCCACAGCCATGAACGCAGCGACGGGACGGGCATCCGGTTGGGGGCGGCCCTGGGCGGCGATCTGGCCGACATGGGGTCGTATCAGGGCTATGGCATGCTGACCGACCCGCAAGGCGTGACCCTGCCGCCCGGCTTCATCCTGGAAGGCGGGTTCCTGGTCAACCGCGACGGGGACCGGTTCGTGGACGAGACGGTCGATATTTCCGGCATTGTGCATCCCGTCCTGGCCCAGCCGGACGGACGCGCCTGGGTGATCTTCGATGCGCGGATCGAGGGGGCCTGCGCCCATATTCCCGAAGCCATGCAGCTTTTTGACCTGAACGCTGCTCGTCAGGCGCCCGACATCGCGGCCCTGGCCGCCGCGATCAGGGCCGATCCGGTGCGGTTGGCCGCCAGTCTGGACGATGCCAGGGAAGCGCACCGCGAAGGCCGGGCCGACAGCACGGGCCGGCATTGGCCCGACGCGCCGCCCGCCGCCCCCTTCCGCGCCTTCCGGCTGAAAGGCGCGCTGTACCATACGCAAGGCGGGTTGCGCACCGATGCCGACGGCCATGTGCTGCGCGCCGATGGGACCAAGCTGCCCAACCTGTTCGCCTGCGGCGGGGCTGCGCGCTGTGTGTCCGGCCCGTCCTGCTGGGGCTATCTGCCGGCCATGGGCATCGCCGCGTCGATGACGCTGGGAAGGCTGGCCGGCATGGCGGCGGCGCGGATGGTTGTGGCCCCGTGACCAGACGGACTTAGCACGAAGACACATTCCGGGGCATGATCGGCCGAACGCCCGGCCATGGCCCCCAGCCCCCAAGAAAGAGGAATCCCCCCGATGCGTATCACCGCCGCCATCCTGGACCAGATCGGCCAGCCCGGCCCCTATGCCGAAACCAGGCCGCTGCGCCTGGCAGAGGTGGAGCTGGCGCCGCCGCGCGCGGGTGAGCTGCTGGTCCGCATCGATGCCGCCGGCCTGTGCCATTCCGACCTGTCGGTGATCAATGGCGACCGCCCCCGCCCCACCCCCATGGCGCTGGGGCATGAGGCGACGGGCACGGTGCTGGAAACGGGCGATCCCGACAGCGACTTCAAGCCGGGCGACAAGGTGGTGCTGGCCTTCTTGCCCGCCTGCGGCCAGTGCCCGTCCTGCGGGGCCGGTGAGGGTTATCTGTGCCAGCCCGGCGCTACGGCCAATGGCGAGGGGCGGCTGCTGCGCGGCGGTCACCGGCTGGCGGAAACCAATGGGGAGAAGATTTATCACCATCTGGGCGTCTCGGCCTTTGCCACCCATGCCGTCATCGACCAGCGCTCCGCCGTGAAGATCCCATCCGACATCGCGCCCGAAATCGCGGCCCTGTTCGGCTGCGCCGTCCTGACGGGCGTGGGCGCCGTCATGAACACGGCGCAGGTGCGGCCGGGCGAAAGCCTGGTGGTCTATGGGCTGGGCGGGGTCGGCCTGTCGGCGCTGCTGGGCGGGGTGGCGGCCGGGGCCAACCCGATCATCGCTGTCGATCCCGTGGCGGAAAAGCGGGCGCTGGCCCTGGAACTGGGTGCCGCGGCGGCCGTGGCCCCGGCCGATGCGCCGGCCGCCATCGCTGACCTGACAGGCGGGCGCGGCGCCGATGTCGCCATCGAAACCGCCGGCAAGGCCGTGGTCCTGGCCGCCGCCTATAAGGCCACGCGCCGCGGCGGCCGCACCGTCACCGTGGGCCTGCCCAACCCGTCGGAACTGCTGTCCTTCCCGGCCGTGTCGCTGGTGGCGGAAGGCAAGATTCTGCAGGGCTCCTACATGGGTTCCTCCATCCCGTCGCGTGACATCCCGCGCTATATCGCCCTGTGGCGGGCGGGACGGCTGCCCGTGCATCGGCTGTTGAGCGGCACCGCACCTTTGTCGGAGATCAACCGGCTGATGGACGAGCTGGCCGCCGGCCGCGTGATCCGACAGGTCGTCCTGCCCTGACAGCCTGCCCCCCCTCAGTCCTGCCATCCTGTCAGCGCCCTTTCCGATTCCGATCGGAAAGGGCGTTTTGCATGGATGTCTTTGACGATCGAGCCGGACGTGGGGGAAATCTATAGATGAGAATCCCGCCACGACTCCACCAATGAAAGACATTCGGTTGCATATATTATTATGCAACCGAATACTACAATATAGATTTCCGGGCCAATTCAATAAATCACAGATAATATTGCGCAAGACGGATAATTACGCTAATTACGATCGGTCATTTCCCATCGGAAGAGATCGACATGTTCGACATTGGTACGGCGACCCTGGAAATTTTCACCCCCCATGTCGGGACAGTGTTCAACCTGGAACATCCGGAGCAGAGTGAGAATTTCACGCTGGTCGAAGCGAAAGCGCTGAAATCTTACGATCACCCGAACAAGAAGCGGGACCCGTTTTCCCTGTTCTTCCAGGGCAGTCGCACCGACCTTCAGTTCAACCAGCAGATCCTGCCTTTGCAGCATCCGGCCCTGGGGCTGGTTGAAATCTTCATCGTGCCCATCGCGCGCAACGACAATGGCACGTTTCAGTATCAGGCTGTGTTCAACTGATTGAAAAAGCAGGGAAGCGCTGCAGCGCTTCCCTGCTCACCAACCGGATCAGGTTGCTTCCCATTCCAGAAGCCAATAAGGCCCGGTCTGGCTGATGTCGCGGAAACCCATGCGGTTATAAAGCCGCTTGGCCGGGTTTTCCTGTTCGACATGGATGCTGACCTTCTTGCCCTCCGACCGCGCCTCCGACTGGACAGCAGCCAGGAAAGCCTGGCCTATGCCCTGGCCCCGGACCTCGGGCAGCAGGGCAATATCCACCACCCGCAGGTCGGTGGCATGACCACGATCCAGCAGCAGCCGGCCGATCGGCCGGCCCTGCTGTTCGATGATCATGAAGTCGGAGCGGGTGTAATAGGTGGTGTAATGGCGGTGCTGCTTGCTGTACTGGTCCTCCAGAAAGGCCAGGCGCATGGCGTCGTCCCATTGTTCGACCCGCTGTACTTCCTGCCAGCGGATCGACACGTAAAGACGCGTCAGGAACCCGTAATCCTCCTGCGTCTGCGGCCGCAGCGTCACCCCCAGTGACATAAGCGCGGCCGGCACGGCGAAAGGTCGCCGTGCCGGCAGATCGGACAAGCCGTTAATCATCAGTCGGCCTTGATTGGATATTCGCCATACATGCAGATGCAGAAATTCATCGCCAGGTAAGGCTGCCGGTTTTCATGCGCCCCGCTGCTGCCGAACGACCCGACCATCTGGGGCGCCATTATGGTGTCATAGGTGTCGGTGTTGGTGAAATCGTTCTGCTTGAGCGTGCGTCCCAGCCGCGATCCGGAGGCAAGGTTATTGTCCAACTGCGCCGCGCTTGGAATAGCCGCATTCAGCGTATGCTGATGGCTTGGCATCTGGCTGTAAGTCAACGTCACGGTCGTGGCACCGAACGTCTTGCCGAACGCGCGGTAGGTCAAACCTGTCCCCTGCCCCGACTGGCACACCGCACTGCCCATCAGGTTGGGCAACTTGAACGTCGTTTGACCGTCGCCCCCAAACTGAGTCCCCAGAACGGTGTAAAGCACCTGGTACTGCAAAATACCCAAGGTCTGGCCATTGCACTGCGCCCAGTTCTGCGGCGCAAAGCTGAAGCCGAAAATCCGGATCTCTCCATAAAAGGCGTCCATTCTCGGATCTCCCTTAGTTCGGCCGCGTGGGGTAATTCCCCAGGATAGCCATGATGAAGCTGATCGCGGTTGTGATCATCACGTTGGCGTGCGCCTGGTTGCCGCCCGCAGCACTGACTGCCTTCACATCGAAGGCCACGCCGACAAGCGTGGTGGACGGAACTATTGTGTAAAGCCCCGTGATGCCGGCCGTTGTATTCGGCTCTACCGTGCCATACAGCGTCGACGGGCCCGGCACGATCGCCGTCGCCGGGCTGTTGCAGGCATAAACGGCATGCATATGCGCCGGCATCTCCGCGTCGGTCAGTGTGTGGTATTCCTCACCACCGGACTGGCCAATCACCCGAGAGGTCAAAGGCGGATTGGTCGTGGTGTTGGTACCCTGACCCACGGGAACACGCCCCTTGAAGTCCGGCACCTTGAAAGTGGTGACCCCGTCGCCGCCATAGGTTGTGCCAATCAGCGAAAACAGAGCCTGATACTGATTGACATTCAAAGACTGGCCGTCGCAGAAAATCCAGTTCTCTGGATTATAACTGCCGGCGAACATGCGTATTTCGCCAAGGAAACAATCAGACATTCTACGATCCTCCTGTTCTTTGTTTCCTGGCGGTCATTGCCGCGGCGGGAAAATACCTAACGTGGCGATGCAGAAATTTGTAACGACGAAGGGCTGCATATTGTTATGCGCCCCATTGGCACCTGAGGTCGAAAAAGTGTCGGCGCTCAGTTGCACAGTCGGGCCCGCTGTCGCGGTGCTGTAGATGTTCACCGTCGCCCCGCCGGTGCCGATGCCAACCTTGGCCGGCAGGCTGCTTTTCGCATTGCCGGCATTTCCCGCCGTCTGGCCCAAGGCATTTACGGAATGCACATGCGGGGGGAAGTTCGTCGCCGTCAGCGTCACGCCTTCCACACCACCGGAATTGCCATAGTTATAGGCAATCCCATCGGGCCCGATCCCCACATGGATCGGTGTCCGCCCCTGCAGATTGGGCAGATTGAAGGTCGTGGTGCCGTTACCGCCGAAGGTCTGCCCCAGCAACGCATACAACCCCGCATTCTGCTGAACCTGCATCAACGCGCCGTTGCACAGCGCCCAGCCTTGCGGCGCCCAGGACCACGGAAAAATACGAATCTCACCCAAAAAGGGATCCATGCTTGCCTCCCAGGATTGTCCCAAACCCAATGTGCGCAGATGGCCGAGTTGGATTTTAGGTTGTGCTTCTGGAATTATCAACACATCCGATTGCGCAAGTCATATAGAAAATTTTTAGCAATGGTTCGTGATGGTGGCATGACGTCATAGAACTTCCGCACGGCCGCCGGGTCCAGGCGGAATCTCTCCCGTCGCCGGCGTCCGTTCCGCACCACTGGCATCCGCCGCACGGATTGACAGCCCCTGATTGCATGTTAGAATGCGCAATGTTTCTCAGATATTTTTCAGCAGGTTTGCGATGAACGCCCCCGCCAATAACGAAGAACTGGCACGTCCGACCGGGGAAGGCAGGGCCTTGCGCACTTGGTCTGCGCCTGTGCTGACGGTCGGATCGGTCGGTGAGGTGACGCGCAGCGGCGATACCTCGACCAACAATGACGGTTCGTCCACCTATGCCCCGACATCATGATGATGCCTTGGCGGTTTCGCTGCTGCTCAAGGCCGCAATGGTGGGGCATTTCTACCTTTTAAGGACCTGATGGCGTAAAGACCTGATGACCGATTTCGCCGGGTTGATATGCTGGACCGGCGGTGGGACCTCTTCCCGGGGGGAACTCCAGGGGGAACAAAGTCTCCTTGATGCCTTTCGGCGGCTTCCCGGATATGGTCCGGCGGTTGTCGATCATGCAGGCCGCGCCTTCGTTATCTTCTGCCAGTCGGCGGCCGTGCCGGAAGACGGCCATGAACAGCGGCCTGTTGCGGCTGGTGCTGTCATTTCCTGCTTTGATGGTCGTGTGGATGGGCGGGAAGACCTGGCCCGGCGCCTGGACCTGTCGTCAGGATCGGCCCCCGACATGGAAATCGCCCTGGCAGCGTTCCAACGTTGGGGAGCCGACGCCCCGTGCCAGTTGCTGGGGGAGTTTTCCTGGGCGGTCTGGGATGGCGATGCGGGCCGGCTGGTTCTTGCCCGCGATGTGTCGGCGTCACGAAGCCTTTATTACTATCGGGATGGGCGCCAGGTCGCCTTTGCCACCAGCCTGCGGACATTGCTTTGTCTGCCTGGTGTCCAGCCGGAGATTGATGAACAGGGCCTGGCGGAACTGCTCACCCTGATGTCGGGTCGGCAGGGGCGAACCGTTTACCGCAATGTCCGGCATGTGATGCCGGGCACGACTCTGATTATCGGGCCGGACAGCCAGCGACAGGTTGACAATTGGCGACCCGAACCCCGCCCGGTCCCCCGCGATCCGATGGAATGCGCAGAGGCTGCCCGGGCTCTGTTCGATACCGCCTTGCGCGACCGTCTGCGGACCGTCGGAAAAGTGGCGGTTTCTCTCAGCGGCGGACTCGATTCTTCCATCATTGCGGGTGCCGCTGCCAAACAGCGGGGCACGGACACGATCCATGGCCTTGCCCTGGTCCCGCCCCCCAATGTGCCGCTGGTGGTTGCGAAGACCTGGGCGCCGGACGGACGACCGCAATTGCAGGCGCTGGAACGCCACCATGAAAACCTGCGAATCGACTATATCGAGCCGGCCCCGGACCCGATTGATGCCGATCCGACTCCGTTGTTCGTGGCGACGGGACAGGCCGCACTTCTCGCCCCCAATCTGGGCTGGTATCTCGCGGCCTGGCGTGCCGCCGCCGCCGCCGGGGCGCGGACCCTTTTCACGGGCGAGGATGGGGAGATGTCCATCACCCATTACGGTTCTCTGCACAGGGTCGTCCGCCAGGGAGACATCTGGCACGCATTGCGGGAATCCTGGAATCTGTCGCGTCGCAATGGCGGGGGCCTGCGTCGCAACCTTGACACGGCCTTTCTTGACGGCCGTCTGGCGGCGCTTCGCTGGAAGGGCCAGAGACCCGGCAACTGGGGCTTCATCAGTGCGATCCATCCCGATCTGGCCGCGTCGACAGGGATCCGGGACAGTCTGATCGCAGAAAAGGTGCCTGGCGGCTATCGGCACAGGCGGCCGGGCTATGCCGAAGCGTTCAGCATCTATCTGCGCCGACGCGGCGGAACGGTGAGCAACATCGACGCCTTGCGGTCGCTGACGGGCCTCACCCAGACCTGTCCGTTTGCGGACCGGCGGGTGCTGGAATTCTGCTTTTCCCTGCCGGAATCCATGTTCGTCCGCGACGGGCAATTCCGTTGGCTGGCCCGCACGGCATTCCGCGATGTGCTGCCCGCCGCGATACGCGATAACGCGACAAAGGCCGCACAAAACCCGGAATGGTTCCATAATCTTTGTCTGCGGCGCCCCCAGCTCTATGAACAACTGGACCGTATCGAAGAATCGGCCCTGGCCAGCCAGGCATTGGATATCCCGCGGCTGCGGGCGCTGCTGGACCGCTGGCCGGCCACGGCCGAAGCGGCGGGAGCGGCAGGCCCTGCCTATCGGTCCATTCTGATCCGGGGGATGCATATCGGGTCTTTCCTGCGCTGGATCGACAGATCCAACGGCCCGGCCGCGGCTGATGCATCCCGCTAGAGCGTATTTCCGGTGACCGCAAACACGCTCCAGCTTTCAATTCCTCAAGCGCTTAGCACCTGATACCAGGTTGCGGTGAGTTCCACTCACCGCAACCTGGTTGGCGCGTTGAGCGCCCGCGCGCCCATGCGCGCGTGAGCCAAGCCGCCGGATGGCGGCGCCCGGCGCGTGAGGGCTGCAGGGATCAGGACCGTAGGTTCTGATCCCTGCAAATAGGTATGAGGGGGCATGAAAGGAAAACCGCTCTAAAGATACCCCAGATCCTTCATGACGCCACGGTGCGCGGCTTCGACCATGGCGACCTGTGCGGCCGACAATGTGTCGCGCCAACCCCCGGCCACACCGCGACGGAAGAACCGTATATCCGCCCCCACCTTCTCCCGGAAACCGAAACGCGCCTCCGCATCGCGCAGGACGTCGAAGCGGGTGGCGGCCGCGGCCTTGGCGACATGCTCCATCGATGGCTGCCACCCCAGATGATGCGCCGCGTCTGACAGGGCGGTCACGGGATCGGCCAGCATATCCTCATATCGCAGAAGCAGCCGCCGGATCGGGGCGTCCAGCCAGCTCCGGACATTTCCGCTCCAGGTCAACAGCCTTTGCGGCACCTTGGGCGATCCGTAATTCCCGCCGCGCCCCAGCGTGGCATCCTCATTATTCATGAAGGCAATGGCCTCATCGATCCCGAAGGCGAAATGATGGGCCAGTGAAACCGCCACGTCCCGCGGATCACGCACGATGCAGATGGCACCCGCCGTCAGCTCTGGCGGGAACAGGGGCCTGCCCCCCACCAGCATCCATGCCTCATGCACCTTGCGGACTTGCGGCCTGCCCAGCCACGCCGCTTCCAGCCGGAAAAAATCCGGCATCAGAAGCTGGACTTCAGACGGGGTCAGATCGGCCGTATCGACATCGATGATCTCGTCAATGGCCGCCCGGTCCACCGTGATGGGGGCGAAAAGTTCGGTAGAGGTAAAATCAGGGGGCGCGCCGCCGCGGGCCAGACTGGCGAGCGAAAGCCGCAGCCAGGTGTTCCCGGATTTGGGGTAGGAGGCAAGCCAGTGATAGCAGGTCATCCCGGCAGGCCCCTGCCGGCGGCCGTGTGGCGATCCGCGATCTGCGTGACCATCGCATCAATCTGCGTCATATCCATCAACCGTGACAGGCGGATGCTGGGCACGGCCGCAAGACGCAGGAGGGATGCCATGAAAGCCTCCCGCCGGCCCATGCGGAAGGCAGCCATACGCCGGTATCCGGCTTCCACCAGCGCTTCCACGGCCGCCCCCCCGCGCAACCGCTCCTCCCCCTCATGCCGCCGGTCCTTGGCGGTCCGCAGATGATAGATGGCGCCCAGGGGCAGGGGTGCCTGCCGGAAGCCGTCCTTGATCGGCAGCAGGTACTTCTCAATCTCCGGGCGGATGCGATCCAGTCCCTGAAACGGGATATGCATGCCCTCCAGGGAATCCCGCCACAGCTTGATCCGCGGGAAGGAGGGCAGGACAACAGGGCCCCCGGGGGCGTTCAAATCCAGGACCGTGATGTCATCCGCCAGAACGGGATAGCCGTGACGCAGGAAGGCGGCGGTGAGGGTCGATTTGCCAGCACCGGAATGGCCCGCGAAGGCGATGGCCTTTCCACCGATCTCGATACAACCCGCATGCAGCGGCAGCAGACCCCGCTGATGGCACAGATATCCAAAGACACTGCCCAGCAGGAACAGACGAACAGCCGCAGCACTGGCATCGGGTTCTGGCCGCACGGTGACGCGCCGCCCCGCCTCCACCAGATAGGTGGCTGTGCCGGGGATGGTGTAAAGACAGGTGCCATCCCGCGCCGTCCGCAGGACAGGCCCGTCATGCAGGAGCGCCTCCAGATGATCGGGCACGTCCCCGATCATGATCTCTATATCTGGCGGATGATCCTCGCCGCTCCAGGGCAGCAGTTCCGGCAGCGGCAGCTCGGAGGCGACACGCAGGCCGCACAGAGCATAAGTCATCATGATCATCCAAAGAGGGGCCCCGGAAGGGCGCGGGCGGCATGGCAACGGGGTCAGGGATCGTATTTCACCGTTTCCGGGAAAAGCCGCCGCCCGCCGGTAAGCTGAAGATAGCTGTTGTCACCGATCCTGTAGGCCTGCCGGATCCACATCAACAGACCCTGTGCCCGGGTCAGAAGCGGCTTGGCCGACGGGACAACGGCGATCCGCGAGAGCAGCCCGCGCTCCACCTCGGCCAGCGCCTTGGGAAACTCATACTTGTCGGACGGACCACAATGCATCTCGTACTCGGTGCAGCCCCGCTTGATGGAAAGGGGGGTCCGCTCCAGGCAACCTTTGGCGGCCAGGGCCTCTTCGACCTCACGATAGATCATACGGGCCTGCTCCAGGCCGTTCGCATAGAAATAGGCGCCGTAGACATCCGTCGAATAGGGTGCGTCAATGTCCGGCTGGAACTTGGAAGCATATGGCTTGTCGACGGTGGCATCATGGACGGCGACCAGATCGGTCACCTGTCGCGGACTGACCTTGACCTTGTAGCAATTCTGGCACGACCACGGCACCTGCGCGCGTTCATAGACATGTTCGAACAGGAACAGCAATTTGCGGCACGGATAGGGCCAAACCACCTTGTTATAGATTGTACGGTTGTTCGGGCGCTGGTCCGCCGGCATGACATAGGTGCCGTAGGCCGCAAGGCCCAGCCGACCCGTTGCCGCCGCCCGCTCCAGATTCTCGCCGACGGTGTGGCGACCGACACGATAGGACAGGCAATCGGCGTCCGCGTCCGGGCCAACAACGCTTGCGCAAACCGGAGAGGTGCTGTCGCCGGCGTCCGGATCAGCCAATGTCGATGAGCCCATGCTCTGCCATCCTCAACAAGAGTGCCGACACATCCCGTTCGATAATCTCGCGGTCGGCCGCGTAGCTCTGCGACAGGCCGGCGACCAGCTCGCCGACCGTCATCGGCTCCTCCAGACGCTGCCAGATATCGGTACCGATCGCATCCAGACCGTAATACAGGCCATTTTCCATATCCATCATGACCACCTCGCCCTCCACCTCGGTGGACAGGACCGGCGGCCGCCTCACGATGCGGGCATTCTGCGCAATGGGAGAGGGCAATTTCTCGGTCACTCTTGTCACTCGCTCGGGTCAGATGGCCGTTAAGAATACGGAACAAACGCAGATAGGCAAGTGGTTCGCCCCGGCGGCCGGTACGGCATGATGGTCGACTGCCGCTGCTTTCCCCCTGTTCCCAGGTCACGCACCGGGCAGGGGAGCGCCAGGAGAAGCGGTACCTGTGCGCCCCGGAACAAGTTGTGCTACTGCTATTCCGGGCAGGACAAGACAGCTCAAGGTGGTAGGGATGGAAGACGGTTACGTCCAGGACATCGAATATGTGCCGGGATTTTACCCTTATCAGGCCCCGGCCCATCTGGACACCATCTGCCTGCTGAACGGCCTGGCGCCGCCCGATCGCGGTGCCGCTTTCACCTGGTGCGAACTGGGCTGTGGCCAGGGGCTGACCGCCAACCTGATTGCCGCTGCCTATCCGGACGCCACCATCCACGGCATCGACTACCTGCCGCCCCATATCGACCATGCCCGCGCCATGGCGGAAGGGGCAGGCATCACCAACGCCATTTTCCACCCCAGCTCCATCGCCGACATGGCAGATGACCCCTCTCTGCCACTGTTCGATTATATCACCCTGCATGGTGTCTACAGCTGGGTCGGCCCGTCGGTGCAGGCCGACATTGTCCGGTTCCTGGAACGGCGGTTGAAGCCGGGCGGCGTGGTGCTGGTCAGTTATAACAGCCTTCCCGGCTGGCGGCGGATCGCGCCCTTGCAGCGGCTGTTGCGCGCCCATGCCGAAGCGGCGGACACGCGCATTCCCAGCGACCGGCGCGTGCGCGACGCCCTGGCCTTTGCCCAGGCGCTGAAGGCGGCGGGGGCCGGGGGGCTGGCAGATACCGACATGGATGCCGTCGCAGCCCCGCTGCCCGGCCGGTCGGAGGCCCAGCACGCCGTCTATCTGGCCCATGAATATCTGAATGCCGACTGGCGGCCCCTGCTGCATGGCGATGTGGCAAAGGATTTTGCAGAAGCGGGCCTTTCCTATGTCGGTTCGGCGCGGCCCTTTCACAATGTCCCGGATATGATCCTGACCGGTGAACAGCGCGCCCTGCTGGACGGTATCGCCGACGCCACGACACGGGAAAGCCTGGTCGACTATTGCACCCAGACGATGCTGCGCTATGACATTTACGGTCGCGGATTGCGGGTCCTCAGCGCTGAAGAGCGCAATGCCGGCCTGCGGGCGGTGCGGCTGGCCCTGATCAATCTGGCCGTGCCCCTGCCGCATCAGATCAACACGCCCAGCCGCAGCCTGGTGCTGGAACCGCCCGTCTTCGGCCCCATCCTGGACGCCCTGGCCCAGGGGGTCTGCACCATCGGGGCGCTGCTGGACCTGCCGGCGCTGCAGGGCCGGACGGATGTGCCGACGCCGGCCGACCTGCTGGTGATCCTGACGGGCTGTGAATTCGCCTGGGCGTGCGATCGCACGCCGGGCGAGGCGACGCCCGCGATGCGGGAGTTCAACCGTCTGCAGGCGGTCGAAACCCTGGAGGGCCGGCACGCCGTTGCCGCCTTTGCCGCCGCTGCGGGTCTGGGCGTGGCCGTCGAACCGGCGGGTGCCGCCCTGTACCTGCTGCTGGGGGAAGGGGAGGACATCCCGGCGGCGGCGCTGCCCGCAAGGATCATGCAGCGGCTGGGCGAGGATGGCCCCATGATGGCGACCATGGGTCCAGCGGAACTTCAGGCCATGGCCGCCCGTCGCATCCAGTTGACACAGGCGGCCGAAGGCTCGATCCGTCTGCTGCCGGAATTCTGGCGCCGCCTCGGTTGCCGATAGGGGACGGATATGGCAGGCATCCTGCACGGACGACCATGGTGGATCGCGGTTCGGTTGGAAGCCACAGGCGCCCTGCTGCTGGCGGCGCTGCTGGTCCATGTCCTGCCTTTGCGCGTCACCCGGCGCTGGTTCGGCACGATGGTGGCGCCGGACCTGTCCGGCACGACGACAACCGCGCCGCCGGTCACCGGCCGCGCACGGGATATCGGCCGGCGCCTGCGCTGGACGGCCGACCATCTGCCCTGGACCAGCACCTGTCTGGTCCGCGCCGTCGCCCTGGGGCTGCTGCTGAAACGCCGCGGCATCAAGGGCTGGTCGATCCGGTTTGGCGTGTCCAAGACGGGCGGGGTGCTGGCCGCCCATGCCTGGATGATGATGGGGGCGGACATTCTGATCGGTGGAGAGGAAGCAGCCAGTTTCGTACCCCTGGCCGATCTGGGCACCCCCAAACCGGTGGGGACGCGGCGGGATGGCTGATCAGGAACCCCGCCTTCCGGCCGATGGGCAGACGCGGACGACGGCCGCCCGTTATTTCCTTTCCCTGATGATCCGCCGGACGGACCGGCGCAGGCTGGCCATGGTTCTGGGCCTGACGCTGGCCGGGTCGGTCGCGGAGGGGGCGGGGCTGCTGCTGCTGGTTCCTGTGCTGGACATGATCGGGGTGAACGGGGGTGCCCCACCGGCAGCCCGCCCCCTGTTGCTGGGGCTGGGCCTTTACCTGCTGCTGGTCATTCTGGGGGCGGCCGTGGTGGGCGTGCGCAACGTCGTCAGCGATGGCCAGCGCAACGTCTTTGTCGACCGGCTGCGCGCGGACCTGCATGCCGCCCTGCTGCACGTATCCTGGCCGGTCTTCCAGTCGCTGCGCAGCACGGATGTCAAACAGATCATGACCGGCGAAGTGGGGCGCCTGGCCAATTGTTACAATGCGGTGGTCAATCTGGCTGTGACGCTGCTGACCTTGCCGGCCTTGCTGCTTGCCGCCCTGCTGATCTCCCCCTCCCTGACGCTGGCCACCCTGGTGGTTTCGCTGCTGGCGCTGCTGCTGCTGCGCCATATCGGGAAAAGCGGTTTCGATATCGGCCGGCACCTGGGGCGGGCGCATCAGGACATGATGGCCGATCTGACCGACGATCTGGCGGGACTGCGCATCATCAGGACCTTCGGGGCGGAAACGGTCCGGCAGGATAATCTGGCCCGCCGCTTCGCCGATCTGCGCCGGCTCCAGGCCCGGCATACGCGCATCCAGGCCTATGAACAGGCGGCCCTGCTGATCGTTGCCGCGACCCTGGCCGCCGCGGCCGTCATCGTGTCCACCCTCTGGCTGCACCAGGATCTGGGCAGCGCCCTGGCGGTCATCCTGGCCTTTGCCAGGCTGGCTCAGCGTGGCCTGGGGGGATTGCGGGTCTGGCGGCAACTGGAAAATGGTCTGCCCGCCGTCCTTCAGTATCAGGCGATGCTGACCCGGCTGCGCGCCGGAGCCGAACCGGCCATCATCGGCGAGGCGCTGCCGGTCTTCAGCCGCACCCTGTCCTTTCGCGGGGTCGGGCTGCGCACCGCCGACGGGCGGCAGGCGCTGGACGGGGTGGATTTCGATCTTCCCTTCGGCGCGCTTCTGGCCGTCACCGGCCCCTCGGGCGCCGGGAAATCGACCCTGGCGGATCTGGCGGCCGGGCTGACCGCCCCCTCCAGCGGCAGCCTGTCGGTGGACGGGGTGGAGCTGACGCCCGGCCTGCGTCCGACCTGGCGGCGTCAGGTGGCGGTGGTACCGCAGGACCCATTCCTGTTCCACGACACGATCCGGGCCAATCTGCTGCTGGCTGCCCCCGATGCCGGCGAGCCGGAATTGTGGGCGGCGCTGGAGGAAGCGGCCGCGGCCGATTTCGTACGCGGCCTGCCGCAGGGACTGGATACGGTCGTGGGCGACCGCGGCAGCGCCGTGTCGGGCGGAGAGCGCCAGCGCCTGGCCCTGGCCCGCGCCCTGCTGCGCCAGCCCCGCCTGCTGATCCTGGACGAGGCGACGTCGGCGTTGGATGCCGGGTCGGAGTCCCTGGTGCTGCAGGCGCTTGACCGGTTGCGCCACCGCACCACCATCCTGGCCGTCACCCATCGCGACCAGACCCGCCGCGCCGCCGACCAGGTGCTGGAACTGGATGCCGGGCGGGTGGCCGGCAGCGGGCCGCCCTGACCGGCACTCGCGGCGCGGGCCGGACCTTTGGTTGCAGCGGGAAAACCAAGCTCCGTTGCATATTCCAACATTTTTGCAGAATTCAACACGCATTATGCATATTTTGCAAATCGCAATACGTCAACAGTGTGTAAATACATCCGAAACAGCGCAGAATCCCTCAACTTTCGGGCTTCAACCGCGGACTGGCACGGTGTCTGCAATCCTTGGTTCGCATGACGGCGATAACGCCGCACGAAACCGAGCTGTTGGAGACCGACATGACCAAGTTCTTCGCCAAGGCCGCCGCCGCCGCCCTGATCGCCGCCGCCGCTGCCTCCCCCGCCCTGGCCCAGAACGCGTCGGGCACCATCCAGCTGAAGGGCAATGTCGCGCTGTCCTGCACCATCGCGGTCCAGGATCTGGGCCAGTCCCTGTCGCTGAAGGCCGGCGAGACCAACAAGACGGTCGGTTCCGTCACCGAAACCTGCAATTCCGGCTCCGGCTACCGCATCACGCTCGCCTCGGCCAATGCCGGCAAGCTGAAGAGCGGCAATTTCACCATCAACTACAATGTCGCCTATGACAGCTTCAGCGGCGCCCTGACCAGCCAGGCCGTCGTCGACCGCGCCACCGCCCAGTTTGGCAAGAAGTCCGACCTGAAGGTCACGGTGGCCGCTTCCGACCAGTATATCGCCGGCGATTATGCCGACACCGTCACGGTGACCATCGCCGCCAAGTAAGGCAGGCACCTTCCAAAACGCGAAAACCCCCGCCAGGGTGACCGGGCGGGGGTTTTTTATTGGCAAAGGCGGGGGCTGCACCCGCCCTTACAGCCCCAGCCCACCGGGATTCATGGTCCGCCCGCCATCGACCAGACCCTTGACCCCGCCCAGCAGATCGCGCGTGGCCGGGTTCATGGACCGGGCGACGGGATAGAGCTTGCCCACCTGCAGGTGCGCGGCACCATGACGATTATAGAGCGCCACGCATTCGGCCTTCAGCTGGTCCATCAGGGCGGCCCCTTCCGGATTGGCCGGATAGCGGGGCAGGCTGGTCACGGCCGACGGTTCCAGGATGCGGTCATGGAACGGCGTCCGCTCATCCTCCCAATAGAAGGCCAGTTCATAAAGGAAGCCATTGGTGGCGATGGTGGAGAACATGGCGGCGGCCAGTACCTTGTGCTTGGCCATCGCCGCCGCGTGCCCCTCATAGAGCTTTTCCAGGTCGGCGCGGAAGGCGGCGACGCGGCTGAAAGGCAGGATGCCATGGACCGGCACCCAGCGCTCACCCTTCGGCCCCAGAATATGGTTCAGCGGCGGGAACGGGTAGGCACGGACCAGGGTCGGCATGGAGTTCTCGATCTCCTTGCCGAAGGGCCCGGCCGCCGCACGGATGCGGCGCAGCATCGACCGCTCCTCCTCCTTGTCGAAGGCGTCGACCGTGTAATGGGCGGAATAGTTGATCCCGTCCAGGAAGCCGCGCCCGGCAATGACGATCTTGGCCATCTGCACCAGGGATTCGATGGGCCCGCGCCCGGCCCGGCCCACGGCCAGCAGCATCTTCAGGTCGGATTTCAGATCGCCCATGCCCAGGCGCTGCTTTTGCAGGAACGGGTCCAGGCCGAAGGCTTCCGACGCCACCCCTTCACGCGCCACGGCCGCCATGGCCCCCAGCAGCCCGTCGAAATCGGCGAAGCCGAAGGAGATGCCGGTATTGATGGGCCGGCGGCGCACCAGCCGCAGGGAGATGGCGGTCTTGATGCCGAACGCGCCGGCATCGCCACCGAACAGGCCCGTCAGGTCCGGCCCGTAATGGCGGAAGAAGGGCACGGAGTTTTCCTGCGCCCAGGACCCGGTGCGCACGACCCTGCCATCGGCCAGCGCCACTTCCAACCCCAGCGCGCTGTCAACAGCGGAACCATAGGTGCCGGTGCCATAGGTCACGGCATTCTGGGACATGGTGCCGCCGACCGTGGCCCGGATGCCGGAGAAGGGACCCCAGAAGGGCGTGCGCAGCCCCAGCGGGGCCAGCGCCGCATCCAGCGCGGCCCAGGTCACGCCCGATTCCACCACGACATACATGTCGCCCGCATTGATCTCAATGATCCGGTCCAGGCCGCTGGTATCGACCAGGATCGACCCGGCGGCCGGCGCCAGATAGCCGTTGGAATAGGACATGCCGCCGCCACGCGGCACCACGGCCACGCCCGCCGCATGCGCCGCCTTCAGCGCATCGACCAGGGCGTCGCGCGTTGCCGGCCGGATGACGGCCAGCAGCGGGGCACCTTGGCTGTGGACATCATGACCATAGAAATCCAGGCTGTCCGCATCGGTCACCACCGCCCCGTCGCCCAGCAGCGCACGCAGGCGGGGCAGAAGATCGGACGGGGTCAGGCTGCTGTCGGGCATGGCGCGGGCTTTCCGGGGTAATGTGGATCGGGCGCCAGATTGCCAGCATCGCCGCCGGGACAGAGGGGTGGAGATGTCCGCTGTCCGGACAGCGGACAGGCCTTGCCTTCAATCGTCGAACCGTTCCGGATACCGGCCCAGAGCCGCGATCAGGATGGCCCCCACGACGAACCCGACAGCACAGGCCATCAGGCCGACCGTATAACTGCCAGTCAGGTCGAACAGCCGCCCCACACCCATGGGCCCCAGCCCGGCACCGGCGGCGAAGAAGCCCAGTTGCATGCCATAGATCTCGCCATATTGGCGCAGGCCGAAATAGCGGCTGGCCAGATAGGCGACCAGATCCACCTCCGCCCCCGCGGCCAGCCCGATCAGGATGACGGCTGGCATGGCGATGGTCAGGCCGGGGCCGGCCCCCAGCAGCATGAAGCTGGCCACCGATGCTACGGCCAGCACGGCAAAGGCCACGAACGGCGCGTGGAACCGGTCGACCAGCAGGCCGATGCCCAGCCGCCCGGCAATGATGGCAAAGCCCAGCAGGCTGGCCACCCACACGGCTGTGGCCCGTTCCATCCCGCCGCCGGCCAGCATCGGCACCAGATGCACGATCAGGGCAGAAACGGAGAAGGAGGCGAACAGGAAGCCGATGCCCAGCATCCAGAATTGCCGCATCCTACGCGCCCTGGCGGCCGTGAAGCCGGGACGCGGGGCCTGGGCAACGCTCTGCTGGTGAGCCGGCCCGCCGATTTCATGGAACAGGGTCCAGACCACGGGCACGCCCAGCACCAGCACCAGCCCCGCCAGACCCAGATAGGCCATGCGCCAGCCATGGTCGGCGATCAGCCACTGCACATAGGGCGGGGCCAGGATGGCGCACAGGCCCGTGCCCGTCAGGGTCAGGCCCAGCGCCATGCCGCGCGCCTTGTCGAACCCGGCATTGACGGCGCGGGTCCAGACGATGGGCAAGGTGCCGGCACCCAGCACCATGGCGCAGCCAAAGGCCAGATAGAAGGTCCAGAGATCAGCCCCGATCAGGCTGAGCCCGGCCAGCCCCGCCGCCAGCCCGACCAGGGAGGTCAGGCCCACGGCCCGCCCGCCGAACCGGTCGGTCAGGCGGCCGACCACGGGCCCCAGGAACAGGGTGGTCAGCGTGGTCAGGATGGTGGCGCTGGCCAGTGCCGTGCGCGACCAGCCGAATTCCTGCGTCAATGGCCCGATGAAGATGCCCAGCGTATAGAAGGTCAGGCCCGTGATGCCCAGCCCCACCCCTGTCGCCGCCGCCAGCACCAGCCGCCAGCCGCGCCGGAATTCCTCTGCTTGCGCTTGCATCTGCTCTCGTGTCTTTCCGATCAGGAACGGCCAAAGCGGGCGAACAAGGCCGCCGCTGTCAGGTTGAATAGACCGGGCAGCACCCCGAAGGCCAGCATGACGCCGGTCAGGGCACTTTGCGGCTGCGCCCCGCCCGTCATGGCCGCCGCCGCATCAAAGCCGAAACCGGACAGGACCAGCCCCACCAGCAGCGTGCCGCCCAGCGCAAAGCCGATCTTGTCCACCGCGATCCAGGCGGCCGAATAAAGCCCGGCATGGGCCCGATCCTCGCCCGCAATGTCCGACATCATGGAAAAGGACAGCAGCGCCCAGCCGGAATTGAAGAAGGCGGCCGTGAAGCACAGGCCATAGGCGGCCACGGTACCGGCACCGGCGCATTGCGACCAGACCAGATATGTGGCCGCATAGCCGATGGCGGACAGGATATAGACCGGCTTCTTGCCCACCCGCCTGGCCAGCGCCACCCATAGCGGCTGGGCCACGATGATGGCGGCACAGGCAATGGCCACCAGCCCGCCGATCAGCTGCAACGCATCCGTCCGTCCCATATTGTAGGACAGGAAATACAGCATGGAGGCATAGGCCATGCCCGACCCGATAAGCTGCAAAAGGTTGGAGGACAGCAGGATGGAAAAGCGCGGGGCCAGCAGCACGCGCATCGCGTCACCCGCCGACAGCCGCCGGTGCGCCGGGGCTGGATCGCGCGCCGCCTGTCGCGCGGCGCGGCCAGCCCCGAAAAAGGCGATCAGCAGCGACAGCGGGCAGATGACGGCCAGCACGCGCGACATGCCCTCATATCCCGGCTGCCCGCCGCCCAGATATTGCACGACATAGGGGGCCACGGTGCCCCCGACCAGCACGCCGGCCGCCGTGAACACTAGCCGCCAGGCCATCAGCACCGTGCGCTGATGCGGGTCGTCCGACAGTTCGCCGGCAATGGCCAGATAGGGAACGGAGAAGCTGGCGAACACGGCCATATACAGGCTGAAGGCGGCGGCGACATAGGCCACACGGCCCGCATTGGGGATGTCGGGCACATGGAACAGCAGCAGGAAGGCCGCCGGCGACCCCACCACACCGGCCAGCAGCCACCAGCGCCGGTTGATCCTGTGTTTCAGCCGGTCGGACAGAATGCCCACGGCCAGGTCGCAGCTGACGCCCCAGACCAGCTTGGGCACAAAGATGGCCGCCCCGGCCAGCGCCGGCTCGATCCCCAGCACCGTGGTCATGAAGAACAGCAGCAGCAGCGACGGCACATCGCGGAACACCTGCCCCGCCACCTGCCCCGCCCCATAGCCCACCTGGGCCAGCAGCCCCAACTGGCCGGCGGAACGGGGGGCGCTATCGGTCACGGCGGTCATGGGTGGTCCTTCTTGGGGGGTGGGGAGTCGCGGGGAAGGGCAGGAAAGGGAAAGATGCCGTGGGGCCTGGAAGGTTTAACCTGCGGCCTGATCCCCCCGGCTTCCACCCATCGGCGCCGACTTAGTCCATTGAAACAAGGTGCCTTCCCCGCGAAAGCGGGGATCCAGGGGCCACCTGGAACCTCACCTCGGTGCCCTTGGCCCCTGGACCCCCGCATTCGCGGGGGAAGCACCGCTGTGCAAATCTCAACCTTGGCACCTGCACCGCAAGCCTGGACGACAGAAGAGGCGTGCCCCCCCCCAAAAAACCACCGGCGGAGCAGGCTTCCCCCCTCCGCCGGCATGGGCTCAGGCTTACTTCGGCGGCATCGGCGGCAGGGTGCGCGGCGGCGGGGGCTGCGGCGGGGTCCAGCCGGCCGGCACCGGGGCCGGCGTCTGGAACCGGGCGTAATTCTCGATGCTGGACAGCGACGGGCCGTAATCCTCCGTCGGGGAGGCCAGCCATTTCGGGTCCATGGCACGCGCCAGTTCACGGATGTCGGCCGGGATCTGGTCGATGCTGTCATAGGCACCGAAGGAGCAGAAATAGCTGATATGGCCGGGCGCCTGCCCCATCAGCATCCAGGGCAGCCAAGGCGTGATGCGCGACCAGGAACCGACGGCCTTCACATGGGTCAGCTTCGGGTTTTCCAGATCCTTGCGCTTGATCACATAGGTGAACAGCTCCGACACGCGGTTGAAGGCGCCAGCGGATTCGCGCGGCCATTTGTCGGGCTGCAGGGCATTGGGGTAGAACAGGTGAATGTCGGTGGTCAGGACCACCGTGTCATCCGGGCCATAGCGCCAGTCCAGCAGAAACGGCTCCGGTGCCGGCTTGTCCTTGTTCAGACCGCCATAGGTCGGCGGCGTCGGCTTGAATTCGCCGATCGTGTAATTATAGGGGTCGTTGGCGATGGGGACGACGCGCACATCCTCGTTCGTATAGGGATTGTGCCAGGTCTTCATCACCTCGCCGGTCTTGGCATCGCGGTAGAAGCCGATCTCGCGCAGCATGCGGCGATAGGACCCGTCTTCCAGGCGCTTGGTGCGGACAAAACTGAACCCGTCCAGCACGAACAGGGTGCGCACCGGCTCATTGTCGCGGACGCCATAGACATTGCCCCGGAACCAGCCGATCTTTTCCTTGTTCGGATCGATATCGGCGTCAAGGCGGACATAGCTGTCCCGGTTCCACTTGGGATCCTTGAAGTCGATCTTGGTGGTGAAGGACGGGACAGCCGTTGCCGCCTGTGCTTCCGGGCCACGCAAGCCGACGGCGCCCACTGCGGCGGCAATGGCCGCCAGACCCAGGCTTTCCCGCCGCGTCAATTCAGGTCCGCTCATAATGCCTTGTCTCCCTGTTCGAAGATGACGGGGGCCGTCTTCTACGCGGTCCCGCCGCCGCATCTGTCGGCCGGCACCGTGGCATGGAAAAATTCGCCCTGGAAACCATGGCGCGCGGATTCAACCATCAGGTGGACATCTGCTTTCCGGCCCTTTGCCATCGGCGGCGCTGACCCTATCCAATACAGGCAAAAGCAACCCACGCCGAACAGGGAGCGGTCATGCTGAATACTTTCCAACAGCAGCCTCATCCGGTGCTGCCATCCGCCAATCACGACGAGGCGGCACGCCAGGAATTCACCAAGAGTTTCAAGAACTTCATCCAGCAGAAGCTGCTGCCCGGTCTGACCCCGGTCTATAAGAACCGCGTCGCCCCGGCGTTCGAGCGTGAACATGGTCGCAGCCCCGCCGACCGGCGCGATATCCGGTCCTGCATGGTCCGCGAGCTGTATTTCCAGCATTACGCCGCCGCCAACCGCATCGCCCAGGAACTGCTCTGGGAAGCGACCAATGTCACGGTCGACCGCGAGTTGCCGGAACTGAACGAAAAGGCCGCCGAGCTGTCGGCCAAGACCAAGGCCAAGCTGGATATTCCGGAAGGCTTCGTGCCGCCGCGCTATGTCACGGCCGTGGATATCCACTGCATGCCGGGCGGCTACACCACGGAAGTCACCAAGGACGATATCTCCGTCGGTGCGCTGTATGACCGTGGCGTCTATCTCTACGCCATGGGCTATATGGGCCCGCTGAACGACGATATGGGCCGGTCGGTCTGCAACTATCTGCAGCGCCGCATGCCCGACTTCAAGCCCAAGCGCATTCTGGACATGGGCTGCACGGTCGGCCACGCCACCCTGCCCTACAAGGAAATGTTCCCCGACGCCGAGGTCTGGGGCATCGATGTGGGCGCGCCCGTCGTGCGCTATGCCCATGCCCGGGCATCCGGCCTGGGGCTGGAGGTGAATTTCGCCCAGATGAATGCGGAGGAAACCCGTTTCCCCGACGGTCATTTCGATCTGGTCGTCAGCCATATCCTGCTGCACGAAACCAGCGGCAAGGCCATGCCGCGCATCTTCAAGGAATGCCATCGCCTGCTGGCGCCGGGCGGGTTGATGATCCATGCCGACCTGCCGCCGTTCGACCTGATGGACCCGTTCACCCAGTTCATCCTGGATAACGAGACCTGGTACAATAACGAGCCGTTCTGGGGCGCCATGCGCGACATGAACCAGTTCGATCTGGCCGAAAAGGCCGGGTTCGACCGCGCCCAGGCCAAGTTCGACACGGCCCCCATGGCCGTGATGGAATTTGCAGCCCAAGACGCCGCCGGCTACAGCCAGGATGCCGCCAGCGCCGTGGCCGAACGCGAATTCGCCGCCGGCGAATATGCGCCGGGCGGCGGCTGGGAAGTCTTCATCGCCCAAAAGCAGAACAATATCGCCGTCAAGGATGCCGCCTGATGACCAGCACCGCCGAACGTCCCCACGTCATCAAGGACGCCAAGGGCAAGCGCCCGCAGTTCTATGACGCGCCGGGCCTGGATCAGGCCATGTCGATGATCCTGGTGCTGGCCAATGAAGTGTCGGTCCTGCACGACCGTCTGGACAGCGTCGAACGCTATGCCAAGACCACGGGCCTGGATCTGGCCGCCGGAATCGAGACGCTGACCCTGGACCAGGAAGCGCTGGAGGCCCGCGAAGCCTGGCGCCAGGATTTCATGGACCGGCTGTTCTATCTGATGCGCAAGGAAGCGCGCGAGGCCGCCGAGGCCGACACCAAGGAGCGCTTCAACAAGGCGATCGAGGAGATCGCCCAGCAGTAACGGTTCCTTGTTCCTTTCCGACTTTTGCCTCCTCCCTCCTCTCCGTCACTCCGGGCAACCGGGGTGGCGGAATTTTCTTTCTCAAGGCATCTTCCCTTTCCACGACCCCATGCAGATCACGCTCGACCACACCATCCTGCGACAGAGCCTGAACGACACGGCCGGCATCCCGGAAGTCGTGATGATGATCCCTGCCTATTACCGGCTTTACATGCTGTTGCGCGGTGAACTGACCGCCGCTGCCAGCGTCCCCACCACGCAGAAAGGCGTGGCCGCCCAGTACGGCGTCTGTCGGGGCACGGCCAGCGCCGCGCTGGCCCTGCTGAACCGCGACGGGCTGGTGAAGCCGTCGCGCCGGGGCCGGCCGCGGCTGGAGGGGCGGTAGGAAACGCAGGCGTCTCCCACCGCCAAGGGCTTATTTCCCTTCCTTCAGGAAAGCGTCGATCCGGACCCGGACATTGGCGCGGATATCGGCATAGAACAGGCCGTAATCGTGATAATGCATGGACCCGCCGGGCAGCGGCGTCAGGTCCAGATCGGCGGACGGGCGCACCGTGAGAGTGCCGTCATGGCAGCTGGCCGACACCGATTTGGCCCGCAGGGCCTGCATCGGGCCTTCGGCCGGGGCGCCCGGCACGCTGCCGCGGGCCTGATCGGCCGTTGAATCCGGCTTGTCGATGTCAAAGGTCACCGGGTTGATGCACAGGATGCGCTTGCCGGGATCATCACCGAACCGGTCGACATAGCGCTTTTCCGCCATGGCGCTAACCATGGCGATGTTCAGTTCCGGCAGGGTGGCGTTCCAGGCCGCCACGCAATGGGTACTGTCGGGCTTCCGGCAGATGCCGATGCTCTTATACGCCTTGCCGAAATCGCCTTGCGACAGGTTCACGCCCACGACATAGGCGGCGACCATACGGCCGACCAGCTTGGTACCGTCGATGCGCTTTTCCAGCAGGGTCTGCAGGTGTCGCGACCCCTGGCTGTGCCCGGCCAGGATGAAGGGCCGGCCCTTGTTCAGATGCTGGATATAATAGTCGAAGGCGCGTTCCACATCCCCATAGGCCAGATCGAAGGCCTTGCCGCCATCGCCATCCATGGCCGTGAAGGACAGGGTGGAGGCCTGACGGTAGCGCGGTGCGTAGATGCGGCAGCAGGCGTTGAACACGCCGCCCTGGCGCATGACCACACTGGCATCGGTCCAGGCGTTGGTCTTGGCGTCGGCAATGTCCTGGTTCCAGCGATCCTTGCTTTTATAGGTCGTGGGATGGACGTAGAAGACGTCCACATCCGGCCCCAGCCGGCCCGCTTCGGCGCCGGGCGGGAACAGGGCACTGACGCCGGCTGCGTCGGGCTTTGCGGCCCAGCTTTCGGGCCTGGCATAATCGGGGGCGGCGGGCGGGGTCTGCTGCGCAAAGGGCTGCACCCCATCGGCCGCCAGGGCGCCGGGGGCCACACCGGCCAGCAGGAACGCAGCCGTAAGCAGGGAAGCGATCGGTTTCATCTGTCACCCCGGAAAGACGGAAGGGGACAACGATAGTCCCGTCCGCGGCCGCCATCCCCGCTATCAGGGAGCCTGTCCATCAAGTGGACAAGGAGGCCGAATCGTTGCCGTTACAACAGGTTCAGCGGTGATAAGGAAACCCGCAGATGCGCGGAAGGCGGCCGCAAAGACGGGGCTGAAAAGCCGGCGGGTTTCCACCGCGCCATGGCCGCGACGATCAAAACAGCACAGGGGTTACGGGTGATGTTTACACGACGCGGGTTTCTGGCGACGTCGGCCGCCATGGGGCTGTTGCCCGGTGTGGCGCTGGCTGCCGAGGAGAAGGCCGATGTGGTCATCATCGGCGCCGGCCTGTCGGGCCTGAACGCCGCCAATCTCTTGACCGAACAGGGCTTCAAGGTCGTCGTGCTGGACGCCAACAACCAGGTCGGCGGCCGTGTGCGGTCGCACAAGACCGTTGACGGCTCCATCGATGTCGGCGCCAGTCAGGTCGGCCGTTCCTATGCCCGCGTCATCGACGCCTGCTGGCGCCACGGGCTGAAACTGATCCCGGAAGATCGCGACCTGCTGAAATTCGGCGCCCATTACAAGGATAGCTGGATCGACAATGCCACCTGGGCCACCAACCCGCTGAACAGGACCGAGGGGGAGGAACGTTCCATCCCGCCCCTGATGATGGGGTCGCGGCTGGTCGGCAAATATAACCCGCTGAAGAATATCGACGATTGGCTGGACCCGAAATTCGCCGAGTACGATGTCAGCCTGCGCACGCTGCTGCGCCAGAAGGGGCATAGCGAGCAGGCCATCGAACTGGCCGCCCTGTCCACGCCCGGCATCAGCATCGACGACACCTCCGTCCTGCGCATGTGGCAGGAGGAGACGCGCGGCGCCCTGGATCGCCGCTTCGGGGCGGAGACGGCGGCGGAGTCACACAAGGACCACCCGTTCGGTGAGGGCCATAACCGCAATATCGTCAACGGCCTGACCTCCACCTCCAATATCGAGGGCGGCTGCCATCAGTTGCCGCTGGCCATGGCCAAGCCGCTGGGCGATGCCGTGCGTCTGAACAAGAAGGTGATGCATATCGAGCTGTCGCGCACTGGCGGTTCCGTCACCTGCGCCGATGGCAGCCGCTATCGCGGCCGCTTCATCATCTCCGCCATTCCCTTCACCGTGCTGCGCAAGGTGAAAATCTCCGGCCCGCCCGGCCCCAGTGCCGCCCAGGCCATCGCCACCATGCCCTATGCCAATACGGCGCGGCTCTATCTGACCGTCGATCCGTTCTGGCTGGAGGACGGGTTGCCGCCCAGCTTCTCCACCGACGGGCCGCTCGGCATGTTCTGGGGCATCGACAATCATAAGGGCACGGGCCCCCACCGGGCCATGATCGTGCTGGTCGGCACCGTGGCGCGGGACATCACCAAGCGCGGGCCCGATCAGGCCGTGCCCTTCCTGCTGGCCGAACTGGCCCGCCTGCGCCCGGCGTCGGCCGGCAAGGTGCGGGTCAATACCTACAAGGATTGGGCCGCCGATCCGTTGCAGCTGGGCTGCGGCTTCAGCCTGGCGCCGGGTCAGATCAACGCCTTTGCCCGCACCATGCTGGAACCCTGGGAAGTCATGCATTTCGCCGGTGAACATACCCGCCGCAACGATTTCGGCATGGAATCGGCCATGGAAAGCGGTGAGCGCGCGGCTCTGGAGGTCATGGCCCGCGCAGCCTGACCAAGCGGACAGTCCCGGCATCACCGTCACATGTGATGCCGGGAATTTCCCGCGGCGACAGGAAGTAGTGAGATCGTTATCATGGTCATGACAAATAAGTACGGACAATAATGCAGCATAAATCCAAAATATCCGACGATCGGACAATAATGTCCATCAAACTACAATGATTAAGAAGATTGATTATTTCTATTTCAGACAACGGATCGGGCCCACCGGGCCTGTAAAACCAATGCCGCCTGTTGGCGTGCGATAATCGGGGGTTCACATGTCGAATAATGCCAAGCTTCTGGGTGGGGTTTGCCTTGCCGCCATCACCGTCGGCCCGTGCTTTGCGCAGGCCCAGACCAGCCAGCCGGCAGGGGAGACGCTGGTCCTGGAAGAGATCGTGGTGACCGCGCGTCTGCGCGCCGAGACCTTGCAGGAGGTGCCGCTGTCCATCTCCGCCGTGACGGAGAAGGAGATCGAGCGCGCGGGCATCGTCGACATTGCCAGCCTGGCCGGCAACACCGCGGGCCTGCAGCTTGACAGCACGGGCGGCAAGACCACGACCACCCCCGTTGTGCGCGGCCTGTCCCAGGTCTCGCGTTCGGATGACGAGAATAACGTCCCGGTCTTCATCGACGGCGTCTATGTCTCCGGCCGCGACGGCATCGATGGCAGCCTGCTGGATGTCGAACGCATCGAAGTGGTGAAGGGCCCGCAGAGCGCCCTTTATGGCCGCAACTCCTATGCCGGCTCCATCAACTACATCACCAAGAAGCCGTCCGACACGCCGTCGGGCGGCGCGTCCGTCACGGTGGGCGATGACGGGCGTTTCGGGGCCAAGGGATCGCTGTCCGGCCCGCTGGTGGAAGATATCCTGTTCGCCCGCGTGGGCGCCGCCTATGACCAGTGGAACGGGTCCTATGGCGACAGCGATCTGCGCATCGGCGGCTATGAATCGCGCTTTGCCTCGGGCGGGCTGCGGCTGGTGCTGGACAGCGGCTTTGAAGCCAACCTGAACAACTATTACGCCAAGGATGATGTCGGCCCCGCGCCGCAGATCATCTTCACTGGCAATTGTCAGCTGATCTCCGGTGCGATGGGCTCCTGGTGCGGCGCCTATCCGACCGTGGAAGACCCGGACTTGTCCGGCTATGACACCCGCGCCCAGGGCACGCATCGCGTCACCACGCGGTCCAGCCTGAACATGACCCAGGATGTGGGCGATGTCCGCCTGACCTCGCTGTCCGGCTACAACACGCTGAAGACGCGGACCTGGACCGATCTGGACCGCCAGTACAAGGGCGTGCCCTTCGCCTATGTCCTGCCCAGCGGCCAGACGGGCGCGGTCAACCTGACCACCATCCAGGGATCGGGCGGCGACAGCTTCGATGTCAGCCAGGAATTCCGCATCGAATCCAACAATGACAGCCCGCTGCAATGGTTGGCCGGCGTCAGCTATTACGGCTACCGCCTGAACACCGACGCGCCCTATGCCATCGACACCACGCCGGTGCCGACGGGTGCGCGCCTGACCTCCGTCGGGGCCGTCTCCCTGGCGGCCGGGCTGAAGGCCCTGCCCAATGCCACGCTGCAGGAAAGCTTCTTCTCCGCCTACTTCTCCCGCAACCGCAAGGAGACCAGCACCTACGCTGCCTTCGGCGCTGTCGAATACACGTTCGATGACACAGTGACGGCGCGGGCCGAGCTGCGCCATACCTCGGAAAAGAAGACCCTGTTCCAGTATCTGGCCACCAGCACCGTGAAGACGGATACGACGTTCAAGTACCTGACGCCGCGCTTCACCCTGAACTACAAGGCCGATGACGGGCTGATGTTCTATGCCTCGGCCGCGCGCGGGGCCAAGGCCGGCGGCTTCAACGCGTCGGCCCCCACCGCCGACGAGCTGCCCTTCGGGCCGGAGTTCAACTGGACCTACGAGGTTGGTGTCAAGAGCGACCTGATGGGCCGTAAGCTGCGCCTGAACCTGTCGCTGTTCGATGTGGAGATGGATGGCATCCAGATCACCAACCCGTCCGCCGTGTCGCCCACCATCTTCCTGACCAAGAATGCGGGCACGGGACGCAGCAAGGGCTTCGAGCTGGAAGTCGTGGCCAAGCCGGTGGACGGGCTGACGCTCCAGGGTTCCTACTCGCTGGCCGATTCGAAGTTCGTCAATGCGCTGGACGGCTCGCTCCGCTCCTACCCCAGCTACCGCACGAATTACGACGTGTCCGGCAACATGCTGCCGCGTCAGGCCAAGCATCTGATCAATGCCAGCGTGCAGTATGAAACGGCCCTGACCGACGAACTGGCGGGCTATGTCCGCACCGATCTGCAGTACAACTCCCGCAAGAACGGCTTCACCACCCCCGACCTGGGCTACGTGAAGGGCCGCACCGTGGTGAACGCCAAGGTTGGTCTGATCCGCGATCAGATCGAGGGGTCGCTGTGGGTGCGCAACCTGTTCAACGACAAGACGCCGCTGCTGGCCCAGTCCTCGCTGATCCTCAATACGCTGGGTCGTCAGCCGGTAGTGCTGCTGCCCGACCTGCGCAGCATCGGCGCCACGGTCAGCTACAAGTTCTGACCCTTCCGACCTGCGGATGGATGAGGGACGGCCCGCCGGCAGCACACGCTGCCGGCGGGCTTTTTTATCCACTACGCGGATAGAAACTTTGGTCCTGTTGAGGAAAGTTCAGCAAAGGAATTAGCTGAACGGACTGGCATATGTCCGGCCAAAAGGCTGTAGGCCAATTCAGTTCGTGGTCCCGAAGAGTAGTTCGTGTGACCCGACAAATAAAGCACAGCCGCCAAAAAACGGGAACTTGGCGCCGGAAAAATAAGCCGTTCGAAACGATCGAAGAATCCAAGGGGGCTTCATGTACCGTTCCAAGTTTCTCGCCCTGACCACCTCCGCCATGGTCGGCTCCTTCGTGATCTCCGCTTCTGTTCCCGTCCTGGCCTATGCCGCTGAGGGTGAACTGACGCTGGAAGAGATCATCGTCACCGCGCGCAAGCGCAAGGAAGACATCCAGACCGTTCCCATCGCCATCCAGGCCCTGACAGCCAACGATCTGGCGGAAAAGAACGTCAACAGCCTGACCGATCTGGGCAACACCACGCCCGGCATCACGGTGAGCAACATCACCGGCGGCACCTTCACCAATATCTTCGTGCGCGGCCTGGCGCCCGCCAACTCCTCCACCGATCTGAACGTGGAAGCCAATGTCGGTGTGTTCATCGACGGCATCTATCAGACCAGCCGCAACGCCGCCGACATCCTGTCGGTCGTGGATGTCGCCCAGCTGGACGTGGTGAAGGGTCCGCAGAGCGCCCTTTATGGCCGCTCCACCTTCGCCGGTGCCGTCGGCATCACCACGGCCCGTCCGGGTCGCGACGCGGAAGGCAAGGCCTCCGTCACCATCGGCAATAATGGCGATTATCGCGGCAAGGTCTCGCTGTCCAAGCCGATCATCGAGGACAAGCTGGCGGCCTCCATCTCCGCCGCCTATCAGACCTATGATGGCGAGTTCGAGAACGCCTTCAACCCGCAGGACAAGCTGGGCGGGTACGAGAAGCGCGGCGTCTCCGGTTCGATCCTGTTCACGCCGACCGAGAATTTCACGGCCACCTTCACCGGCTTCGCCATGAAGACGACGTCGGAGATGCCGGGCCTGTCGCTGAACCCGCTGTCCAGCCACAATTGCGGCGCCTTCAACGCGCCGACCCAGGCCTATATGCTGTATTGCGGCAGCATCCCGACCAATCTGCCGATCGACGTCACCAGCACCCTGCCGGAAAGCTATTCCAAGGCCCGCCAGGGTGCGCTGGAACTGGAATATGAGTTCGAGGATTTCTCGATCGTCAGCGTCAGCGGCATTTCCGCGTCGGAAGTGTCGGGCGTCAATGATGCCGATATCTATGGCAACGGCGCGCTGTACGGTGTCTGTACCGTCGGCAGCACCTGCGGTGCGTCCACCGGCACCTATACGCGTACGGTCCGCGCCAACTCCATGCTGAACAGCACCGATCAGGTGGTGACCAAGAGCCAGGAACTGCGCATCCAGTCGCCTGACAGCAACCGCCTGCAGTGGCTGGGCGGCCTGTTCTTCTTCCAGTCCAACGTCGACAACAAGACCTATGCTGGCACCAGCGCCCCGGGTCTGGCCACCAACGAGCGTCTGGTCCAGATCCTGCCGGGCAACGCGGTCGGTACAGGCCCGCTGGCTTCTCTGGCCAATCCCGGCCTGATCTTCGACCCGACCGTCAGCCAGCGTCTGGCCAACCACAATTACAAGCAGAACATCACCCGTTCGGTGTTCGGCTCCCTGGGGTATGAGGTCATTGACGGTCTGCGTGTGTCGGCCGAAGGCCGCTACAATATCGACAACAAGACCGACCGCTGCGTCCTGACCTATTTCAACGCCTTCGGTCCCTGCGTTGCCGGCCAGCCGTTCCGCGGTGAGTTCAAGAGCTTCACGCCGCGCTTCACGGTCGATTACAAGGCGTCGGATGATATCTTCCTGTTCGCGTCGGCCGCCAAGGGCGTGCGCTCGGGCGGTTTCAACTCGCTGGCCGGTCTGACCGATGCGGAAAAGACCTTCGACGAGGAAGAGAACTGGACCTATGAAGCGGGCGTGAAGTCCTGGCTGTTCGATCGCCGCGTCATGCTGAACGCGTCGGTCTACCGCGTGAACTGGACCAACCTGCAGCTCTCCACCTTCTCGCCCAATGCTACGGTCGCCCAGGCCATCATCATGAATGCCGGCGATATGAAGACGAACGGCTTCGAGGTGCAGACCGAGATCAAGGCCACCGACATCGTCTCCGTCGGCGGTTCGGTCACCTATTCCGATCCGAAGTTCGGCAGCGGCGCCTATGACCCGGCCTATTCGTCCCAGTGCGGCAACCCGTCCACGGTCTGCACCCTGGTCACGATCCCCGGCCGTGGCATCCAGGCGTCCATCGAGGATCACCGTCCGGCCCGTTCGGTCAAGTTGCAGTATAATCTGCATGCCACCGCCGATGTGCCGGTTTCCACGGACTGGACCCTGTCCGGCCGCGTGGACGTGAACTATACGGGCCCTTCCTACACCAACAGCCTGAACGTCACGTCCTTTGGTGAGCGCACGCTGACCAACCTGCGTCTGGCCCTGGAAAGCGAGACCTATTCCATCGCCGGTTGGGTCACCAACCTGACCAACGAGGAATATAACGCCAATATCATCCAGCAGCCGCGCAACTATTCCGTCAGCACGCAGCGCATCATGGAAGTGTACCATGGTGAGGGCCGGCGCTTCGGCGTCACGGCCTCGGCCAAGTTCTGATTGGATGCGTGAATGTTCCCCCTGGGCCCTGCCCGGGGGGAATCCCTTTTTGCCAAGTTTGGAAGATCGGGCGCCATGACCAGCAAATTCGCTTCCCCGCTCCTGTCCCGTCGCGCCGTGGTGGGGGGCCTCATGGCCGCCGCCCCGCTGATCATCGGTTCCCGCGGCTGGGCCGCCGGGCCGACCGAAGTCGATATCCTTGTCGTGGGTGCCGGTCTTGCCGGCCTGAACGCCGCCTCCATCCTGGAAGGCCAGGGCCTGAGCGTGCAGGTCGTGGAAGCGTCCGACCGCGTCGGCGGCCGCCTGCGCACGGGCCGCGCCGAAGGCTATCAGGCCGAACTGGGCGCCAGCGAGGTCGGCGCGCTGTATGGCCGCGTGCGCGACGCCTGCACGCGCCTGAATGTCGGCCTGACCACCGATGGCGCCAAGGGCACCGATTTCGTCATCCATGTCGATGGCAACACCGTGCTGCCGGCCGACTGGTCCAAGTCCGCCGCCAACCAGACGCGCGGCAAGGAACGCGACTTCCTGCCCTATATTCTGCAAAACCGCCTGATGCATGACTGGCTGCCCTTCAACCAGACCAATGCCTGGCTGCAGCCCGAAAACATGGTCTATGACATCTCCGCGGCCGAGCTGATGCGGTCCAAGGGCGTGTCGGAAGCCGCTATCCGTCTGGCGGATATCGACCTGAACGGCGCCAGCCTGGAAGGCGTGTCGGCCCTGTCCATCTTCCGCGACATGGCGCGTGCCCAGATCGAAGGCTTCAAGGACCCCAACAAGCCGCAATATGGTGGTGCCACCCTGGTGGCTGACCGCTCCTATATCGTCGGCGGGTCGGACATGCTGCCCAAGGCCATGGCCGCCGCGCTGAAGAATCCGGTCCGCCTGAACAGCCCCGTCGTCGCCGTCGACCAGACGGGCGACAAGGTGAAGGTGACCCTGGCCAGCGGCGAGGTGCTGACCAGCCGCTTCCTGGTCATGGCAGCACCCTTCAGCGCCGTGTCGCGTATCCGCTTCACGCCGGGCCTGCCCGACGCCCAGGCCGATGCCGTGGCCGGTGCCCGCTATTCGGCCACGACGCAGTTCCATTTCAAGATCAAGAAGCCCTATTGGGAAAAGGACGGGCTGCCGCCGTCGATCTGGAGCAACTGCTCCTTCGAACGCGCCTTCGCCCTGAAGAACGCCAAGACGGGTGCCATCGATACCATGATCGTCTGGGTCAATGGCGACGGCGCCACCCGCTGGGACGATCGCGACACGTCCAAGCAGGTTGAACTGGTGCTGGCCGAACTGGCCCGCATCCGGCCCAGCATGGCCGGCGCCCTGGAATACAAGGTCGGCTACAGCTGGGGTCGCAACCCGTTCGTGGGCGGCAACAAGCATTTCTATGCGCCGGGCCAGGTGAAGCGCTTTGCCGCCGACATGGGCAAGCCCGCCGGCCGCATCCATTTCGCGGGCGAGCATCTGCGCCGCCTGGAACATGGCATGGAAAGCGCCATGGAAACGGGCGAAGCCGCCGCCATGGAAATCCTGGAAAAGATCTGACGCCGATCACAGGGGGCTCCCGTTCGTCCATCCCATGGATGGCGGACGGGCGCCCCCTTTGTTTTTTCAAATAATCATGTGATGTCCAAATCAGGATCAGCAGGGGACAATGTTGGACTGGGCGCCGACCACGGTTCCTGTCGGACAATGAACCCCTGCCACATTCGATCAATGACAGAAGACAGGGACGGGATATGGACCAGCAGAACAGCGCGGGATTGCGTGAGAAACTCCTGGATTATGCGCTGCCGGCGCTGGTCCTGGCCCAGGATGTCCTGACCACCATCCTGCCGCGCACCGACAAGGCCAATCCGCTGCGGGAGGAACTGCGCGGCTGGCATTATCTGATCGGCACGGCGCTTTTCCTGCTGGCGGCCACGCGTCTGTGGCAATGGGCCAGGGGTCGCCCGCCACAGCCTTTGCCCCTGCTGCCGCCGCGGGCACGCGCCTGGGCCATGGGTCTGGTCCTGACGACCTATCTGATCTTCTTCATTACCCCCATCCTGGGTGTGCTGGTGGTGTGGAGCCATGGGATGGGCCTGCATCTGGGCCCCCTGCCCGCCTTGCCGGCGCTGATGGGGGAAAACCGGGATGTCTGGCTGTTCACCGGCTATTTCCATTCCGCCCTGGCCACCAGCCAGATGCTGCTGAAGCTGGTGGTGCTGCTGTCGGCCGCCTGGTTCCTGTTCCGCCATGGCAAAGGGCTGATCGCGGCCTTCCCGCGCGGCTATGGCCTGATGGTGCTACTGTCCTTCACCGTGTCCGTTTTCGCCATGTCGACCTTCAAGTCGTATGAGAAGGGGCCGGGCACCGTCGCCACGTTCCTGGGCATCTGCGCCGCCATCTGGGGCATTGCCCTGCTGGTCCGCCGTGGCCGCAAGAGCCGCACGCATGAGGCCGGCTTCCGCGGCATCGTGCCCGCCGCCATCGCCCTGTTGGCCCTGGTCGGCGTCGGTCTCTATGGCCCGCACGCGCTGTTCCGCGTCTCCCCCTTCGCCCAGGGCCAGACGGTGGCAGCAGCGGCCGGCGTCACTTCCCACGATGCCCCGGTCATTGTGGAGAAGCTGCCGCCGGAGACGGAGTTCGAACGGCAGGTGCGGGCCGAGACCTTCAAATGGTGCACCTTCTGCCACACCATGAACAAGGGCGGCGCCCACATGGTCGGCCCCAACCTGTACGGCATCATGGGCCAGCGCATCGCGTCGGTGCCCAACTTCCCCTATGGCGAGGGCCTGGCGGCACACGGCGCCAAGGGCGAAACCTGGACGGATGAGACGCTGGCCCGGTTCCTGAACAATCCCGACGCGTTCGCCCCCGGCACCTCCATGGTCATCTCGTCCGGCAATGTCACCGACCCGGAGCGGCAGAAGGCACTGATCACCATCCTGAAGCGTGAAACGGGGTCGGCGGCGGCGGAGTGACCGCCGCACCCCGGAAAGGATAAAGGATGTCCCTGATCCGTAAAGCCTATGCCGACATTCCGGCCGGGCAGTTGCATCTTTGGCGCGTGCAGGGGACGGGCATCCCCTTCATCCTGCTGCACCGGACGCCCGTTGATGGCGGCAGCTTCGCCGCCATGCTGACCCTGCTGGCGGCGCGGGGCCGCAGCGCCATCGCCTTCGACACGCCGGGCTTCGGGCAGAGCTTCCAGCCCGACGGCAGCCCGTCCGCCGCCGATTATGCGCGCTGGTTCCTGGATGCCATCGACGCGCTGGGCATCGCTGATTTCCATCTGGCCGCCCACCATACCGGCACGCATTTCGCCGTGGAACTGGCACTGCTGGCCGCATCGCGCGCCCGATCGCTGACCCTGTCGGGCGTGCTGCATGCCGATGCGGCGGAACGGGCGAAAAGCCGGGCCGATATCGGTGCCGCCCCGCCCGTGGACAGCGACGGTGTCTATGCCACCGACACCTGGAAGATCATCCGGTCCTTCTACTGGGATTACGATCCCGCCCTGGTGCATCGGGAATTCCTGGGCGCGCTCGGCAGTCCGCAGGGCCGCAATCAGGCCTTCGACGCCATCTTCGCCCAGGATTTCGCCGCGACCCTGGCCCGCGTCACCTGTCCGGTGCGCGTCGTCCAGGCATTTGATGATCCCCTGTCCTTCATGCTGCCCCGCGTCGCGGCCAACCATCCCGGCATTCCCGTGGGCCTGATCGGCCCGGCCGGGATCGCTGCACCAGAACGCCAGGCCCCCGCCTTCGTCGCCGCCCTGCTGGCCCATGCCCAGGCCGCCGATGCCGTGATCGCCCCAAAGGAAGATGCCATGACCAGCCGCAGTTTCCTGCTGTCCGCCGAGGGACAATCATTCCGCCTGCGTACCGAACAGGCACCGGTTCCGCAACCGGGTCCGGGCGAGGTGCTGGTGCGCGTGCGGGCCGTGTCGATCAACCGTCGCGACATCATGGTCAAGAACGGTTTCTACCCAGTCAATGGCGCCAATCATTTCGTTCCCGGATCAGATGCCGCGGGTGAGGTGGTGGCCGTGGGCGATGGCGTCACCTCGGTCAAGGCAGGTGACCGCGTCTGTTCCGCCTTTTTCCAGAACTGGCCCGGCGGGCGCATCAATTTCGCGGCCTTCGCCTCTGCCCTGGGTGCCGGCGGGGCCGGTGTCTTCGCCGACCATGTGCTTTTGTCCGAAACGGGCGTGGTGCCGGCCCCGGTGGGGTGGAGCTTCGCACAGGCCGCCACCATCCCCTGTGCGGCCGTCACTGCCTGGTCGGCCCTGTCGGGCGTGGGCGCTGGCGACTGGGTGCTGATCCAGGGCACGGGCGGGGTGGCACTGTACGGGCTGCAGATCGCCGCGGCGGCCGGGGCCAAGGTGCTGGTGATCAGTTCCAGCGACGCCAAGCTGGACAAGGTGCGGGCCATGGGGGCGACCGAAACCGTCAATTACAAGACCCATCCCGACTGGGACAAGGAGGTGCTGCGCCTGACGGGTGGCGGCGTCCATCATGTGCTGGAACTGGGCGGGGCCGGCACCCTGGCCCGGTCGATCCGCGCCACGGCGGCGGGCGGGCGCATTGCGCTGGTCGGCGGTCTGGACGGGTTCGGCGGCGACATCGCGGCGGCCGATCTGGTGATGGGCGTCAAGACCGTCGCCGCCGTGGCCGTGGGCAGCCGCGCTGATCAACAGGCGGTCACCGATTTCCTGTCCCGCCACGCCATCACCCCCGTCATCGACCGGGTGTTTGACGCGGGCGAGATGGAACAGGCCTATGCGGCGGCCGATGCCGGCGTCTTCGGCAAGGTCGTGGTCCGCCTGGACTGACTATCGGCACCCATTTCAACCAGCAAGGGGGAGCGTGACATGGGTCTGGGACGGTCGCGACGGATTTTGGTCGGCATCGGGATGGCCCTGTTGGCGTCCGGTGCAGCTTATGCCCAGGCCCAGCCCGCCCCGCCCCTGGCCGGCGACGACGCCCTGCGGGCGCAATATGCGCTGCCCAACTCTCGTTTCATGGATGTCGATGGCACCCCCATCCATTATGTGGACGAGGGCAAGGGGCCGGCGATCCTGCTGATCCATGGTTCCTATGCCAGCCTGCGGCAATGGAACGGCTGGGCCGCGGAACTGAAGAAACAGTACCGCGTCATCCGGTTCGACATGGCGCCCGCCGGCCTGTCCGGACCGGCGGGCAAGGATAATTACAGCATCGACGACACTTTCCATGTCATCGACACCCTGACGCAGCGGCTGGGCGTCGACCGGTTCATGGTGGTTTCCACCTCCAGCGGCGCCGTCGCGGGTGTGGCCTATGCCGCCCTGCATCCCGACAAGGTGGTGGCCCAGATTGTCGGCAATGCCGCCGTCGGCCCCGTCAAGTTCGATCTGTCCAAGGCGTCGCCGGAATTGCAGCAGGCCGTGGCGGAGGATGCGACGCACAAGGGCTATCACAAGCCGGAATTCTGGCGGCAGATCCTGCTGGCCAATATCGAAGACAAGGCCAAGGTCACGCCAGCCCTGGTGCAGGAATGGACCGACCTGAACAACCGCGCCCTGCGCATGCCGACAAAGCCCGTGCCGCCGCCGCTGGCCCGGACGGTGGACGACCTGAAGACCATCCGCCTGCCGACCCTGCTGCTCTGGGGGGCGAACGACCATGAGGTGGGGCTGGAGCATGCGCAGGCGGCCATGACGCTGCTGCCCGGCCCGGACAAGCAGCTGATCGTGCTGCCGGGATGCGGGCACATGATGCCACCGGATTGCGGCGACACGGCCCTGGCCAGCGCCATGCCCTTCATCAACCGCGTGCTGAAGGCGGGTCGGTAAGCCGCCCCAAACATCCGCACAGCGGTCAACACTTCGCCCCCCAAAGGATACGCCCCCCTTATTCCGCTATCAGGAAATCAACGAATTTCACGCTTCCAGAACAAGGGGGATGCGATGGGTTACCGTTTGGGCGTCGATGTGGGGGGTACCTTCACCGACCTGCTGCTGTTCAATGATACGACGGGCGCCTTCTGGCGACACAAGACCCCGTCCACCCCGGCGGACAGCTCCGTCGGCATCCTGAACGGCGTCACCGTCATCTGCGAGAAGGCGGGGATCACGCCGGCCGATGTGGAATTCTTCCTGCACGGCACCACGGTCGCCACCAATGCCGTGCTGGAAGGCAAGGGTGCCAAGGTCGGCCTGATCGTGACGGAAGGATACCGTCAGATCATGCAGATCGCGCGCTCCTTCGTGCCGGGCGGTCTGGCTGGCTGGATCGTCTGGCCGAAGCCGGAACCGCTGGCCCGGCTGGAAAACACGGTCGAGATCAAGGGCCGCATGGATGCCCATGGCAACGAACTGCGCCCCATCGACGAGGATAATATCCGCGCCGCCCTGGTGCGGCTGAAGGATAAGGGCGTGGAGGCGGTCACCGTCTCCCTGATCAACGCCTATCTGAATGGCGCACACGAGAAGCGCGTGGGCGAACTGGCAGCCGAGATCCTGCCCGGCGTGCCCGTGTCGCTGTCCCATGAAGTCCTGCCGGAAATGCAGGAATATGAGCGCACGCTGACCACGGTGGCCAATGCGTCGGTCCGCCCCATCGTCGGCCGCTACGTCCGCAATCTGCGCGAGAAGCTGAAATCGAGCGGCTTTGCCGGCTCCCTGTCGCTGCTGCGCTCCGATGGCGGGCTGATGTCCTCGGAAAAGTCGGAGGAGCATCCCGTCTCCCTGCTGATGTCGGGTCCGGCCGGCGGCGTGACGGGGGCCCTGTGGGTGGGCGCCAATTCCGGCATCCGCAACATCCTGACCCTGGATGTGGGTGGTACCTCCACCGACGTGGCCCTGATCGAAAATCTGGACCCGCGCCGCGTGCGCACGACGGAAGTCGGCCATCTGGCCGTCCGCGCCTCCTCGCTGGACGTGAAGACGGTGGGTGCCGGCGGCGGCTCCATCGCCTATGTGCCGGAACTGACCAAGGCGCTGCGTGTCGGCCCGCAATCTGCCGGTGCCGTGCCGGGCCCCGTGGCCTATGGCAAGGGCGGCACGCTGCCGACAGTGACCGACGCCAATGTCGTGCTGGGCTATCTGCCAGAGGCCCTGCTGGGCGGCACCTTCAAGCTGGACCGTGAAGGGGCCAAGAAGGCGGTGCAGACCATCGCCGATACGCTGGGCATTGATCTTTATGCCGCCGCCCGCGGCATCATCGACATTGTGAACGAGAACATGTTCGGCGCGCTGCGCATGATCTCCGTCCAGCAGGGCTATGATCCGCGTGACTTCGCCGTCATGGGCTTTGGTGGTGCGGGCCCGCTGCATGTCAATGCCGTGGCCCGGCTGATGGGCTCCTGGCCCGCCATCTCCCCCGTCTCCCCCGGCGTGCTGTGCGCGCTTGGCGATGCCACGACGCGCATGCGCACCGAAACGGCGCGGTCCTTCTCCCGCCGCTTTGACGAGACGCAGGAAAGCGACGTGCTGGACCTGCTGGAATCCATGGCCAAGCAGACCCGCGACGAGCTGAAGGCCGAAGGCATCAAGGACGAGGACATTACCAGCCTGTTCGAGATCGACGTGCGGTACGAAGGCCAGGCCTTCGAGGTGCCGCTGTCCATCGATCCCGAAACGCTGCGCCGTGACGGCCTGGTCGGCGTGACCAAGCGCTTTGATGAAGAACATCACCGCCTGTTCACCTTCAACATGCCCTCCCCGCATGAGCTGGTGAATCTGCGCGCCGTGGCGCTGGGCCCCGTGCTGGACCTGCCGGCCGCCGAACTGCCCAAGGGCAATGGCGACCCGATCGCGGCCAAGATCCGCGATCATGAATTGTGGATGGATGGCCGGATGGTGCCGGCCGTGATCTATGACCGGGCCAAGCTGAAGGCCGGCGACCTGATCCCGGGTCCCGCCATCGTCATCGAAATGGACAGCACGACGCTGATCGAGGCCGGCTGTGACGGCCTGGTCGACCGCGTTGGCAACATCCTGATCAACCCGCGCTGAAGGGGAGAGTGTCCATGACCGCGACTATCATCCAGACCAACAACACCCCCTTCAACAAGGTCAGCATCGACCCGGTGACGCTTGAGGTCATCGAAAACGCCCTGCGCAATGCCCGTATCGAGATGGATGCGACGCTGGTGCGCACGGCCATGTCGCCCGGCATCCGCGAACAGGGCGACGCCTTCCCCCTGATCGCCGACCGCACCGGCCAGATGGTGGTGGGTCAGTTCGGGTCCTATATCGGCCCGTTCCTGGAAGGGTTCGAGGGCACGGTCGAAGAAGGCGACATGATCATGCTGTCCGACCCCTATTCGGTCGGCGGCGCCATCAGCCATCTGAATGACTGGCTGGTGCTGTTGCCCGTGTTCAAGGATGGCCGCCTGATCGCCTATACGTCAATGTTCGGCCACCAGTCCGACATTGGCGGCAAGGTTGTCGGCTCCATGCCCATCGACGCCACCTCGATCTTTGAGGAAGGCGTGCGCATCCCGCCCGTGAAGATCTATTCCAAGGGCGTCTATAATGCCGACCTGATCAAGCTGATCATGGCCCAGACGCGCAAGCCGGACTGGTGTACGGCCGATCTGAACGCCCTGATCGCGTCCTGCCGCGTGGCCGCCCGCCGCGTGGTGGAAATGTGCGAGCGGTTCGGCGACGATGTCTTCGCCGCCGCGACCGACGAGCTGCTGGCCCGCAATTACCGCGCCATGAAGCAGCTGATCGCCAGCTCCATCAGCGAGGAGAAGGTCAGCTTCGAGGATTATATCTGCGATGACGGCATGGGCTATGGCCCCTACAAGATTCGCTGCACCATGCATCGCGAAGGCGACATCGTGGTGCTGGATTTCGACGGCACCGACCCGCAGAGCCAGGCCTCGATCAATTTCTTCCTGAATGAAAACATGCTGAAGATGTTCTTCGGCATCTACATGATCATGGTCTTCGACCCGCAGGTGCTGTTCAATGACGGCTATTACGACCTGATCCGGGTGAAGATCCCCGAAGGCTCCCTGCTGAAGCCGAAATTCCCCGCCGCCTTGTCGGGCCGTACCCATGCGCTGGGCCGCCTGTTCGACATCATGGGCGGGCTCTTGGGCCAGAAGACGCCGGAATTCCTGAATGCGGCCGGCTTCTCCTCCTCCCCGCACCTGTTCTTCTCCGGCTATGATGCCAAGGGCCGCTGGTTCCAGCTGTTCCAGATCGGGTTCGGCGGCATTCCGGGTCGTCCGCTGGGCGATGGGCCGGACGGGCATTCGCTGTTCCCCGGCTTCACCAATGTCCCCAACGAGTTCCTGGAGCGGTATTTCCCGCTGGTCATCGAACGCTATGAAACGGTGGCCGACAGCGGCGGGGCAGGCCTGCATCGCGGCGGCAACGGCATCATCATGACCTACCGTTTCCTGGCCGCCGGCACCATCGCCATCCATGATGACCGCTGGTTCACCCCGCCCTGGGGCGTGAATGGCGGCGAACCCGGCGCACGGGCCCGCAAGATCCTGGAAAAGCCGGACGGCACCCAGACGGTGGTCGGCAACAAGCTGGAAAACCTGACGGTGGAAGAAGGCGACCTGCTGCACTTCATCACCTGGGGTGGTGGTGGCTGGGGCGACCCGCTGCTGCGCGATCCTGCGCTGCTGGAGGTGGAGCTGGAGCGCGGTCTGGTCACGGCCGACGGGGCCAAGCGCTATGGCGTGGTCCTGGTCGACGGCAAGGTCGATGCGGCCGCCACGGAGGCGCTGCGGGCGAAGATGCGGGCGGAGCGCGGTCCGGTGACGGAAGTGTTCAATTTCGGTCCCGACATCGACACGCTGCGCGCCAACAGCCTGGCCGAAACCGGCCTGCCGGCGCCCAAGGCCCCGGTGAAGCTGCGCCACGTCGCGGCGTGAGGGGCGGGGACGCTCTTTTCCACCGTCATCCCGGCTTTCGCCCATGGGTGCTAAGTTAGTCCCTTGGAATGAGGTGCCTCCCCCGCGAAAGCGGGGGTCCAGGGGCCACCAGGAAAACACGCGTCAGTGCCCGTGGCCCCTGGACCCCCGCGCGGGGAAGGCACTGAGGGGGTGCAATTGGCTAAGTTAGCGCCCTCTGGTGAACGCCGGGACGACGGAAAAAGGTCGATAAAGATTAAGCCAGTCACACCTCACCCCCCAACCCGGAGCATCCCCATGGCCCTGCTGTCCCGCCGTTCATTGCTGCTGTCCATGACCGCGCTGGGTGCCGTGGCAGCATTGCCCGTGCGCGCCCAGCCCGCCCCCGGCCTGACCGTGAAAACCCCGGCGGGACGCGCTGTCTCTGTCAGCGTCTGGAAACCGGCGGGCAACCCAGCAGGCCGCATCCTGTTCTCCCACGGGGCGATGTCCGCGCCCTGGAAATATCAGCCGCTGATCGATGCCTGGGTGAAGGCTGGCTATGCCGTCTATGCCCCGCTGCATGTGGATTCAACCGACCATCCCGACCGCAACAGCTTTCCGGGCCTGGCCAGCTGGTCGGCCCGGATTGAGGATGTGCGGGCCCTGGCCGACCATCTGAACGGCCCCTATATCGCCGCTGGCCATTCCTATGGCGGGCTGGTGGCGCTCTGCCTGGGCGGCGGCACCGTGGGCGTGCCGCCGGAGGTGAAGACGCCGCTGCACGATCCGCGGGTACAGGCCGTCGTCGCCTTCTCTCCCCCCGGTGCCGGCATGGGCTTCATCAACAAGGGCGATTTCGCGGCCTTGGCCGTGCCCGCCCTGATCCAGACCGGCGACAAGGATGTGCCGCCCGGTGGCAATGCCGACTGGCGCAGCCACCTGCTGGCCTTTGACGATGCCAAGGAAGGGGGGGACCGCTATGCCTTGGTGCTGGACGGGGTGGACCATTATTTCGGCGGCGCCATCTGCCGCCCGGAACTGCCCGGCCCCAAGCTGGAAAAGGAAATCACCACGGCCGCCGCCGTGTCGGTCGACTTCATGCGCGCCTATGCGGGTGGCGATGCGGCGTCGCTGAAGGCGCTGAAGGCGCGGGTGACGGATCAGGGGCCGGTCAAGCTGGCGGTGAAGTGAGCGGGGCTCTCGCAGACAATTACGGGATTGTCTTCCCACTACCGTCACCCCGGCGAAAGCCGGGGCCCAGTATAGCGGCGTCTGCCGCGATAAGAGTCATATTGGCGCTGACCGCGCCTCACGCTGGGCCCCGGCTTCCGCCGGGGTGACAGAAGAGAGAGGAAGGCAGAGCCAATTCCCTCACAGCCTTGCCGTGACCGCCTTCGTCTCCAGATACGCGTCCAGCCCTTCGCGGCCGAACTCCCGGCCCCAGCCGGATTGCTTGTAGCCGCCGAACGGAATGTTGGTGGCGATGGCGCCGTGGCAATTGATCGACACCTGGCCCGACCGGATGCGCGACACCAGCCTGTGCGCGGTCGACAGGCTGCGCGTCCAGACAGAACCCGACAGGCCATAGACGCTGTCATTGGCCATGGCCGCGATGGCTTCCACATCCGTCGTCTCAAACCGATGCACGGCCATGACGGGGCCGAAGATCTCGTCCCGGAACACGGCCATGTCGGTCGACACGCCCGTCAGAATGGTGGGCGGTAGGAATTGGCCCGGCCGCTCCAGCCGCACCCCGCCCGTGGCCAGCACCGCCCCGTCGGAAAGCGCCCGGTCGATATGGGACTGCACGCGCGACGCATGGCCAGCGCTGATCAGCGGCCCGAAATTGTTGGCCGGGTCCAGCCCGTGGCCCAGCTTGAAGAAGCCGGCAAAGGCCACCATGCGCTCCACCAGCTCATCATGGATGGAGGCATGGGCGAAGATGCGGGTGCCGGCCATGCAGTTCTGGCCCTGCAAAAAGAAGGTGGCCATGGACACGCCGGGGCCGGCTAGGTCCAGATCGGCGTCGGGCATGACCACGACCGGCGACTTGCCGCCCAGTTCCAGGGAGACCTTCTTCAGATTGCCGGTGGCCGCCTGCACGATCTTGCGCCCCACCTCCGTCGATCCGGTGAAGCTGATCTTGTCCAGATGCGGATGGGCGGACAGGGCGGCCCCCGCCGTTTCCCCCGGTCCGTTGACGATATTGACCACGCCGGCCGGGAACCCCGCCTCCTGGATCAGGCGGCCGAGCGCCAGGGCCGACAGCGGCGTCTCCTCCGCCGGCTTGATCACCACAGTGCAACCGGCCGCCAGCGCCGGGGCCAGCTTCAGCGTCAGGGTGGAGACAGGCACGTTCCAGGGTACGATCAGCCCCACCACGCCGACGGGTTCACGCAGGGTATAGGTCAGCGCCTCGGCATCGGCCGTGACATGTGGCGGCGGCGTGGTGGTCACACCTTCGATGCGCAGGATGGCGCTGGCGTAATATTCATACATCTCCACGCAGTTGGACACGGTCAGGGCCGCGATGAAGCGCGGCATGCCATTGTCCAGGATCTCCAGCTCCGTGAAGAATTCCGCATCGCGTTCCAGCAGGCGGGCCAGCCGGACCATCAGCCCCGCCCGCTCCCGCGCCTTCAGCCGCGACCAGGGGCCGTTGAAGGCGCGGGTTGCCGCCGCCACGGCCGCATCAATATCGGCCGCCCCACCCGACGCGACGCTGGCCAGATACAGGCCGGTCGCCGGATCATGACTGTCCAGGGTCGCACCCGACCGCGACGGAACCCAGTCCCCGTCGATCAGCAACCCGTGCCTTTCCGTCAGGAAAGCCTGGGTGGCGGGGGAGATGGTGTGACCGTCAAACGGCAGGGCGGTGGGGGACATGGGCGGTTACTCTGGGGCGGGTGGGGGGATGGGGAGGCAACGCAAACAAGCACTGACAACGCTATTTCCCGTCATCCCGGCGAAAGCCGGGACCCAGGGTCACAAGACCAACCCTCAGCGCCACATCGATTGACGCTGCCGACAGGTCGGGCGCTTGGCCCCTGGGTCCCGGCTTTCGCCGGGATGACGGGAGTAAGGGTCATTTCGGTCAAGCGAACCTTCTCACCTGCGCTCATTACCGGCACAACAAGGGCTCCCCCATCACACCGGCACGGTGCGGCAATCATAGTCCAGCAGACCCAGCGAATCCTCGTTGCGGAAATTCTCCGTCCCGAAATATTCGGTGTTGGTGGTCTGCAGCCGGTCGGCGTTGGCGTTGGATTCCTGCTGGATGAAGGTGGCGCGTTCATGGCGGGCGGCCATGTAGCGCGTCAGCGCTTCGCCGATGCTGCCCGACGCGGCCAGCGCACGGGACAGCACGATGGCGTCTTCGATGGCGCAGGCCGCGCCCTGGCCCATGAAGGGGGTCATGGCATGGGCGGCATCGCCCAGCAGCGCCACCTTGTCATCCTTGATCCAGGTGGACAAAGGCTGGCGGGCATTGATCGCCCATTTGTAGCAGCGGCCTTCCGGCACAGCCGCAATCATGGCCTGAATTTCCGGGGCCCAGCCTTCATAGGTGGCTTCCAGATCGCTGCGCAGGGCCGGAATGGTCCAACCATCCTGCTCCCAGCCCGACTGGCGGGCGAAGAACACCATGTTCAGGATCTTGGACCCGCGCACAGGATAGCGCACGACCATGCGGTTGGGGCCGATATGCATGCCGGGATAGGCTGCCAGTTCGGCCAGCACCCCTTCGGCCGGTGCCAGGGCGCGCCAGGCGACATGGCCCGTGAAATGCGCCTTGGCCGGTTCGAACAGCTGGCGCACCACCGACTTCACCCCATCGGCGCCGACCACCAGATCGCCCTCGATTCGCCTTCCATCGGCCAGGATGACGGTCGATCCGTCCACCGCCACGGCGGCAGCGTTGGTGAAAAGTTGGGCACCCGCCTTTTCCGCCGCCTCCACCAGGATGGCATGCAGGTCGGCGCGATGGATATAGACGTAAGGTGCACCATGGCGGGCGCGCATGTCCGACCGGTCCATGACCCGCAGGATGCGGCCATCCTGCCAATGCTGGATGCGCTGGCGCGCCGGTTCCACGCCGGCGGCCGCGATCTGTTCAGCCAGCCCCAGATGCACATAGCCTCGCATGGCATTGGGCGACAAAGTGACGCCGGCGCCGACCTCGCCAAAGGCCGGTGCGGCTTCCAGCAGTGTGACCGCGAAACCCTGGGACCGCAGGGCAAGGGCCGCGGTGAAGCCACCGATACCGCCGCCGACAATTGTGATTCTTGCTTTGCTCATGGGCGTGGAAGCCTTCGCAGCTTAATTCCGGGCGCCGATCCATCGTCGGCGTTGGGGCCATTACGCCGCGCGGGGCCGGGGCCGGTACAGGCGGGGACTTTTGCCTGTCCACACGGCGGACGTGGACGGCCATTGGAAAAAATGTAATCCTAGCAGGCATTTATGCGCGATTTGTCCGGCTGTCGGACATGAAATGGGCGCGCCCCTGCCCAAAAACGGGGCTTTGCCGGGGGTTTCAGCGCATTCGTTCATCACGACTATCCGACAGGTGGACATACGCGCATATTCTGCGGTTACAGTTTGATTTCACCGGCATGATCGATGCGCTAAGTGCACGGTTCTTAAGTGCGCAGATATCGGGACGGGAGTTTTCGGGAATGGACAAGATCAAGCCCGTCAGGGCCATGCTCCGGGTTCTGGATGTGCTTCAGGTGCTGAACAGCCGCAATGGCGTGTCGGTCACCGATGTGGCCAATGCCATCGATCTGCCGCGGACGACGGCCTATCGGGTGCTGGAAACCCTGTGTTCGGCCGGTTACGCGGTGCGTGACGGATCGGACGACCGCTACCGCCTGACCGTGCTGGTCCGCGGCCTGTCGGACGGGTACGATGACGAAGCCTGGGTGGCCGACGTGGCCCAGCCGATCCTGGCCCAGCTGGGCCAGAAGCTGGTCTGGCCCGTGTCGATCAGCACGAACCAGGGCAATGGCATGCTGGTCCGCCACACGACGGACAAGCAGAGCCCGCTGGCGCTGGAACGCTATAATGCCGGCGTGCGCCTGCCGCTGCTGAACAGCGCCTCGGGCCGCACCTATCTGGCCTTCAGCCCCGCCCCGCAGCGCGCCGCCCTGCTGGATATCGCGCTGGGTTCCGGCGGCGAGATGGAGGGCGCGGGGCGCCAGCGCGACCTGATCGAAAAGATGCTGGGCAATATCCGCAAGGCCGGCTACGCCATTTCCATCCGCCAGTTCCGCGGCGAATCGTCGGCGGCCGTGCCCATCTATAGCGGCACCAACCTGCTGGGCGTTGTCGGCATGCGTTTCATGGACAAGGCCGTGACCGAACAGGTCTTCACCAGCCGCTACCTGCCCGACCTGAAGGCCGCCGCGCGCGAGATCGGCGAGACCTATGCCGACTGGAAGGGCACGGCCGCACCCGAACCGGTGGAGCAGGTGCCCACACGCCGTTGGGACTGGACCCTGGAACGCCGCGTGGAACATTGAGGGGTGGGGGGCTCGCCCTGTCGTTCTCACCGGCAAAAGCACATAGGTGCTAAGTTAGCCCAATGGAATAAGGTGCCTTCCCCGCGAAAGCGGGGATCCAGGGGCCGCGAGAACCACGGCTCAGTGCCCTTGGCCCCTGGATCCCCGCTTTCGCGGGGGAGGCAGGGAGGATGCAATTGACGAACTTAGCCCTTGAGCCTTCACCGGGATGACGAGGGTAAAAGGCAAATCATCACCAGACAGCCCCCCTATTCCCGCTCCCGATTGAAGCTCATCGAATAGACGAAACGGTCGGCGGGGTGGACGGTTTCGCTGGCCAGGAACAGGGTGCCCTGCGCGTCATGATACAGCCGGCGGGTCAGCAAGGCTGCCGCCCCCGCCTCGCTGCCCAGGATGCCGGCCAGATTGGTGTCCAGCACCATGGCGCTGATCTGCTGGTCGATGCGGGTGGCGTGGATGCCGAAACGCCCCTCAATGGCATCGGCGATGGTCGGCTGCGCCTCGATCTCCGCCTGGCTGGGGGCGCAGTCGCGGCGGATAAGCACGCGCGTCAGGCCCACCGTCTTGGCCCCGTTGCCCCGCTGCCCGCGCAGTTCCATCCAGCCGGCCGCGTCCAGCTTCAGCGGCCGGACCATGCCGTCAGCCGGGGCGGGACCATAGGCCATGATGGTCAGCCGGGCGTCGCGGGCATATTGCAGCAGATCCTGAAATCCCCCCAGCGGCTGCACGAACAAGGCCGGCTCGGCCGCGGCCGCCACCACGGTGCCCGCCCGGCGCTTGCGCGTGACCAGGCCGGCCTCCGTCAGCAGGCGCAGCGCGTCGCGCGCCGTGTGGCGGGAAATGTCATGGGTGGCGCACAGGTCCTGCTCCGTCGGCAACAGGTCGCCGACCTTGTAGGTCCCGTTGGTGATGGCCGCGCGCAGCATCTGGGCGATCTGCTGGTAACGCGGCACCGTACCGGTTGCCAATATGATGCTCCCCTGGGGTAATGGAAACCCGGCGCGATCAAGGACATGGGAGCGGTCACCCCGTCAAGTCCGACGGGCGGCCTATCCACCCCTTGGCCGGGGGCAGCGAAAATTTACAGACGGGTGCCGCAAGCGCTTCCCCCGTCGGAAAGGGCGTGATAGAGATATTATGTCCGGACATATTAAGGGCCGCGCCCGCACCGCGATCCAGGGTCGAGAGCATCGTCATGAGCCTTGTCTTGTCATTGGCCGATCACCTGTCCCGCCCCGTCACGGCCCGGCTGCGGCGGCGGGCGGCGCTGCATCTGCTGGATTGGGCGGGCTGCGCTATCATCGGGGCGGCAACGCCCGTGGCAGCGCAACTGGCGGCGGCCCTGCTGGACGGGGCAACAGGCCCCTGCATGGTCATTGGCCATGGCGCCGGTGCACCGGCCGAAGCGGCCGCGCGCTATAACGGCGCGCTCGGCAATATTTTCGAAATGGATGATGTGGACAAGCGCGCCCGCCTGCATCCCGGCCCCGTCATCATCCCGGCCGCCCTGGCGGCAGCCCAGGCCACGGGCGCCGATACGGCCACCCTGCTGGATGGTATCGTGCGTGGGTATGAGGCGATGGTGCGGCTGGGCCGGGCCCTGGGCGATGCGCATTACCGCGTCTGGCACACGACGGCCAGTTGCGGCACGATCGGTGCCGCCGCCGCCGTGGCGTCGGTGCTGGGCCTGGACCGCGACGGGCTGGCCCAATCCATGGCGCTGGCCGCGACGCGCACGGGCGGGCTGTGGGAAACCCGCAACGACCCGCGATCGAACGCCAAACAGGTGCATAATGCCCAGGCGGCGGGCGACGGCTATCTGGCGGCAAAACTGGCCCAGGCCGGTCTGCGCGGTCCCGCCCGCATCCTGGAAGGGGCCGAAGGCCTGTTCGCGGCCACGGCACCAGGCTCCGATCCCACCGCCCTGCTGGCCGGCGTCACGCCCGCCGGCTGGTGCCTGGATGATATCAGCCTGAAGCCCTGGCCCGCCTGCCGCCATGTCCATCCCGTCATCGACGCCTGTCTGGCCCTGCTGGAAAAGCTGGGGCGTGACGGGCTGACCCTGCGGGAGGTGGCGGGCGTGGCCGTGCAGACCTATGGCGATGCCCTGCGCTTCTGTGACCGGCCCGACCCGCAATCGGTGATCGAGGCGAAATTCTCCCTGCAGCACAGCGTGGCCGTCACCCTGCTGGGCGGGCCGCCGCCCCTGTCGGCCTTCGACCCGCCCGCCATCCGGGATGATGCCGCCGCCACCCTGCGGGCAAGGGTGAAGGTCACGGTTGGCGAGCCTTACAACAGCGCCTATCCGAACCATTTCGGGGCGCGGGTGGCGCTGACGCTGGCCGACGGCACGCTGCTGGTCCGCGAACAGCCCGATGCGCTGGGCGATCCGGAGAATCCATTGCCCGATGACCGCACCATCGCCAAGGCCCGCGCATTGATGCTGGCCGGCGGGATGGCGGCGACGGACATGGACACCCTTGTGACGGAATGCCTGGCGCTGGCCGACAATGGGCCGATCCCGCGCCATTGGCCGGTCTTGCCGCTGCGGGGTTTGTCATGAAGGCGTCTGAGAAATTTGCGCGGCACGCGCTGTCCGTTGAATGGGTGACCCTGCCGGAACCGGCACGCGACGCCGTCCGCATCTTCCTGCTGGATACGGCTGGCGTCGGCATCGCCGGGTCCAAGGCGCCGTTCGCGGAGGAAGTGGCGGCATCGGCCCTGGGCTGGGCCGCGACAGGTCCCGCCCCAGTGCTGGGCCGGGCCATCCGCGTATCGGCCCCGCAGGCCGCCTTCATCAACGCCTATCAGTTCCATTGCCAGGAATTTGACTGCGTGCATGAAGGCGCTGTCGTGCATCCGCTGGCCACGGTGCTGTCGGCCCTGATGGCCGATACGGCGCGCCAGAAGGCGCCGGTGACGGGGGCGGAATTCGGGGCATCCATGGCGGCCGGCGTGGATATCGCCGCCACGCTGGGCCTGGCCGTGACCAGCCCGCTGAAATTCTTCCGCCCGGCCACGGCCGGCATCTTCGGCTGCGTCGCCGCCATCGCCCGCCTGCGCCGGCTGGACGTCGCCACAACGGTCAGCGCGTTCGGCCATGCGCTGGCCTTCGCGTCCGGCACCATGCAGGCGCATGTGGAAGGCAAGCCCGGCCTGCCTTTGCAGGTCGCACACGCCGCCCAGGCCAGCCTGATGGCCATCGATCTGGCCATCGCCGGCGTGCCCGGCACCGATGGCAGCGTCGATGGCCCGTTCGGCTATCTGGCCCTGTTCGAAACGGCGACCGATCTGCCGCCGCTGCTGGAACGGCTGGGCCAGGACTGGCGTATCGCGGAGGTCAGCCACAAGCCCTTCCCCACGGGCCGCGCCGCCCATGGCGCCATTGTCGCCACCCAGGCGCTGATGCGCGATCATGGCGTGTCGCCCGCCAATCTGGAAAGCCTGACCTATACCGCCCCGCCGCTGATCCACCGGCTGGTCGGCCGTGCGCTGCCAGCATATCCGGCGGCGATGACGGCCAATTACGCAAGGCTGTGCTTTGCCTGGCTGGGGGCCGTGGTGCTGACGCGCGGTACCGTGGGCCTGGCCGATTTCACGCCTTCGCGCCTGACCGACCCCAGCCTGCATGCGCTGGGATCGAAGATCAGCGTGGTCGTGGATGCCAATCCCGACCCCGCCGCCTTTGTGCCCGCCGTGGCGGAGGCGCGGCTGACCGACGGGCGCCGCGTCTTCGCCCGCATCGACAGCCAGCTGGGCAGCCCGACGACACCGTTGTCGCGCGAACAGCATCTGCGCAAGTTCCGCGCCTGTCTGGATTTCGCCGGCGCCACCGCCCTGGCCGACCCGCTGATCCAGGCCATCGACAATCTTGAGGGACAGGCCGACATGGCCGCACTTCTGCGCCGCGCCAGCGGCCTTCCCGGTTGATATGACAGGAGTTTCACCCATGGACGGGCATCAGACCTATTTCAACGCCGTCGACTGGAACGCGTTGCAGCGCGACCATCCCATCGGTGACGATTTCGTCCGCTTTGCGACACAGACCAGCCGGGACGAACTGACGTCGCATCAGAACCGCCTGTTCATGCGCTGCGTGGCCCGCGCTTGGGCCACGCCCTTCTATCAGCGCCTGTGGGGCAAGGAAGGGATCGAGGTAGGCGACATCCGCTCCATCGAGGATCTGCCCCGCCTGCCGACCTTTGACAAGTCGGACATCATGGCCAGCCTGGAAATCGCACCGCCCTTTGGCGATTTCTCCGGCTTTTCCAGCTATCCCGCCGGGCAGCGCCCGCCCGTCGTCTTCCACACCACCAGCGGCACGACAGGAAAACCCCAGGTCCTGCTGTTCGGCGCCAAGGGGCGCGAGGCGCAGAACCTGCTGCTGGGCCGTCTCTACCGCTTCCAGGGTTTGCGCCCCGACGATGTGGTCCATTCCGTCTATGGCCATGGCATGATCAATGGCGGCCATTATGTGCGCGAAAGCGTGCTGCACTGGACCTCCTCCATCTTCATGTCGGCCGGCACGGGCGTGGAGACGCGGTCGGTGCAGCAGGTGCAGCTGATGAAGGAATTCGGGGCGACGGTGATCGTCGGCTTCTCCGACTACATCAAGAAGCTGGCCGAGGTGGCGCGCGAGAATGGCATCGACCCCGTGCGCGACCTGAATATCCGCATGATCTCCGGCCATCTGGGCAAGGAGGACAAGGCCGGACTGTCCGCGGCCTGGGGCGGGGCGGAATGCTTTGACTGGTACGGCGTGGGCGACACGGGCTGTATCGCCGGCGAAGGGCCGGACCGTGACGGGCTTTATGTCATGGAAGACGCCCAATATCTGGAGGTTTGCGACATCGACACGGGCGCGCCCGTGCCCGACGGTGCGCTTGGCGACATGATCGTCACCTGCATCTACAAGGACGATATCCACCCCATCATCCGCTTCAACACCCATGACGTCACCCAGGTGCGTACCGGCGCGTCCAGCATCGGCGTGCAGTTCAAGCGGATCGAGGGCTTCCTGGGCCGGTCGGACAATATGGTGAAGATCCGCGGCATCAACATCTTCCCGCAGGCCATCGGCCCCATGCTGAACGGCGTGGAGGGTGTGGCCGGCGAATATATCTGCAAGGCCGTGCGCGACGGCGCGGGCCGTGACGAATTCATCGTCGTGGCCGAAACCACGGCCGCCGGCAATGACCGCCAGGGCGTGGCCGAACGCTGCCGCGCCGTGCTGAAGCAGAAGATCGGGATCGAGGTGGGCGTGGAACTGGTCGACCACCGCGCCACCGCCGCCCTGACCCAGATCGACGTGCGCCAGAAGCCCATCCGGTTGATTGATGAGCGGTTCAAGAAGTGAGGGTGGGGGGGGAGGTCCGTCCCCTCTAGCGTCACCCGATGATAAGCACAGGGGCACCCCTTCAACTCTCGCACATTCGTGCCTCCCCCGCGAAAGCGGGGGTCTAGGGGCCACAGGAGCCAGCGCTTCAGTGCCCTTGGCCCCTGGATCCCCGCTTTCGCGGGGAAGGCACCTTATTCCAAGGGGCCAACTTAGCGCCTCTGGGCATAAGCCGGGATGACGGGAGGTTTACCCGATAGGATTGCCCTGAACACCATCGCCCCTCCCCCCAAACCCGAGCCCCCCATGACCCACGCCCCCCTTCCCCCCCGCATCGGCGCATCCGGCCTGGCCCCGCTCTATCGCCGGGCGGTGACCGATCCTGTGGCGGTGACGCGGCATTATCTGGACCGGATCGCCAGCCTGGACGGGCAGATCAGGGCCTATACCCAGGTGCTGGGTGACAGCGCGTGCGTGGCCGCGCAGGCATCGGCCGCGCGCTGGGTGGCGGGGAACCCGCTGTCGGACCTGGATGGGGTGCCCATCGCGGTGAAGGCCAATATCGCAATCCAGGGGGCCTTCTGGCATGCCGGTATCAGCGCCTATCGCGACCGCATCGCCGATCAGGACGCCGACTGCGTGGCACGGCTGCGCGCGGCCGGGGCCATCCTGCTGGGCAGCGTCAATATGCATGAAGGGGCGCTGGGGGCGACGACGGACAATGTCTGGTTCGGCCGCACCCAAAACCCGCTGCGCCCCGGCTTCACGCCCGGCGGGTCCAGCGGCGGATCGGCGGCCTGTGTCGCGGCCGGGCTGGCGGCGGCCGCCCTGGGGTCCGACACGATGGGATCGGTGCGCATCCCCAGCGCCTATTGCGGGCTGGCCGGGTACAAACCCGCCCGCCGCGCCATCCGCATTGATGGCGTCATCCCCCTGTCGACGACGCTGGACCATGTCGGCGTGCATGGCTGGACGGTGGAGGATTGCGCCCTGGTCGCGGCCCATGCCGGCACCGGCTTCGCCCCGCGTCCGGCCCGCCTGTCCGGCCTGCGGCTGGCGGCACCCGACTGGCGGTCGCGGGTGGAGGCGCCCGATTATATCTGGGCCGCCCGCGACAATGCCGCCGCCCGTCTGCTGTCGGCCGGCATGGTGGCCAGCGACGCCGACATGGCCCCTTACCAGCCCGGTCAGGCCCGCCGCCTGGGCCTGCTGGTGTCGGAGGTGGAGGGGATGAACGCCCATGCCGCCCAGCTGGCGCAGGGCGATGACGGCTTCTCCCCGGAATTCCTGTCCCTGCTGCGCTGGGGGGCCAAACAGCCGGCCACCAAGGTTGCCGCCGCGTACCAGGGGCTGGATGAAATCCGGCTGGCGGGGCTGGACTGGCTGTCGCGGGTGGATGCGGTGCTGCTGCCCACGGCCCCGCAGACGGCCTTTGCCTTTGACCAGCCCGTACCCGCCAACCAGGCGGACTTCACGGCCCTGGCCGATTTCATCGGCTGCCCGGCCGTTTCTGTGCCCGCCGGACTGTCGCCGGACGGGCTGCCCTTGTCGGTGCAGGTCATCGGCCGCGATGCGGGCGTGGTCCTGGCCGTGGCGGCGGCGCTGGAATAGCCCGCCGCTCAGAACAGGGCGTGGATTTCCGCGCCCAGATGGCCAAGCTGGGTATCGATCTGTGATGAAGCCTGCTGCATGCGGTCGACGGCGGCGCGTGCGCCGGCCATGTCACCGGCCTCCAGGCATGCCAGGGCCTGCTTGGCCTCCGTATGCACACGCTGGTGGATCGGGTCGACCGCCCCGAAGGATCCGCAGGCCCGGATACCCTCATCGCTGACGGCATGGTACCAGCGGCCGAACCGGCAGCTATGATGGTCGGGCAGCTTGTCAGCCGTCAGGTGGCGGCTGTTCACGCCGCCGACGATGACGACGATATTGTCGACGAATTTCTTGTGGTCGCTGCGCGCCATTTCGACCTGTGGCAGGTCATAGACATCGTGCAGGAACCGGCGGATCTGGGTTTCCAGCTGCTCGCTTTCCTCCCGCACATTGTTGGCTGCGTCGAAGACATTGCGGGCCATGTGGCCGGTATCGGCCGCCGATTTCGCCACGTCGGCAATATTGTCGGCAACAGACCGCGTGCCCATCGATGCCTGTTCGACATTGCGGGCAATTTCGGCCGTGGCCGCCCCCTGCTCTTCCACAGCGGCAGCAATAGTGGTCGACATCTCGTTGATATTGGTGATGGCCCGCGCAATGCCCCCGATTGCGGCGACGGCAGCCTGCGCCTCCGCCTGGATGGAAGCGACCTGGGCGGCGATATCGTCGGTGGCGCGGCCCGTCTGGCCGGCCAGGTTCTTCACCTCGCCTGCCACCACGGCAAAGCCCTTGCCCGCCTCTCCGGCGCGTGCGCTCTCGATCGTGGCGTTCAGGGCCAGCAGGTTGGTCTGACCGGCAATATCGTTGATCAGGTTCACCACCTCCCCGATCTTCTGCGCGGCATCGGCCAGCCCGCCGATCTTGTGCGTGGAATCCTGCGCCTCGCTGGCGGCATCGCGGGTGGCACTGGCCGATTGCTGCACCTGGCGGGAGATTTCCTGGATGGAGGTCATCAGCTCCGTCCCGGCTGCGGCCACCGTCTCCACATTGGCCTGGGTCTCGCTGGTGGCGTGCGACACGGCCTCGCTCTGCCGCTGCGTCTGTTCGGCATTGGCCGACAGGGTATTGGCGGAATGGTGCAGATGCTGCACGACCTGCTTGATGCGGTTCAGCATCTCCGCAATGGCGGAATTGAATTGCCGGGTCGTGTCGTCGATCTGGTGCTGACGCGCGTCGCGCTGGTGGATGTCGTCGCGCTCCCGCTCCTCGCGCAGCTTTGCTTCCCGCAGGGAGGCGCGCCAGCCCGACAGCGCCTGGGCCAGCGTCCCGATCTCGTCCCGGCGATCCACCCCCTCCACCGTGCATTCGGTGTCGCAGGCCGCGAGACGGCGCACCGTCGCCACCTGTGCCGCCAGCGGCACGACGATGGAGCGCGTCACCACGACGGCCAGAACCAGGGTCGCCAGGATCAGAACAATCCCGACGCTGAGACCGACCAGCACCGCCGTCTGCATGTCGGCCACGGCCTGGGCCGCGCGCTTGTTGCTGTTGGCTTCAAAGCCGGCGACGGCCGCCGTCCCGGCCTTGTTCACGCGCACCGCGATCGCCGTCCATTCATCCGTGGCGGCCTTCAGCCCGGCGCCATCCCCGGTCCGGGCGTTGCGAATCCGGTCGATGGCGGGCGCCAACGCCTTCAGCCCCGCCGTCAGCTCGCTCAGCTCCCGCTGCCGGCTTGGGTCCAGGACATTGGGCAGATTGTCATCGATGCGGCGCAGCGCCTCCGCGATCAGCGCATTGTGCCGGTCCAGTGCGCCGGCATCACCGCCGGCCAGATAGTGCCAGACTTCCAGCCGCGCGGCCTGAAACTCCGACACCGCGGTCGACGCGGTCATCAGGTTGTTGTTGGCGCGCAGCGTGCCCTTGATCAGATCCCGCGAAGAGGTGTTGGACAGAAAGGAATAGGTGGTGAGCCCGACAATGGCGACCAGCAGAATCCCAAAGGCCCCCCGTAACCGGGTGGAGATTTTAAAGTTGCCAATCATGTTCACCTGCCTTGTCCATCACTGCGGATCCACTGCCAGCCTTTGGAAGCAGCTATCGATCCGACATATCCAAACATTGGAACAGGGAACGCTGCTTCCTTATCATTGGCCGGACTTCAAAGAGCCGACCAATGCCACGATAGCCAAAGTACAGCGCGTCGTTGGGGAATAATCGCCGATATGGATATGACGTTTCGACGCAAGGCGCCGGCCTACCGCCAGCGTGCCGACTTGTCCCCGAAGGCGGGCAGGTCGAAACAAGGCTGTGCCGGTTCATCGGCAAAGCGGATGGGCACGCCGATATGGCGGTAGCCTTCCGCATCGGTCAGGACCATGCCGCGTTCGGCCACGAACGGGTCGTCGAACGCGTCCTTCAGGCTGCGCACCGGCGCCCAGCAGCAATCGACCCCGCGCAGGAATTCCTGCCAGTCGGACAGGCTGCGCGTGGCGAAGGTCTGCTTGAAGAAGGCGCGCAGGGGTTCCTGGTCCGGTCCCGGTTGCTTCTTGGCAAACGGCAGCAGGTCCGGGCGGCCGAGCGCCGTCAGCAGGTTTTCAGCAAACTTGATCTCCGACCCGCCCAGCACCAGGAAACGGGCATCGGCCGTTTCATAGATGTGGTACATGGCCGACCCGCCGAAGCTGCGCATATCCTTGACCGGCGGATGGCGATCCTCGGCAAAGACCGGGCCGGTGACATTGGGCGTCCAGGCGAGTGCGGCGTCGAACATGGACAGGTCGACATAATCGCCCTTGCCCGTCGTCGCCCGGCGCAGCAGCGCCATCAGCACGCCGGAGAACGCCATCAGGCTGGCGGCCATGTCGGCCACGGGCATGTTGGGGCTGGCCGGCTTGTCATCCGTCAGACCACGGTTGAAATCCACCAGCCCCGCCAGCGCCTGCACCGTCATGTCATGGGCGGGCTTGTGCGCATATTTGCCCGACTGGCCGAAGGCGGAGATGGAGCAATAGACCACACCCGGATTGATGGCGCGGATGGCGTCATAATCCACGCCCAGCCGGGTGACCACGCCGGGGCGGAATGCCTCCACCACCACATCGGCTTCCCGCGCCAGATCCATAAAGATGGCGTGATCGGCCGGGTCCTTCAGGTTCAGCGCCACCGACCGCTTGCCGCGCCCGATATTGCGGAACCAGACGGTGACCCCGTCCGCCGTCTTCTGCCCGATCTCCCGCGTCGGTTCGCCCGTGCCATTGGCAGGTTCGACGATGATGACGTCGGCGCCGTGGTCGGCCATCATCATGGTCATGTGCGGACCCGGCAGGAAGGCCGACAGGTCCAGCACCTTGATGCCGTCCAGCTTCATTGCCCCATCTCCCCCAGCTTGGGCGCGCGGACACCCTTTGGCCGCTCGCCATTGATACGGATGGGCGAGGACAGAAGGCGCAGGCTGCCGTCCGTCGCGTCGGGATGTTCCACCGTCTCCACCATGCCGATCTCCGCCACGAACGGATTGTCCAGCGCCTGATCCAGCGTCGTGATGGGCGCGAACGGCACATGCCCGCCCAGGATTTCCAGCCATTCCGCCGTGGTCTTGGTCGACAGCACATCATCCAGCGTGTCGGACAGCAATTGCCGGTTCACGCGGCGGGCGGGGATATCCTTGAATTCCGGGCGGTCCAGCAGGTCGGCACGGCCCGCGCGGCGGCAGAATTCTTCCCAGAATTTGGGCGTCTGGCACATCAGCATGGCCCAGCCGTCTTTCGTTTTGAACGACTGGCTGGGGGCGATGGACGGGTGCGCGCCGCGCGGCAGGCGCGTGATCTGGTCGCCCGCATTCAGATACCAGGTGGCGGGGTAGGACAGCTGATGCAGGGCCGTGTCGAACAGGGCCACATCCACGTCGCAGCCCACGCCCGTCGCCTTGGCGCCCAGGATGGCCGACACGGTGCCCAACGCCATCATGGTGCCGGTCATGAAATCGACCATGGACACGCCCAGCCGCGTCGGCGGGGCATCCGGCTCGCCCGACAGGGCCATGAAGCCGGCCTCTGCCTGCATCAGGTAATCATAGCCGGGCCAGGTTTCCCGGCTGTTGCCACGGCCATAGGCCGACAGGTGCGCACAGACCAGACGCGGGTTGATCGCCTTCACCGCGTCATAGGTCAGGCCTAGCTTCTTGGGCTGGTCGCCGCGCAGATTGTTGATCAGCGCATCGGCGCCCTTCAGCAACTCGTTGAAGGCGGCGCGGCCCTCGGCGGTCTTCAGGTCGATGCTGGCCGACTGTTTGCCCTTGGAAAAGGTCTGGAAGAACTGGCTGTCCTGGTCACCCAGGAAATGCGGCCCCGTGGAGCGGGAGACATCCCCGCCCGTGGCGGCGTTTTCCACCTTGATCACCGTGGCACCCAGATCGGCCAGCAGCATGCTGCCATAGGGCCCGGCGCCATATTGCTCCACCGCGACGACGCGGATGCCGGAAAGGGGACGGGTCATGGACGGGGGTCTCCGTTGGGGCAAACATCAGCAGCAGACACTTTTCCCCGTCATCCCGGCGAAAGCCGGGACCCAGCGTAGAGCGGCGTCTGCCGCGACAAGACTCATGTCGGCGCTGACCGCGCCTCACGCTGGGTCCCGGCTTTCGCCGGGATGACGGGAGGGGGGACTACACCGGATGACGCGCAATCATCTGCTTGGCGATGATGATGCGCTGCATCTCGTTCGTCCCTTCGCCGATGCACATCAGCGGCGCGTCGCGGTACAGGCGCTCGATCGGATATTCCTTGGAATAGCCATAGCCGCCGAAGATGCGCATGGCCTCCAGCGTGACCTCCACGCCCGTTTCGGACGCGAAATATTTGGCCATGCCGGCTTCCATGTCGCAGCGGTCGCCCCGGTCATAGGCGGCGGCCGCGTCCTGGACCAGCAGTTCGGCCGCGCGGACCTTGGTCGCCATCTCGCCCAGCTTCAACTGGATGGCCTGGTGTTCGCCAATGGGCTTGCCGAAGGTGCGGCGGGTCTGGGCATAGGCCACGCTTTCCTTCAAGGCACGCCGCGCGATGCCGACAGCGCGCGAGGCGACATTGATGCGGCCCAGTTCCAGGCCGCCCACGGCCATCAGGAAGCCCTTGCCTTCAACCCCGCCGACCAGGTGCCGCTCGGCATCCAGCTCGTAATCCTCGAAGATCAGCTCGGCGCTGTCGATGCCCTTATAGCCCAGCTTTTCCAGCTTCTTGCCGGTGCGGAAGCCTTCATGCCGCTTGCCCGTATCGGGGTCGACCTTGGGCGCGATCAGCATGGACATGCCCTTGTGACGCGGCTGCGCCTCGGGGTCGGTCTTGACCAGCAGGGCCACGGCCCCGCCCTCAATCCCGTTGGAAATCCAGGTCTTGGTGCCGTTGACGATATAGGTGCCGCGATCGGTGCGGGTGGCGCGGGTGCGGATGGCCTGCAAATCGGTGCCGGCATCGGCCTCCGTCAAGCCCAGACCGCCACGGATTTCACCGGCGCAGAACTTGGGCAGCCAATATTCCTTCTGGGCCTGGGTCCCGAACTTCTCCACCACCGTGGCCATCATGATATGGCTGTTGAAGATGCCGGTCAGCGACATCCAGGTCTCAGAGATCAGGGCGACGATGCGGGTATAGGTGGATGCCGGCAGCCCCAGCCCGCCAAATTCCGGGCTGATGGTAGCGCCGAACAGGCCCAGTTCCTTCATCTGCTCGACCAGCTGGATCGGGTAGATGTCGTCATGTTCCAGCTTTTCCGCCACGGGGCGGACTTCGCGGGCCAGCCAGCGTTCAATGCTGTCCAGAATGGCGGCTTCATCATCGGCGTGGATGCCGGGGTGGGGCGTGCTCATGGTCTCTGGCTCCGGCTGGGATCAGTAATTTTCGACCCGGTCTTCCACGGCATGGCCACGGAAGGGGATCAGCATGTTGCGCTTGAACGAACAGACGGTGACGCCGTTCTGGTTCTTGCCGATGGTGCGGATGGTGACGATGCCCTGGTTGGGGCGCTTCTCCGACACGCGCTTGGCCAGCACTTCGCTTTCGCCATACAGCGTATCGCCATGGAAGACGGGGGCGCTGAACTTCACCTCGTCCATGCCCAGATTGGCGATGGCCTTCTGGGACACGTCGGTGACGCTCATGCCGATCAGCAGCGCCAGCGTATAGGGGCTGACCACCAGGTTCTGCTTGAACTCGGACGCCTTGGCGAATTCCGCATCGAAATGCATCGGATGCGTGTTCAGCGTCAGCAGCGTGAACAGGTGGTTGTCATATTCGGTGACGGTCTTGCCGGGGCGGTGCTCATAGATGTCACCGACATGGAAATCCTCGAAATAGCGGCCGAACGTCTCGCGATAGCGGTTCGGGCCGACTTCCTTCCAGTTCTGCACCATTTTACCTTGTCCCTTCATCAGACCCCGGCGGCGGCCAGCACGCGCCGGGCCGCCCGCACCACGGGCAATTCGATCAGTTTGCCGTCCAGCAGGGCCACCCCGCCGCTGGCGGCTGCGAACGCGTCCACCACGCGGTTTGCGCGGGTAATCTCGGCCGCCGTCGGCGTGTAGACCTCGTTCACCACGGGCACCTGCGACGGGTGGATGCAGGCGCGGCCCGTAAAGCCCAGCGCCTTTGACCGCGCCGTGCTGGCCCGCAAGCCCTCCAGGTCGGCCACATCGATGGACGGCACATCCAGCAGGCCGATCCCGCCTTCGGCCGCCGCCGCGACCAGGGTGGAGCGGGCATAGAGCAGCGGTTCCCAATCCAGCGTGCAGCCCAGTTCCGCCGACAGATCGACGGCCCCGAACAGGATGGCGGAAACGCGCGGTGCCTTGGCGATGGCGGCGGCGTTGCGCAGACCGGCCGCCGTTTCGATCAGCGGCACCAGCCGCAGCGGCCTTTCGCCCACAACCTCATCCACCAGGGCCAGATCGGCCGGGTCCGACAGCTTGGGCAGCATCAGGGTCGTGGGGCCGGCGGCACTGTCCAGCACCGCCAGCAGATCGGCCAGACCCACGGCACTGCGCACCGGATTGATGCGCAGCCACAGGCCGGCGGGCGCCCCCTGTTCGGCAATGAAGGACAGGGCCGCGGCACGGGCCGCCGCCTTGCCCTCGGGCGCCACCGAATCTTCAAGGTCGATACAGGTGATGTCAGCCCCGGCAGCCAGCGCCTTGCCGAACCGGTCGGGCTTGGAACCGGGCACGAACAACAAAGAGCGTTCCGCCATGGCGATCCTCGAAATCTATTTGTCCGGACATATTAGGGGAAAAGAAAGCCCCGTCAAGGGGCGGGGTGGGGAAGCGGTGGATTGTTTTTGGGGGGGAGTGGGGTGGCAGGCTCCTCCCCCGTCATCCCGGCGAAAGCCGGGACCCAGGATCATAGGAATAACCGTCGATGCTGCGTCGATGGAAGCTGCCGATAGGTCGGGCGCTTGGCCCCTGGGTCCCGGCTTCCGCCGGGATGACGGGGGGGAGAAGCGCGGAACGCCCGACTTACGGCGCCGGCACGGCCGCCGCGAAGGCCTTGGCGATGTTGGCGCGGCTGGTGACCCAGACGTCGGGGTGGCGCTTCACATGATCCAGGAAGGCCTGGAAGGCGCCGATGCGGCCGGGACGGCCGATGATGCGCAGATGCAGGCCCAGGCTCATCATCCGCGCCCCTTCCTGCTGCGCCTCCCGATACAGCCAGTCGAAACTGTCGATGGCATATTGGGTCCAGTCGCGCGGGGTCAGCGCCGGGGCCAGCCAGAACTTCATGTCGTTGCTGTCGATGGCATAGGGCATGATGACCATGGGTTTGGTCGTGCCATCTTCCATCTGGACTTGATCCCAGAAGGGGAAATCGTCGGAATAGTCATCCATGTGATAGAAGACGCCCTCTTCCGCCAGCAGGCGGCGGGTGACGTCCGTGTGCAGATAGCGCGACAGCCAGCCGATGGGCCGCGTGCCGGTGGTCGTCTCGATGGACTGCAAGCCATCGCGGATGAACTGCCGCTCCCGGTCTTCCTTCATCCAGAACTGGTGGGTCCAGCGATGGCCGTGGCAGCAGATCTCGTGCCCCTGGGCCACAATCTCGGCCGCCAGATGCGGCGCGCGTTCCAGGGCGACGGCGGCTGCCGTGAAGGTCCCCTCCACCCCATATTCCTTCAGCAGGCGCAGGACGCGCGGGGCGCCGGCCTTGATGCCGTACTGGTAATTGCTTTCATTGCCGTGGATGCGGATGGGCTTGGCCACATGCACCGACAGTTCGTCCAGCGGCTCCGGCCCCTTGTCGCCGTCGCGGATATTATGCTCCGCCCCTTCTTCCACGTTCACAACGATGGACAGGGCCAGCTTCGCGCCATTGGGCCAGGTGAAATCGGCGGGTGCGGACATGGGCGGGAACTCCGGGGGTGGGTGGGGTGAAAGAAGCCATCCTCCCGTCATCCCGGCGCAAGCCGGGACCCAGGGGCCAAACGCCCGACCTTTCAGCAGCTTTGATCGAAGCTGCGTCTTCGGTTGATCCTATGATCCTGGGTCCCGGCTTTCGCCGGGATGACGGGAGAAAAGTGAAATCGACAGCGTCAGGGGAAAGCCCCCCTCAATGCGGCTCCTCGCCGCCCGACACATTCATGCTTTCCGCCGTGATATAGCGGGCATCGTCGGAGCAGAGGAAGGCGACGGCGTTGGCGGTGTCCTCGGGAACGCCGGGGCGGCCCATGGGGATGCGGTTCTTCATCCCTTCCAGATAGGCTTCCAGCGACAGGCCCAGCTTCTGGCTGAAATATTCATTCTGCCAGGCGCCCAGGCCCGTGGTCACATGGTTGGGGCAGACATTGTTGACCGTGATCTGGTGGCGGCCCAGCTCGATGGCCGTGGAGCGCACCAGCCCGACCAGACCATGCTTGGACGAACAATAGCCGGCGGCGAACGGAAAGCCCGACTTGGCGGCCTGGCTGGCGATATTGATGATGCGCCCGCCCTTGGCCGCCGGCACCATCACTTCCGCTGCGGCCTTGATGCCGTTGAAGCAGCCGGTCAGGTTCACGTCGATGACGGCCTGCCATTCGGCCGCTTCCAGTTCCAGCAGCGGCTTCATGATATAGCCGATGCCGGCATTATTGACCCAGATGTCCAGCCCGCCCAGCTTTTCCACGGCAAAGGCGGCCATGGCCCGCATCTGGGCCAGATCGCGCACGTCGCAGGTGAAGGTCTCCACCCGCGCGCCGGTATCGGCGGTGATACTGGCGGCCAGCTGCTGCATCTCCGACAGGCCACCGATCATGCTGTCGGGCGTGGCGGCGTCGGCCGACTTGCCGATATCGGACAGCACGATGGACGCGCCATCGGCCGCCAGCCGGCGGGCAATGGCCTCGCCCAGCCCCTTGGCCCGGCCCGATCCCGTGACGACGGCGACCTTGCCCGCGAAACGCTTGCCTTCAGCCATGGCGACGCCCCCTCAGCCCAGCTTTTCGGTCAGGATGAAGGTGACATCGGCGATGGACTGGAAATGGGCGGCGATCTTGCCCATCGTCTCCGTCGCGATATCCTTTCCGAACTGGTCCATGTCGGCCACGTCCACGATCTCGATATACTGGTACGGCGGGGCGGCATCGCTGCCCAGCAGGCCGGCGGAGCGGAAGACGGTGAATTCCTGGATGGAAGCCAGACCATTGACCGTGGGAAGATCGACGGTGCGCGCCCATTCCTCATAGGCGGCGCGATCGACGCCGGGCTTCAGGTTGAACAGGGCGATGATGCGCGTGGACATGCCGGGATTCCTCCGCCAGACGATGGAAATGGGAATAGCGCTTGCCTGGAATGAATGGTATATCATTATACCAATTGCAAGCCTGTTGTCGCGCACAAACAAAGGACCTTTTCCATGAATCAGCGCATCGTGCTGGCCCGTCCGGTCGGCCTTGTCCCCGTGTTGGAGGATTTCCGCCTGGAAGAGGCGCCGATGCCCGTTCCGGGACCGGGACAGGTGCTGGTGCGTGTCGATCATGTCTCGCTCGACCCCTATATCGCCAGCGCCCTGCGCGGCCGCCACCTGTCGGGCGGCGTCTCGCTGGACGCCGTGGTGCCGGGCGAGGCGGTGGCCACCATCATTGAAAGCCAGCACCCGGATTACGCCGTGGGCGACCGGGTGACCTGCCGCGCCGGCTGGCAGAAATTCGCCGTGCTGGACGTGCCGCCGGCCGGTGTGCCGCAGGGTCCGCTGTCCACCGCCGCGCAGAAGATCAGCCTGCTGGACGGCGTGCCGGCCACGGCGCTGCTGGGCGTGCTGGGCATGCCGGGCCTGACGGCCTGGGCCGGCACGGTGCGCGTGCTGAAGCCCATTCCCGGCGACACGTTCGTGGTGTCGGCCGCCACGGGCCCCGTCGGCGCCACGGCCGGGCAGCTGGCCAAGCGCATGGGTGCGCGCGTCGTGGGCATCGCCGGCGGGCCGCAGAAATGCGCCTATGCCAAGGACGTGCTGGGCTTTGACGATTGCATCGACCATCGCGACCCGGACTGGGTCGCCGCCCTGGGCAAGGCCTGCCCCGATGGCATCGACTGCTATTATGACGGCGTCGGCGGCCGCATCCTGGAAGGTGTCCTGCCGCAGCTGGCGCTGAATGCCCGCGTCGTGCTGGTGGGCGTGATGGAACAGTACAAGGCCGCCACCCCCCTGCCCGGCCCCAACCTGGTGCCGCTGATCAAGTTCCGCGCCACCATGGAAGGGCTGGTGGTCTATGATTACTGGAATGAGCTGGCCGGCTTCCGCAAGCGCGTGGCCCCGCTGGTGCGCGATGGCAAGGTGGTGGTGCGCGAAGAACATATTGCCGGCCTGGAAGGCGCGCCGGCCGCGCTGGTCCGCCTGATGGATGGCGGCAATTTCGGCAAGATGGTCCTGGATCTGTGAGGCCCAAGATGAACGATCTGCCTACCCATCCCCCCCAGGTCCCCCGCATCGACAGCCCGACCTTCCTGGTTCTGGCCTATGACATTGACGATGCGGCCAAGGCGCTGGCCTTGCGTGACGAGTTCATGCAGGGCCACCTGTCCCATATGGAAGCCAACTGGACCCGCTATATCGTGGCGGGTCCGATGCGCACCGATGACGGCAAGGGCTTTGTCGGTTCCATGTTCATCCTGAAGGCGGCCGACCGCGCCGATGTCGACACGCTGATGAGCGGTGATCCCTATTTCCGCTGCGGTCTTTATGGAAGGGTGGTGGTCACGCCGTCGGTCGCGGCCATCGGCACCGGCATCGGTGGCCGCATCTGGGCTGGGGCCGACCAGCTGAAGGCCGCGTCCAAGCCGGCCTGACCGCAATCGCACCCATGCTTGTCCACCGACTGAGCTTGCGCAGGCGCCTGATCGTCTGCGCAAGCTCAGGGTGGCAGGTCAGCCGGTATAATACCAGGGCCGGAAAGTGCCGACCACAGGTCGGAACTTTCCGGTATTGGTATCACGCGGCCCGAACACTTTCCTGCTGCGACGGATCAACAGGCGCCGGCAGCCCCGTATCGGCCACGCAGCGTTCGCGCAACTCCTCGATGCTGCCGCCGAAATTGAACAGGCCTGCCTCACCGCGGACCTTGCGCAGGCTGGCGCGCAGGCTGTCGGTGGCAAAGCTGTCCACCGACCCGTCCGCGGCCAGGATGACGCCATAGCGCTTGGCCCCGTCCGCCGTGACCAGCCCGCGCTTCACATCGGCCGCCACCAGGGACGGATCGCGGGCCAGCGGGTCGCCCCAGCCGCCACCGCCCCAGGTGTCGAAGATCAGCAGGTCGCCGGGGCGGACCTGGATATCGTCGATCTTGGCGGCCAGCACCTTTTCCGTCCCGTCGGCGCGGATCAGCACACGGCGCGACCGCCAGCCCGGCTCGCCCCCATTCACCCCCCAGGGATAGGTGAACCAGCGATCGTCATGGATGGCGATGGCGCCCGGTTCCAGGAAGCGATAGGCGATGCGCACGCCATTGCCGCCGCGGTGCAGGCCCGGCCCCCCGCTGTCGGGAATGGTCTCGTACCGCTCAATGCGCAGCGGGAAATAGGCTTCCAGGAACTCGTTGGGCACATTGGTGAAATTGGGCCACAGCGAATGCCCGTCCGGCCCGTCGCCGAAGGGACGGCCCGGAATGCCGCCGAACCCGATCTGGAACAGCTGATAATATTTGCCCGACCCACGATAGCTGCCCGACAGCATCAGATGCGGGGAGGAGGAGAAGCCGGCCGCGTTCAGGAATTCCGGCGTGCGCTGGCCCAGCAAGGCCCCCAGCACGTCGAACACGCGGCCGATGCCATGGGTGCGGCAGGAGAGGGCGGCGGGATATTTCGGCTTCAGCAGCGACCCTTCCGGGATGCGCGTTTCCACCAGATCATAGAAACCGTCATTGAACAGGATCTGCGGGTCGAACACCATGATCATGTAGATGCCGAAGAACATCTTCAGCATGTTTTCATTCAGGTAGAAATTGATGGAGCTTTCCGACTGGGGCGAGGTGCCTTCCCAGTCCAGAATGACCTTCTCCCCCTCCCGCCACATGGTGGCGCGCAGCCTGTAGGGGCCATAGCCGCGACCATCGTCGCAGATATAATCCTCAAAGCTGACCTTGTCCGTGCTGATCGAGGTTTCGATCAGCTTGGCCATGGCGCGTTTGTTCCGCTCCAGCAACTCTCCCGTCGCGGAAACGAACGTCTCGGTCCCGAAACGGCTGCACAGTTCCGTCACGCGGCGGGCGGCGATGCGGCAGGACGCGATGATGGCGTTCAGGTCCGACCGGCACCAGTCCCGTGTGCGGGTATTGTTCAGGACCAGTTCCAGCAGATCCTCGTTCAGCACGCCCTTGCGGTACAGCTTCACGGGCGGGATGCGGATGCCTTCCTGGAAGATGCTGGTGGCGTCGGTGGGCAGGCTGCCCGGCACCTTGCCGCCGACATCGGTCTGATGGCCGAAATGGCAGGTCCAGGCGACCAGCTTGCCATCCTTGAACACGGGCAGGATCACCAGCCAGTCATTCAGATGGCTGATGGCGCCTTCGACCGAATAGGGATCGGACAACCAGATGACGTCCCCTTCCTCGATCGTGCCCTTGTAGTTCTTCAGGAAGCCGCCCAGGAAGGAGCCGAACTGCCCCACCACCATCTTGCCTTCGTTGTTGGCAATCAGGGGGAAGGCGTCGCCCTGTTCGCGGATGCCGGGCGACATGGCCGTGCGAAACAGGGTGGCATCCATTTCCGCCCGCGCATTGCGCAGGGCGTTTTCAATGATGTCCAGCGTAATCGGGTCGATGGCGACCTTCTGGAACGGGGTGGGATTGGTTTCGATGATCGTGGCAACCATGGGTCTGTCCCTCTTTCCAGAAGTGTCGTCAGGCGGTGGCGAGCGGGCGGATCAGGATCAGCCCGTAATCGTCAACCTCCGCCCCATGGTCGGGCAGCAGCACCGTCGTGCTGTCCATTTCGCAGATGATGGCGGGACCTTTGATAAAGTCACCGGCCTTCAGCTTGGCCCGATCGTAAATGACGGCCGGATGTTCGGCCCCATCGGCCCAGATCGCATGGTCGCGGACCTTGGCCGCCGCCGGGTCGCCATCGCCGCGCGGCAGTTTCTCCAGGCGGATGGCGGATGCCTTGCCCAGCGCCGTGGCGCGCACGGTCACCAACTCGCGGTCGCTGTCCAGGCAGAAGGTGAAAAGCCGCTCATGCTCCTTGTCGAAGGACGCGGCCAGCGCTTCCAGCCCGCCCTCGGCGAACCCGTCCAGCGCCACGGGCAGCGACACCTCAAACGCCTGACCGGAATAGCGGACGCCGGCTTCAAAGCTGATTTCCTGATCCGCCTCCGCCACCCCCTCGGCCAGCAGTTCGCGGGCGACGGCGGCGCGCAGGTCGGCCAGCAGGCCGGCGACATCGCCATTGGTCACGTCGGCGAAAATCTTGCCCACGGACTTGGCGCGTTCGGCGCGCAGGCGCGTGGTGGCGTCGCCAAAGGCGCAGAGCACGCCGGGGCTGGGCGGCACGATGACGGGCCAGCTGCCCAAGAGCTTGCCCAGCGCATTGGCATGCAGCGGCCCCGCCCCGCCAAAGGCCACCAGCGCGAAATCACGCGGATCGTACCCTTGCTGGACGGAGATCAGGCGCAGGGCGCCCATCATCGTCTCATTGGCGATGGAATAGATGCCGTTGGCGGCGGCCGCCAGACCGATGCCCAGCGTGTCGGCGATGTTCTGCACGGAAGCCGCCGCGGCCGGCCGGTCCAGGCGCATGGTGCCGCCCAGCAATTCTTCGGGCAGATAGCCCAGCACGACATTGGCGTCGGTGACGGTGGGTTTGTCGCCACCGCGGGAATAGCAGACGGGACCCGGCACGGCACCGGCCGATGCCGGGCCGACGCGCAGCGCCTTGGTCAGATCCGGCACAAAGGTGATGGAGCCGCCGCCGGCCCCCACCGTGCGGATATCCAGCGAGGTGGCGCGCACCTTCAGGTCACCGCATTCGGTTTCCCGCGCCAGACGCGGCTGACCATTTTCAATCAGGGCGACGTCGGTCGAGGTGCCACCGACATCGACGGTCAGCAGATTCTTGAACCCCGACTTGCCGCAAACCCACAGCGCGCCGGCCACACCGCCGGCAGGCCCGCTCATCAACAGGTTGACGGGATGGTCCTGGGCCTTTTCAAAGCTCATCAGACCGGCGTCGGAGCGCAGCAGGTTCATCTGCCCGTTCATGCCGGCCTTGTTCAATTCGGCCTTCAGGTTGCGCACATAGTTGGCGACGCGCGGGCGGACATAGGAATTGGCGACCGTGGTCAGGGCACGTTCATATTCCTGCATCTCCGGCAGCACTTCCGACGACAGCGACACGGGCAGGTCGGGGAAAATCTCCCGCGCGATCTCGCCGGCCCGCACCTCATGCGCGTCATTGCGGTAGGCATTGATGAAGGCGATGGTCAGGGCCTCGATCCCCTCCCCCTTCAGCTTTTCCAGGGAGGCTCGCAGCGCGTTTTCATCCAGGGGCCGGACGACAGACCCGTCGGCGCCGATGCGTTCCGGCACCTCCACCGTGCATTCCAGGGGTGCCGTCAGCGGCGGCTTGTTCCAGACGATCCAGCCGGCCAGACCGCCCGGCACGAAGCTGCGCGCGATGTGCAGCACCTGCCGGTAGCCATCCGTCGTCACCAGCCCCACCCGCGCGCCTGTGCTGGTCAGCACGGTGTTGGTGGCGACCGTGGTGCCATGCATGAAAAGCTGCACATCCTTCGGGTCGATGCCCGCCTTGGCGCAGATTTTCAGGGTGCCGGTGACGACGGCGACGGAAGGGTCGTGCGGGGTGGACGGCACCTTGTCGCGAAAGGTTTCACCCGTCTCATCCTCGATCAGCAGCAGGTCCGTGAAGGTCCCGCCTACGTCCACGCCAAGCCTGTAGGCCATTCTAAAACTCCTGTTCCCGAATGTTCTTTTGCTTTTTCACGCGGCGTGGATTTTTCCCGCCGCTATTCCTTTTTCACGGCCGGCGGGAAGATGCCGGCGCGGCCCAGCATGGCCGGATTGGTGCGGCCGATGATCCCTTCCAGCCATCTGGCGGCATCGATGGCGGCGGCCAGGTCGATGCCCGTGTCGATCTTCATGCGGTTCAGCATATAGACCAGATCTTCGGTGGGGATATTGCCCGTGGCGGCCGGCGCGAAGGGACAGCCGCCAATGCCGCCCAGCGAACTGTCCAGCACGCCCACCCCCACCGACACGGCGGCATAGGCATTGGCGATGCCGGTATTGCGGGTATTGTGGAAATGCGCGCGCAGGCGGATGCCGGGCAGGGCCTCGGCCACGGCGCGGAACCGTTCCACCACATCGGCCGGGCTGGCCACGCCGATCGTGTCGGCCAGGGCGATTTCATCCACGCCATGCTCCGCCGCGCGCTGCGCCACCTCTACCACGCGGGCCACCGGCACTTCGCCTTCAAACGGGCAACCGAAGGAGGCGCCTATGGTGATGCTGGTCGGGATTTTCGCGGCCTTGGCGGCGGCTGCCACTTCGGCCCAGCCCCCCAGCGTTTCCAGCGTGGGCGCGCCATTATTGCGCCGGGAAAAAGTGTCGGACGCGACCAGGACGTAATTGACCTCCGACGCACCGGCTGCCAGCGCCCGGTCGAAACCCCGCCCGTTCAGGGCCAGGCCGATATAGGAGACACCGTTATCCCTGGGCAGGGCCGCCAGAACGGCTTCGGCATCGGCCATCTGTGGCACGCGCTTGGGGTTGACGAAGCTGGTCACCTCAATCCGCTTGGCGCCGGCCGCGATGGCGCGGTTGATCAGTTCCACCTTCTGATCGGTGGTCACGGGCGTGGCTTCATTCTGCAAGCCGTCGCGGGGGCTGACCTCGACGATCTGGACCTGGGAAAGCATCGGCTCTCTATCCTTGTTCCGGCGCGCAGGCAGCACCCGCCACTCCGGTCGCCGCCATCCGTAAATGTATACAACCATGCCAGAAGCAGACCTGACAAGAGGCTTTGAATTGCCAGAACGGCGCGCTCCGCCTCTTGCCATCACCCCTTAATATGTGCATGCTTTGGCGGAATTCCAGCCGGATTGCCCAAATCGGCCACCGGCGCGCCATGCGAAACATATGTATACATTGATCGGGAGAAGACGGTGACGGACCAGGGCATCGAAGCCAAGGACGGCGCAGGCACGGTGGCAAAGCGCCAGGGCCCCCTGACGGACCTGCGCGTGATCGAGATGGGCCAGTTGCTGGCCGGCCCTTTCTGCGGTCAGCTGCTGGCCGATTTCGGGGCCGAAGTGATCAAGCTGGAACAGCCCGGCAGCGGCGACCCGATGCGCGAATGGGGCCGGGAAAAGCCGCATGGCAAGTCGCTCTGGTGGCCCGTCGTCGCCCGCAACAAGAAGTCGGTGACCCTCAACCTGCGCGAAAAGGCGGCACAGCAGATCGTGCGCGATCTGGTGGCCCAATCCGACATCCTGATCGAGAATTTCCGCCCCGGCACCATGGAACGCTGGGGCCTGGGCTATGATGTCCTGTCCAAGATCAATCCCAGGCTGGTGATGGTGCGCGTCACGGGCTTCGGACAGACCGGCCCCTATTCATCGCAGGCCGGTTATGGCTCCATCGGGGAAGCCATGGGCGGGCTGCGCTATGTCGTGGGTGACCCGTCCACGGCCCCCTCGCGCATGGGCATTTCCATCGGCGACAGCCTGGCCGCCACCTATGCAGCACTCGGCACGCTGATGGCCATCCATGCGCGGGAACGCACGGGCCGCGGCCAGGTGGTGGACAGCGCCATTTATGAGGCGGTGCTGGCCATGATGGAAAGCCTGGTCAGCGAATATGACCAGACCGGCTATATCCGCGAACGCACGGGCCCCATCCTGCCCAATGTCGCGCCCAGCAATGTCTATCCCACGCGCGACGGGCTGATGCTGCTGATCGCCGCCAACCAGGACACGGTGTTTAAGCGGCTGGCCGACGCCATGGGCCGCCCGGAACTGGCGACCGATCCGCGCTATGCCACCCATTCGGCGCGCGGCGCCGTGCAGCAGGAACTGGACGATCTGATCGCCGACTGGACCCGCACCATCGATGCAGGCCCCCTGTCGGAGCTGCTGGAAAAGTTCGGCGTGCCGGCGGGCCGCATCTATCGCGCACCCGACATGATGGAGGACCCGCATTTCAAGGCGCGGCAGAACATCATCCGTGTGGCGCACCCGGCTTTCGGGCAACTGGCCATGCAGAATGTCGCTCCCCGCCTGTCGGACACGCCGGGCGGCGTGGTTCATCCCGGCCCCGAACTGGGCGAGCATACTTTGGATGTGCTGGGCGGCCTTTTGGGTCTGGACGACGCCCGGCTGAACGAATTGAAAGAAGCCGGGATCATCTGACATGACCATCGATCTGAATGCCGATTATGCGCAAGCCGGGTTCGGCAATCGGCTGGGCTGGGGCAAGCGCCCCGCCCTGCTGATCATCGACTTCGTGAATGCCTATCTGGATAAGTCCTGCCCGCTTTATGCCGGGGTGGAAAAGGCGCTGGAAGGGGCGGTTACCCTGCTGGGGGCCGCGCGCAAGGCCGGCATTCCGGTCTTCCACACCAATGTCGCCTACACGCCGGGCGGCGTGGATGGCGGTGTGTTCTTCCGCAAGGTGAAGGCGCTGTCCTGTTTTGAACGCGGCCTGCATCCGCACTGGGCCGCCTTTGCCGACGGCCTGACCCCGGCCGATGGCGAACCCGTCATCACCAAGCAATATGCCAGCGCCTTTTTCGGCACCTCGCTGGCCTCCACGCTCACCTCCAGCGGCATCGACACGCTGCTGATCTCCGGCCTGTCCACGTCCGGCTGCGTCCGCGCGTCCGCCCTGGATGCCTGTCAGAACGGTTTCGTGCCGCTGGTGGTGCGCGAGGCCGTGGGCGACCGCGACGCCCGCGTGCATGAGAGCAACCTGTTCGACCTGAACGCCAAGTACGCCGATGTCATCGGGTTGGACGAGGCGCTGGCGGAATTGGGCAAGCGTGGATGAGGGGTCGGCTGGGGCGGCATCGGCCGCCCCAGCCCCCTTCCCTCACGCCGCCTTGCCCTGGCCCTGTTTCAGCAGGTCCAGCGCCACGTCGACGATCATGTCTTCCTGTCCGCCCACCATCTTGCGGCGGCCCAGTTCGACCAGGATGGCGCGGGTGTCGATGCCATATTCGGCCGACGCCTTTTCCGCATGGCGCAGGAAGCTGGAATAGACCCCGGCATAACCCAGCGCCAAGGTCTCCCGGTCCACGCGGACCGGACGGTCCTGCAGCGGCCGCACCAGATCCTCGGCCGCGTCCATCAGGGCGTTCACATCGCAGCCATGGCTCCAGCCCTTGCGGTCGGCCGCGGCGATGAACACTTCCAGGGGGGCATTGCCGGCCCCCGCCCCCATGCCGGTCAGGCTGGCATCAATGCGCACGGCCCCTTCCTGGGCCGCGACCAGGGAATTGGCCACGCCCAGCGACAAATTATGGTGGGCATGGATGCCGCGCTGCGTTTCCGGCTTCAGCACCTTGTCATAGGCGCGCAGACGGTCGCGCACCCCATCCATGTCCAGCGCCCCGCCGCTGTCGGTGACATAGACGCACTGCGCGCCATAGCTTTCCATCAGCCGGGCCTGACCCGCCAGCCGGTCGGGCTCGATCATGTGGCTCATCATCAGGAAGCCGGCCACATCCATGCCCAGGTCGCGGGCGATGCCGATATGCTGTTTGGAAACGTCGGCTTCCGTGCAATGCGTGGCCACGCGCACCGAGCGCACGCCCAGATCATAGGCGCGGCGCAGTTCATCCGCCGTGCCCACGCCCGGCAGGATCAGGGTAGTCAGCACCGACCGGGTCAGCACGGACGCCACCGCCTCCAGCCATTCCCAGTCGGTATGGGCGCCGAAGCCGTAATTGAAGCTGGCGCCGTTCAGCCCGTCGCCATGCGCCACCTCGATCGCGTCCACGCCGGCGCGGTCCAGCGCCTGGGCAATGGCCTTCACATGGTCCAGCCCGTACATGTGGCGGATGGCATGCATGCCATCACGCAGGGTCACGTCCTGGATATAAAGCTTGTCCGTCACGGGATTGAAGCTGGTCATGCCGCCTTCCTCCGTTCGCTGATCTTCAGGGCCAGCATGTCGCCCGTGGCCTTGGCTGCCGCCGTCATGATGTCCAGATTGCCGGAATATGTGGCCAGATAGTCGCCGGCCCCCTCCACCTCCAGGAAGATGGAGGTCTTGATGCCCGTGAATTCGCCCTGGCCGGGGATCTTCAGGCGGTTATTGTCGCCATAGCGTTCGAACTGCACCTCCTGCTTCAGGCGGTAGCCCGGCACATAGGCCTGGACCTTTGCCACCATGGCCTTCACGGCGGCGCGGATCGTCTCCTCATCCGCCCCTTCGGACAGGGTGAAGACCGTGTCGCGCATGATCATGGGCGGTTCGGCCGGGTTCAGGATGATGATGGCCTTGCCGCGCGTGGCCCCGCCCACCTTTTCGATGGCATTGGCCGTCGTGCGCGTGAATTCATCGATATTGGCGCGGGTGCCGGGGCCGGCCGATTTGGACGCCACCGAGGCGATGATTTCGGCGTAATGCACCTTGGCGACGCTGGACACGGCCGCGACCATGGGAATGGTCGCCTGCCCGCCGCAGGTCACCATATTGACATTGCCCTCGCCCAGATTGGTCTCCAGGTTGACCGGCGGCACGACAAAGGGGCCGATGGCGGCGGGCGTCAGGTCGATCACCTTCTTGCCATCGGCGCGCAGCGCCGCATCATGCACCCTGTGCGCATAGGCCGAGGTGGCGTCGAAAACGATGTCGATCTCCGGGTACACCGGCAGGGCGCGCAAGCCCTCCAGCCCCTCATGCGTCGTGGTGATGCCGCGGTCGCGCGCCATCGCCAGCCCTTCGGACGCCGCGTCGATGCCGACAACGGCCACCAGTTCCATGTTCCTGGGATATTTGACCATCTTGATCATCAGGTCGGTGCCGATATTACCCGACCCGATGATCGCAGCCTTGATCTTGCCCACGCTGCCCTCCCTTCACATCTCGAATGTCCGGTCGGCGGACGGACGCCGCGACCGACAGGACGGACGATAGGGGCGGTCGCAGGCCGGGGCAAATTTGTGGGGGTCGGTAATTGCCATTGGGTGGGAGTTGGGGGTAGGTTTGGGGGCATGCCATCCCGGCTTCCGCTCTCTCCCGTCATCCCGGCGAAAGCCGGGACCCAGGGGCCAAGCGCCCGACCGATCGTCAGCTTTGATCGACGCAGTGTTGAGGGTTGAGCCTGTGGCCCCTGGGTCCCGGCTTTCGCCGGGATGACGGAAAAAGGGTCATTCAACCGAGGCCAGACAAACGCTAACCAGGGAACCGTCCCATGCCCCCCACCCCCGGCCTTCTGGAAAAGGCGCTGACCCTGCTGCCGCTGGTGGCGCGGGAGAAGGTCTGTTCGCTGGCGGCGGCGGCGGATGAGCTGGGGGTGCCGCTGTCCACGCTGCACCGGCTGGCCCAGGTGCTGGTCGATCAGAATTATCTGATCCGGCTGGGCCGGGGGCGCTACTGCCTGGGCACGGCGCTGCTGCGGCTGACGGCGGACCTGCACATGGAGGATCTGCTGGTCGCCGTGGGGCGGCCCATTGTGACCGATCTGGCACGCCAGGCACGGGCCAGCGTGCATCTGGGCGTCTTTGACGGGGAGATGGTCACATATCTGGTCAAGCAATCTTTCGGGCGGGAGAAGCTGTTCTCCACCGAAGGCATGCAGCTGGAAGCCTATTGTTCGGGCATCGGCAAGGTGCTGCTGGCCCATCTGCCGGATGGCGCGCGCGAACAATATCTGGCGGCCGGCAGCTTCGTGCCGCTGACCCCGCAGACCATCACCGAACCGGCCCTGCTGCGCAGCGAACTGCTGTCCGTGCGTCAGCGCGGCTGGGCCGTGGATGATGAGGAGATCCTGGCCGGCCTGCGCTGTCTGGCCGTGCCCATCCATGACGGCAAGGGCGGGGTCTGTGCCGCCTTGTCCGCCAGCGCGCGGGCGGCGAAGATGACACAAGAACGGCTGGCCGCCCTGCGCCCGCTGATGGAACAGGCGGCAAGGGCGATCAGTACGCAATTGTTTGGCCCCTGCGGGGCGGGATAGCTCCGCTCCCGTGGGGGCTGTTCCTCACATCGCGTTCATGGTCAGCAGGTCGTAATTGGCGACCAGTTCGCCATCCTGGTTGGTGACCGCCACGTTCCAGCGCACCTCGCCCATCTCGGCATTCTTGGCACTCTTTTCCTTGGCGGTCAGCACGGCCTGGATGCTGTCGCCGGGCTTCACGGGCTTGATGAAGCGCAAGGATTCAAGCCCGTAATTGGCCAGCACCGGGCCCGGCGGGGCATCGACGAACAGGCCGGCGGCAAAGGACAGGATCAGATAGCCATGGGCCACGCGCCCGCCGAAAATAGGGCTGGCCTTGGCCGCTTCCTCGTCCATGTGGGCATAGAACGTGTCGCCCGTGAAATGGGCGAAATGTTCGATATCGTCCAGGCTGATGGTGCGCGACGCGGTCTTGATCGAATAGCCGATGGGCAGTTCACCAAAGCGCAGACGGAAGGGATGGCGTTCGCCTTCCTGTCGGCTGGTGCCCGGCAGCCAGGACCCGACCAGGGCGGACAGCATGTCGGGCGAGCCCTGCAGGGCCGTGCGCTGCATGTAGTGCTTCACGCCGCGGATGCCGCCCAGTTCCTCGCCCCCGCCGGCACGGCCGGGACCGCCATGCACCAGACCGGGCAGCGGCGAGCCGTGACCGGTGGACTCCTTGGCGCAGTCGCGGTTCAGGAAATGGATGCGGCCATGGAAGGACCCCACGCCCAGCAACAGTTCCTGCGCCACCGCCGGATCATGGGTGACGATGGACAGGGCGAGCGAACCCTTGCCCCGGTTGGCGATGGCGACGGCATGGGCAATGTCGCGATAGGGCATCAGCGTGGCCACGGGGCCGAACGCCTCCACCTCGTGCAGCAGCTCGGCCGCATCCGGATCGTCGCAGCGCAGCAGCACGGGCGCCAGGAAGGCACCGCGTTCATCGGCGCCGGCAACCGGCCCGGTATCGCCATGGACAATGCGGGCTTCGCGCGACAGCAGCGCCACCTTGTCCCGCACATCGGCCAGCTGTGAGCGGCCGACCAGGGCGCCCATGGTGATGCCCTCTGTTGTGGGATTGCCGACCTTCACCTTGGACAGGGTGGCGATCAGCGCCTCCTGTACCGCATCGATCAGCGCGGCCGGCACCAGGGCGCGGCGGATGGCCGTGCATTTCTGCCCGGCCTTCACCGTCATTTCGCGGGCCACTTCCTTCACGAACAGCGCGAATTCCGGGCTGTCGGGCAAAGCGTCGGGGCCCAGGATGGCGGCGTTCAGGCTGTCACGTTCGGCCACGAAGCGCACGCCTTCGCGCGCAATGACGGGATGGTTCTGCAGCTTGGCCGCCGTTTCGGCCGACCCGGTGAAGGACACGACATCCTGTCCCGTCAGATGATCGAACAGGTCACCCGTGGAGCCCACAATCAGTTGCAGGGCACCGGCCGGCAGCAGCCCCGTTTCGATCATGATGCGGAAGGCGGCTTCGGTGACATAAGCGGTCGCGGTCGCCGGCTTGACGATGGCAGGAACGCCGGCCAGCAACGTCGGCGCCAGCTTTTCCAGCATGCCCCAGACGGGGAAGTTGAAGGCGTTGATATGGACGGCCACACCCTGCAGCGGCGTATAGACATGCTGGCCGATAAAGCTGCCGCGCTTGGACAGCGCCTCGACATCGCCATCGATCAGGATGCGGGCATTGGGCAGTTCCCGCCGGCCCTTGGAGGAATAGGCGTAGAGCGTGCCGGCGCCGCCTTCGATATCGACCCAATTGTCGGTGCGGGTGGCGCCGGTATGGGCGGCCAGGGCGTACAGCTCTTCCTTGCGGGTGCTGATCGCCTCGGCCAGCCCCTTCAGGATGCGGGCGCGCTCATGAAAGGTCAGCGCGCGCAGCGCGGGGCCGCCGACGGTGCGGGCATGGTGCAGCATGGCGGCGAAATCCAGGCCCTGGCTGCTGGTCTGTGCCACGACCGACCCGTCCAGCGCCGACGGGATGGAAACCAGACCGCCATCGGCCTTGTACCAGCGGTCCAGCGCGTAATTGCTCAAATGCGACATGTCTTGATCCTCCCGGAAACTCTTGGCGGTCAGCGCCCCGTGAAATGCGGCGGACGCTTTTCCAGGAAGGCGGCGACACCTTCCCGGTAATCATCGGTGAAACCCAGGGCGCGCTGGCCGTCGCGTTCGGCGTCCAGCTGCTGGTCCAGCGTCTGGGTCCAGCCGGCGCGGATCGCCTGCTTGATGCGGGCCAGCCCCTGTGTCGGGGCCTGGGCCAGCTTGGACGCCAGGGTGGCGACATTGGCGGCCAGATCGGCATCGTCGGCCACGTCCCAGATAAGGCCCCATTCCCTGGCCTGATCGGCCGGCAGCGGCATGCCCGTCAGGGCCAGGCCCAGGGCGCGGGCCTGACCGATATGGCGCGGCAGGGTCCAGGTGCCGCCGCTGTCGGGCAGCAGGCCAATATTGGCGAAGGGCTGGATGAACTTGGCCGAGCGCGCGGCGATGACGATGTCACAGGCCAGCGCGATATTGGCCCCCGCCCCCGCCGCCACGCCATTGACGGCGCAGATGACAGGCATGGGCAGCGCCGTCAGCCGGCGGATCAGCGGGTTGTAACGGTTTTCCAGTGATTCCCCGAGGTCGACGCCCTGTGCCCCCGGCGTCACGGCCCGATCCGACAGGTCCTGTCCGGCGCAGAAGCCGCGCCCGGCGCCCGTCAGCACCAGCACGCGGGCGGCATCGGACCGTTCCACCTGGGCCAGGGCCGCCGCCACCTCCTCATGCATCTGCACCGTGAAGCTGTTCAGCCGGTCGGGACGGTTCAGCGTCAGGCGCGCGACACCGTCTTGAATATCGAACAGGATGGTCTCAAACATGGGCATGCATCCAGCCAGTCCGGCGGGCCGCCCCGCCGCGAATAATTAATAGAATGGCCGGTCGGTCTATTATTGACAAGCCCTAATTCCGCCGCTTACCTATCTGCTATGCGAACCATCCCAGACATAGCGACGCCTGTCGGCGTTGTCGGTGCGGGCGCCATGGGTGCCGGCATCGCAGAGGTTGCGGCGGCTGCCGGCCACCGTGTGGTGCTGCTTGATGTCGGCGCGGACGCGCTGGAAAGGGGACGGGGCATCATCGCCGCGTCGCTGACCGGGCGGGTGAAGCGCGGCACGCTGACGCCGGATGCGGCCGACGCGGTAAAGGCGCGCATCGCGCTGACCACCGATGTCGCCGATCTGGCCCAATGCGCCCTGGTGGTGGAAGCCATCCTGGAACAGACGGCGGCCAAGGCGTCGCTGTTCAAGCGGCTGGAGGCGGTTCTGGCCCCTGACGCGGTGATCGCGTCCAACACCTCGTCCCTGCCCATCTCCGGCCTGGCCACCAGTCTGGACCGACCGGATCGGTTCGTCGGCCTGCATTTCTTCAACCCCGCCCCGGTGATGAAGCTGGTGGAGGTGGTGGCGGGCAGCGCCAGCGATCCGGCCCTGGTCCCGATCCTGACCGACCTGATGCGCCGCTGGGGCAAGGTGCCGGTGGCGGCGGCCGATGTGCCGGGCTTCATCGTCAACCGCGTGGCCCGTCCCTATTACGCGGAAGGCTTCCTGGCCTTTGGCGACGGGTTGCCGGCCGCGGCCATCGATCACGCGCTGAAATCGGCCGGCGGGTTCCGCATGGGGCCGCTGGAACTGGGCGATCTGATCGGGCACGACATCAATTACGCCGTCGCCAGCTCCATCTTCGGCGCCTATGCCGGCCGCACGCGGTTCCGGCCGCAGGCGGCCCAGAAGGCGCTGGTCGATGCGGGCCATCTGGGCCGCAAGACGGGACGCGGGGTCTATGAAGCGGGACAGGTGCCCGCCCCGCCGCTGGAACCGCCCGCCCCGGCCCCCCGCCATCTGCGTTTCGGCTCCGGCCTGACGGACCTGCGCACCCTGGCGGAAGCGGCCGGGCTGGAGGTGGTGACGGATACGGCCCTGCCGCCCGACAGCATGGCGATCGACGGCATCCTGGCCCGGCTGGGCGATGGGCGGTCGGCGAAGGCCGTGGCGGCCGATGATGGCAGCACCCGCATCCTGCTGGACATGGCCCGCGACTTTGCCCGCACCCCCACCCTGGTCGCCGCACTGGCGCCCGATGACGATATCGACGCGCGGGTGGCCTTTGCCGGCTTCGCCCAGGCGCTGGGCAAAGGCGCGCTGATCCTGGCGGACCGGCCGGGCGGGCTGGTGCTGCGCACGTTGGCGCAGCTGGCCAATTGTGCGGCGGATGCCGTGGTTGACCGCGTGGCGGCGGCCGATGGCATTGATGCCGCTCTGGTCCATGGCGCCAACCATCCGCAGGGACCGCTGGCCTGGGCAGCACAGGTGGGACCCGGGCGACTGCGCGCCATCCTGGACAATCTGGCCAGCGAAACGGGCGACGATCTGTACCGCCCCAGCGAAGGACTGAACTGATGAGCCTTGATCACCGCCGCATCGCCGAAACCATGCTGTCGCGCGAAGGGACCGGCCCCGCCTGGGGGATCGAGATCGTGGAGGCCGGCGAAGGCTATTCCAAACTGTCGATGAAGCTGCGGCCCGACATGCTGAACGGCCATGGCATGGCCCATGGCGGCATGATCTTCGCGCTGGCCGACACCGCCTTCGCCTATGCCTGCAACAGCCGCAACCAGGCGTCGGTGGGCGCCCAGGCCTCCATCGCCTATCTGGCGCCGGCCTATGGCGGCGACACGCTGGTGGCGGAAGCCCGCGAGGCTGCCGTGGCCGGGCGCAGCGGCGTCTATACTGTCAGCGTGCGCACCGGCGACGGGCGCGTGGTGGCGGAATTCCAGGGCCTGTCGCGCACCATCGGCGGCGCCGTCATCGAAGGGGAGAATTGAGCATGGCCGACGCCTTCATCTGCGACGGGCTGCGCACGCCCATTGGCCGCTATGCCGGCGTTCTGTCGCCCGTGCGGGCCGATGATCTGGCCGCCATCCCCTTGCGGGCCCTGCTGGACCGCCTGCCCGTGCTGCGCGAGGCCCGGATCGACGACATCATCCTGGGCTGCGCCAACCAGGCCGGCGAGGATAACCGCAATGTCGCCCGCATGGCCGCCCTTCTGTCCGGTCTGGGCGAAGGGGTGCCGGGCACGTCCGTCAACCGGCTGTGCGGATCGGGCCTGGACGCCGTGGGCATGGCCGCCCGCGCCATCAAGGCCGGAGAGGCCGACCTGATCATTGCCGGCGGCGTGGAAAGCATGAGCCGCGCCCCCTTTGTGCAGGGCAAGGCCGACAGCGCCTTTTCGCGCGAAGCGAAGATCTTCGACACGACCATCGGCTGGCGCTTTGTCAACCCGCTGATGCAGAAGCAGTTCGGCGTCGACAGCATGCCGGAGACGGCGGAAAACGTGGCCGATGATTTCGGTATTTCCCGCGCTGATCAGGATGAATTCGCCCTGCGCAGCCAGGAACGCACCGCCATCGCCCAGGCCAATGGCCGTCTGGCAGCCGAAATCACCCCTGTCACCATCCCAGCCCGCAAAGGCGCGCCCACCATTGTCGACAAGGATGAACATCCCCGCGCCACCAGCCTGGAGGCGCTGTCGGCCCTGAAGCCCATCGTGCGGCCGGGCGGCACGGTGACGGCGGGCAATGCGTCGGGCGTCAATGACGGGGCCGCCGCCCTGATCGTGGCGTCGGCCGCCGCCGTCGAACGCTATGGCCTGATCCCGCGCGCCCGCGTCCTGGGCCTGGCCACGGCCGGCGTGCCGCCACGCATCATGGGCATCGGCCCCGCCCCGGCCAGCAAGGCATTGCTGGACCGCCTCGGCCTGTCCATCGGCGATATCGATGTGGTGGAACTGAACGAGGCGTTCGCCGCGCAAGGTCTGGCCGTGCTGCGCCAGCTGGGCCTGCCCGATGATGGGGAGCATGTGAACCCCAATGGCGGCGCCATTGCGCTGGGCCATCCGCTGGGCATGTCCGGCGCCCGGCTGGTCATCACCGCGACGGAGGAACTGCACCGCCGTGGCGCCGCCCGCGCGCTCTGCACCATGTGCATCGGCGTGGGCCAGGGCATCGCCCTGGCGCTGGAACGGGTCTAGCAGGGCCTCCCTGTCGGACGTCAGACAAGCCGCACCCCTTTTCCGGCGCGGTCGCGGAAAATCGCTTTCCTCATTCTGAATATGATCTATAAATAGATCATTATATCAAATGGGGGCGGATGATGGTCGTGACGCTGGTGACCCTGCTGCATCTGCTGGTCTTCGTCTACTGGCTGGGCGGCGATATCGGGTCGTTCTATTCCTCCACCATCCTCACCGATCCCAAACGCACACCGGTACAGCGGGCCATGGCGCTGACCATCCTGAACAATGTCGACATGGCCCCGCGCACCTGCCTGATCCTGGCACTGCCCACGGGTCTGACCCTGGCCTATGTCAAGGACTGGCTGGGCGCCATGCCCGCGGCGGCGGTGGCGGGCATCTGGGCCGTGGCGCTGGTCTGGCTGGGACTGGCCTGGGCCACCCATCTGACCCATGGTGCCAAGCCGGGCGTGAAGACGGCCGACATGGTGGTGCGCAGCGCCGCCATGGTCGGCTGCGCCGGCATGGGGCTGGCCGGACTGCTGGGTCTGATCAGCCTGCCTTTGTTCATCGCGGGCAAGCTGCTGATCCTGGCCGGGGCCATCGGCCTGGGCCTGATCATCCGCGTCGTGCTGAAGCCGCTGTTCGCACCCTATGCCCAGATGATGAAGACAGGCGCCACCCCGCAGACCGATGCCGCCATCGCCGGTGTGCTGGCCCGGTCGCGGGCCGTCGTGGTGACCCTGTGGGGTCTGCTGCTGGGGGCCGCCCTGCTGGGTCTGGCCACCCCCACCTGACCGCCAGCCGGTCACCAGAGCATCGGCGCCCCCCATCCGGGCCGCCTCAGGACCAGAATAAAGACAGGACAGGAAGGAGTTTAACTCATGCTGCATCGCACAATCCGCGGCAAAATCCTCTATACCTCGCGCAAGCCGGAACGGTACGGGCAGGAGCGCGGGCGCGAATATTTCACCATGACGCGCCATACCGACGGCAAGCTGACCATCCGCGCCCAGTGCGAGATCGACGAGCCGAACCCCACGGTGCTGCGCGACGTCATCTATTCGGTGGATGAAAATGACCGCCCCATGGATTGCCTGATCCGGCTGACCGTGGGCGACCGGTTCATGGGGGCGGGCATGTTCCGCTTCACCGCCGACCAGATCGAATGCGAAAGCTATGGTCCTTCCATCGGTCGGCTGTCGCAGACGCTGCCGACGGGCGGCCATTATGACGGGTTCGGCACGCACCCGATCATCGGCGACGCCTATATGAGCCGCTGCATGGATCTGTCGCAGGGTCCGCATCGCCGGGCGCTGCGCGTCTTTCTGCCATCCATGGACCATCGCGGCGCCACCCCGCCGCAGGCCGTCGCCTCGCATATCAATCTCGCCTATGTCGGGGACGAGACGGTGACGGTGCCCGCCGGCACCTTCGAATGCCGCCATTTCCGCTTCACCGATGATGATGGCGGCATGGTCAGCAAGGATGGCGCCCACCCGGCCTATGATCTGTGGGTCACCAAGGACGAGGACAGCCTGTTCGTGCAGGGCGGCGTCGGCGGCTATATGCAGACCTGGTACGAACTGGTCAGCCTGGAACGTTGAGACCGCGCGGGCATGGGGGCGTTTTTGCCCCCATCGCCTGTTCCCTACCCCACCACCCCGCCATCCCGCAGCGCCTGGATACCGGCCGCATCCAGCCCCAACAGGCGGGACAGCACGGCATCGGTATCGGCCCCCAGGTCGGGCGGTGCCTGGCTGTCGACCACGGGCGTGGCACCGAACTTCACCGGGCTGGCCACACCGGGGACCCTATCCGCCGTCGGATGTTGCATGGACAGGGCCATGCCGCGATGGATGACCTGCGGGTCGGCAAAGGCGGCGGACAGGCTGTTCAACGGCCCGGCCGGCACGTCCGCCGCCTCCAGCGCCGCCAGCCAATGGGCAGCGGGCTGCGTGGTCAGCCGATCGGTCAGCAGGCAGGTCAGTTCCACCCGGTTGGCGACACGCGCGCTGTTGGTGGCAAAGCGCGGATCGGTGCCCAGGTCCGGCACGCCCAGCACGGCGCACAGGCGCTGAAACTGCCGGTCATTGCCGACGGCCAGATTGATATGACCGTCCCCCACGGCGAACGTGTCATAGGGCACGATGGACGGGTGTCCATTGCCCAGCCGCCGCGGGTCCCGGCCTGACACCAGCACATTCAGCGCCTGGTTGGCCATGGCCGCCAGCATGCAGTCCAAGAGCGCGATATCGATACGCTGCCCCTGCCCCGTCTTTTCCCGGTGATGCAAGGCGGCCAGGATGGCATTGCCGGCATACAGCCCGGTGATGATGTCGGCGAGCGCCACGCCGGCCTTGGTCGGCCCGCCCTCTGGCTGTCCCGTCACATTCATCAGCCCAGCCATGCCCTGGATCAGGAAATCATAGCCCAGACGCTGCGCATAGGGTCCGTCCTGGCCGAAGCCGGTGATGGAACAATAGATCAGGCGCGGGTTGATGGCGGCCAGGCTGTCATAATCCAAACCATACTTGGCCAGCCCCCCGACCTTGTAATTTTCCACCAGCACATCGGACTGTGCCGCCAGATCGCGGATCAGGGCCTGACCAGCCGGATTGGTGAAATCCACGGCGATGGAGCGCTTGTTGCGGTTGGCCGTCAGGAAATAGGCGGCGGGACCGTCACCGCCGACAAAGGGCGGGCCCCAGCGGCGGGTATCGTCCCCCTCCCCCGGCCGTTCTACCTTGATGATCTCTGCCCCGAAATCCCCCAGCATCTGCGTGGCCCAGGGCCCGGCCAGGATGCGGGACAGGTCAAGGACGCGGATGCCGGAAAGGGGGGCGGGCATGGGGGGCCTTTCGGTGGGGGGGGGGAGATTGAAGCAATCCCTTCCGTCATCCCGGCGAAAGCCGGGACCCAGGGGCCGCAGGATCAACCTACTCCACGAAGCTGCCGATAGGTCGGGCTTGGGCCCCTGGGTCCCGGCTTTCGCCGGGATGACGGGAACGGGCTCACCGACTTAAATTCAAAAAAACGCCTGAATCCCCGTGATGGCCCGGCCCAGGATCAGGGCGTGGACATCGTGGGTGCCTTCATAGGTATTGACGGTTTCCAGGTTCATCAGGTGGCGCATCACGTCGAATTCGCCGGAAATGCCGTTGCCGCCGTGCATGTCGCGGGCCATGCGGGCAATGTCCAGGGCCTTGCCGCAATTGTTCCGCTTCATCAGCGAAATCATCTCCGGCGCCATCTGCCCCGCTTCGAACAGGCGGCCGACGCGAAGCGAGCCCTGCAGGCCCAGGGTGATTTCCGTCTGCATATCGGCCAGCTTCTTCTGGATCAGCTGCGTGGCGGCCAGCGGCCGGCCGAACTGTTTGCGGTCCAGCGTGTAGCTGCGGGCGGCATGGAAGCAGGCCTCCGCCGCCCCCATCGCGCCCCAGGAAATGCCATAGCGTGCCCGGTTCAGGCAGCCGAACGGCCCCTTCAGGCCCGACACGTTGGGCAGCAAGGCCTCTTCCGGCACCACCACCCCATCCATGACGATCTCCCCCGTGATCGAGGCGCGCAGGCTCAGCTTGCCTTCGATCTTGGGGGCCGACAGGCCGGCCATGCCCTTTTCCAGGACGAAGCCACGGATGGCGCCGCCATGGGCGTCCGACTTGGCCCAGACCACAAAGACATCGGCGATGGGGGCGTTGGTGATCCACATCTTCGCCCCGGTCAGGCGATAGCCGTCGGCCACCTTCTCCGCGCGGGTGCGCATGCCGGCCGGGTCAGACCCGGCATCGGGCTCCGTCAGGCCGAAACAGCCGATCCATTCGCCCGACGCCAGCCTGGGCAGGTATTTACGCTTCTGCGCCTCGCTGCCATAGGCCTCGATCGGGTACATGACCAGGGAGGATTGCACGCTCATCATCGAGCGATAACCGCTATCCACCCGCTCCACCTCCCGCGCGACCAGGCCATAGGCGACATAGCCGACGCCGGCCCCGCCATATTCCGGCGCCACCGTCACGCCCAGCAGGCCCATTTCCCCCATCTCCTTGAAGATGGCGGGGTCGGTCTGTTCCTTGGCAAAGGCTTCGCGCACGCGGGGTTGCAGCTTGTCCTGGGCATAGGCCCGCGCGCTGTCGCGGATCAGCCGCTCCTCCTCGCTCAACTGGTCGTTCAACAGAAAGGCGTCATCCCATTGGAAGGCGGCCAGCTCAGCCATGCTCTCTTCTCCCCGTCGCGGGCGCGGTGGTTACCGGGTTCAGGGATACGCCGGGCAGAGACCGGGCGCAAACCATGTTTCCTCACGAACTTGATGAGACTTTGTCATGAACCATGGTGGTTTATGGGGCCGTCGGGCAGGATATCCGCACGAACCCGCATGATCCAAGCCGGAGCCCCCATGTTCGCCCGCCGCCTGATCCCCAGCACAGCCGCCCTGATCGCGTTTGAAGCGGCAGCGCGGCTGGGCTCCTTCACGGCGGCCGCGGCGGAGCTGCACCAGACCCAGGGTGCGGTCAGCCGGCAGGTGGCACAGCTGGAGGCGCAGTTGGGCGTGGCCCTGTTCACAAGGCGGCGGCAACGGATAGCACTGACCCAAGCCGGGCAGTATTTCGCCGATCAGGCGCGCGACGTGCTGGGGCGGCTGGGTCATGCCACGGCCCGCACCATCGCCTTTGCCGGGGCCGGCGGCACGCTGGACTTGGCCATCCTGCCCACCTTCGGGGCGCGCTGGCTGATCCCGCGCCTGGGCGATTTCTTTGCCCGGCACCGCGACGTCACCATCAATTTCTCCACCCGCGTCCACCCGTTCGACCCGCGCACGGAAGGCATCGACGCCGCCATTCTGGCCGCCCCGCCTGTGGCCCCGGGCCTGATCGGGCATCGGTTCATGGGCGAAAGACTGGCCGCTGTGGCCGCCCCCGGCCTGATCCGGGCACAGGGGGTGACACAGCCTGCCGATCTGGCCCGCCTGCCCCTGCTGATGCAGGAGACCCGTCCCGGCAATTGGGACCAGTGGTTTGCCGCGCGCGGCGTGGTCCGCGGGGCCGATCAGCCCGTGCTGGTCTTTGAACAGTTCCTGCTGGTCATCCGCGCCGCCGTCGCCGGCCTGGGCGCCGCCCTGGTGCCCAGTTTCCTGGTGGCGGACGAGTTGGCCGCCGGCGAACTGGCTTCCCTGCCCGGCGGGGAGTTGGAGACCGACGGCGGTTACCATCTGGTCTACCCCGCCGACAGGGAAGCCTATGGTCCGCTGGTGGCGTTCAGGGAATGGCTGCTGGGGATGGCTCAGGACGCCGACGGCACCCGGAAATAGCCCTTGATGTTGCGTTGAAAACGGACGGCAATCTGGACATGGGTCTTGGCCTGAAACCCGCTGCCCGGAAATAGCGGTCCACCTTCGGTAAACAGCCCCCGAACTGTCTCGAAGGGTTCGCTGACATCATCCATGGCCGCGTGAAGGCGTTGGATGACGGCGCAGTCCAGATAACGAAGCAGCAAATCCTCGTCCCTGGAATGGGCAGAGCGATTGGTCGGCAGCGAACCCAGCGTCGGATCAGTATCGTGGGTCGCCTTGAGGGAGGCGTAGGCGACCGTCAACAGTTCCAGGCTTTCCCGCGCCATCAGGCCGACTTGCGCTCCTGGCTATAATTGGGTGAAAGGCTGCCGTTCTTCAGATAGATACCTTCCTTTACCAAGGTTTCGCGCGCAGTCTTGGCCGACTGCGTGGCTTTCTTGGTATAGGCATCCAACAGCGCCTTGATATGGGCCTGTTCCTGGCTGTCCATCGGCGTCTCCCGAAACACTTTCCTGACTGGTATTGAGCGGCCGTTCGGCCATCGCCGTCAACCATCAATATCAGGCGCCCCCTCAATCCGCCGGCGGCTCCCACAATTCAATGGCGTTGCCGTCGGGATCATGGATGCGGGCGAAGCGGCCGGTTTCCGGGGTGTTCCAGGACGGGTCGGTCAGCACCTCAATCCCGGCGGCCTGCAGGGTGGTCAGCAGCGCGTCCAGCCCCTCGACCCGGAAATTGATCATCCATTGCTTGTCGGTGGCGAAATAATCGCTGTCCTGGGGAAAGGGCACGAACACGGTCGGCCCGGCCTGCTGGCGCCACAGGCCGCCGGCATCAATGTCCAGATGTGTCTTGTACCAGGCCGACAGCGCCTGCGGGTCGCGGGCGCGGATGAACAGGCCGCCGATGCCAGTGATTGCCATATCGTCTGTTCCTTCTTCTGTCTGCCCACGCCGGGGCGATCACAATGAAGCCTATGCCTCGACCTTTTCCGCCGCCTTCACGGCCCGCACACGCAGCCGTTCCTCCTCCACAATCACCTCGGCGAGGGCCGGAACCCATTTTTTCAGGTTCTCCTTGGCCGTGGCGGCGGGCGGCAGGGTCATGCCCAGCTGTTCGGCGCGCTTGGCCCATTCCATGCGCTTGGCCACGTCTGCCCCTTCCAGAAAGCGCAGGGCGGCATCGGCCTTGACGGCGAAGGCCCCATCCTCCTTGGCGGCCTTGCGCTCGCCCCGCCGCTGCACCTTGGGCTTGCCGATCTCCTTCACGGCCCGCTCCGCATCCTCGGCATTCTTGCGGTGGATGCGGAAGACGCAGCCGACCACGCGCCCGCCGCCGCGCCCGCCGCCCTGGCGGATCTCGTGCAGGGTGGCGGTGAACTCGCCCAGACGGCCGATCTCCTCCAGCGCGGGGTCCAGCGCGTATTTGCGCAGGTCCTTCCAGTCCTTCAGCTTGTCGACACAGCCCAGGATGGCCCGCAGCTCGTCCACCTTGGTCTGCCAATAGGGTTCGGCCGCGTTGCGGTCGGCATAGCGCTTCAGCACCTCGTACAGGGTCAGCGCATATTTGCTTTCAAACTCATAGATGATGCGCAGCGACAGGTAGGAATAAAGCGCCGGTTCGCGCAGCCGTTCCGACACCCAGGTGTGGAACGTGTAGGTCAGCGTGCCCCCCTCAATCCGGCAGGGGCCCAGCAATTGCGAGCTTTCCCAGCCGGCCGTGCCATCGGAGCGCAGATAGTTGAACTGGCACAGCACCTTCTGCAAGGTCTCGATACTGGCCTTCAGACGGGTATTGTTCACATCCGCCGTGCCGTCGCGCACCTCTGCCGCGAAGCGGCGGATGGAGGCCAGCTCGATCGAATGGCTTTCCACCTTGCCCAGGTTCTCGTAAGCATGGGCCAGCAGATGGTTGAACAGGCGGCGGTCGGCCAGCGTCAGGTCGGCATCGGCCTTGATCTCCACAGCCCCCGTGGCCTTCACGAGCGTGAGGGGGGTCTTGCGGTGGGTCGTGCCCGGGCTGGGTGGTTTCGCTGCCATGGCCGGATTGTAGGTCGGAGGCGGGGGGCCGGCAACTCCGAATTCCCCTCGGGGCATCTGGCAAAACCTCCCGTTCAGGTCTGGCGAAACCTCCAGTTCACCCCTGGCAAAACCTCCGGATGGGGCTGGCGAAACCTCCGGAATGGGGGGTGTAAGGGATTGGAATGATTGGGCGATTCCGCCCCTAGGAATCTTACTAGGAATCAAAGGAACTAAAGGAAAGGCAGGGAGTTCAAGGGATTCGGAGATTTGGCCAGGGACAGCGGATGCGTTTTTTCCAACCGCCGGGCCCATGCATTCGGAGTTTTTGCCAGGAATGGAGGGGTAAAGCAGCCAGGATGCAGCCCGGATCGGCCCGCGACCCCCTGCCCCGATGCCGAATCGGCCCCGTGCCAGCATGCGCCATTCGGAGATTTTGCCAGGGGAATTGTGTCCCTTTATGTCCGGACCTGGGGGGCCGGGTGAAACATCATGCAACATAACGCACCACCCTGTTGCGCCCATTCGGAGTTTTCGCCAGCCCGCCCCGACTCCCAGCATTTCCAAGGCTTTCAAGGCCAACGATTCGGAGTTGGCGCCAGGGGGAGACCAATCCATTCGGAGTTTGGGCCAGGGGGCGGTTCCCTGGCCCCATTCGGAGTTTCAGCCAGGGTGCTTCTATGTCCATAGCAGCGTAGGCAGGACGATTATCTGGTCGAAAGGCGATAACATGGGACAATATCTATTATTGTGGCTATGACTGGGTAATATATCCTACATTTGACATATATTCAGGAGGAACATCTGCGCGCCCCCTTACCACAGGGTCGGGCAGCGTGGGGCAGGGCGGGAGCCGTTGGAATTTGTCCGATCGAGAACGGCTTGCGTCACGGCGGGCCGAGGATGCTTCAATCTGGAGCGGTCAGGATTTTGGGCCGCAATGATCAGGGGGAGCCTGGTTTCTGCGCGGAGTCTGGCAGGGCGGACCGGGCGCGGTTGATGACATTGTCCAGCGTGGAGAAGATGAATTCCACACTGTAGCCGGACAGGAAGGCGAACAGGGCCAGACTGATACCGGCGCTGGTGAATTGTTCGGCACCCGTTTGATAGACCAGCCCCACAGTCACCCCGATCAGGGCGCCCAGATAGCGGCGGAGGCGGAATTTTGCCGCCAGCAGCGTGTTGATGTTCCAACTGTCCAAGCCTGCCAGCAGCCGCCGCAGAATATAAACATTGGCCCCCATCCAACCATAAAGCAGCGGCAGCAGCAGCAGGGAGATGATGTTTGTCAGAATGGTGGATTGATGCCGGACACAGGCCAGCCGATTGGAGAAATGCGACGGGTCGCCTTTATCGACCGTCAACTGGCCGGTTTCGCAAGTTTTCGACTCTGGTAGCATGATCAGGGCCGCCTGGGCCACAGTCGTCTGTGCCGTACGCTTAGCTTGCAGGTCGTTCTTCTGTTCCAGCAACTGCTCCATCAGGCCTGTCTTGTCACTGCCGGTCTCAGCGGCTTCGTTGATCAGCTTTCTGACGGTGGCCAAGCGGTCATCGATTTCTGTCAGGTTTTTCTCCGCCATGGTGATGCGTTCCAGCGAATTGTCCAGCAGCAGGGATACGATCTGCGTGGCCAGCAACATCGCGAAGGAAATGGCGACCCACAGCACGGCCGCGCCGAAAAGGCGGCGAACCGGGTGATCACACCACCATTTGCGCCAGATGGCGGGCCGCCTTTCCGCATCGGCCTGCATCTGGCAGATGTCGGTGACGGTTTCGGGTGTGGCCGGGCTGATCATGTCAGCCAACTGATTATATTGCCGCCAGAGTTCGGCCTCCACCTCCGGCGTACCCTCCCCCACCCTTCGGCAGGCGGCAATGACGCTGTCAATCAGCGCATCATCGATTTTCACGGATGCCCGGCGAACGGCGAATTCCAGCAGCTGCCGTACCTCTCGCTCAAGGGCATGCAGGTCCCGACCCACCGGTGCCGGGGCCGCTGTCGAGTCTGTCATCGTGCCCCCCAGACGAAATTGACCGCGTGCTGGCAACCGGCCGGCCGATCCGCGCCGCATGGATAGGGCTGGTCCCTGAAATCGCCGATCCAGACCCTGTAGGTGCCGCTTTGCCCCAGGTCCCGCCGTGTCCAGGTGCGCCAGTCGAAATAGTTTCGCGACGCTACCTCCAGCCGCAGTTTCTCCAGCACGGGCGGCTGGATACGGCCGGCCTGGATCGATCTGGCCATGGTGATCTGCTGCTCACCCCAGGGGGGCGTCCCCTGCTTCCAGCCATGGACAATATAAAGCGGCCTTCCGGCTGCCAGCGCCTCCAAGGCGGTGCTATCGCCCTGCAGCCGTGTCCAGAGCACGACCGACATGCCCGTCGGCACCTTGTCACAGGGCAGGACGCCTTCCGGCTGGAAATCCTTTACGTCACGCGCACAGACGGCTTCCACCACCTGAAGCTGCTGGGCGTGGCCGGCGGGCGGATACAGGAGAGGCAGGAAGCAGACGAAAAGCACTACCCGCAGAAATAGAAGGCGCAGCATCGCACACCCCACTTGGCAGGTACAAACATGGTTAATGAATAAAATGCGCGATAAATATAGAATCGTCAAACGTTTTCAACTGGAAAACCACATATGACTATCGGTGGGATTGATTCATAAAAAGGGGGAGGCGGATTCACCCTGCCCTCCGCCTTTTCCACCCCTTGCCCACAGCGGCTCTCCGCGGGTCGCCCCCTGCCCTATTCCCCCAGCACCGCATTCAGATGGTCGCGCAGTTCCCGCAGGCGTGCCCGCTGCGGGTCGGACAGGGCGGCGCGGACGGGCGCCACGGGCGGCAGGGTCAGGCTGGCGCGGGTCAGTTGGGCCAGATAGTCGCGGGCGGCCTGGCGGTCAGCCTTGGGGGCTGGCGAAACCTCCGAATGGGATTTGGCGGGCCGGGCGGCGCGCAGCGCCTTCTCGCCCAGCCCCTGCCCTGCCTGTTCCCACAGGCGGCGCTGCACGGCCGGGTCTTCCTCCCGCGCGATCTGCAGCAGGATGGTGCGGGGCAGCACCTCCCCCTTCTTTTCCATGGCCGACAGCAGGTCGGGCGGCAGGGACAGGATGCGCAGGGTTTCATTCACGCGCACGCGGCTGCGGCCCAGCAGTTCGGCCACCTGCCCCTGGCTGTAGGCGTGGGTTTCCATCAGGGCGGCGATGCCCCTCGCCTCCTCCAGCGGGGTCAGGTCGACGCGCTGGATATTCTCGATCAGGGCAATTTCGGCCGGGTCGCCCTCCACCGTCACGGCGCGGATGCGGTCGCGGCCGGCCAGACGGCTGGCGCGCCAGCGGCGTTCGCCGGCCACGATCTCATAGGTCCCCTCCTCCGCCTCGCGCTTGCGCACCAGGATGGGCTGCAGCACGCCGCGCGCGGCGATGCTGGCGGCCAGGGCCTGCAATTCGCCATCGTCGAAATGGCGGCGCGGCTGGTCGGCGCGGGGGTGCAGCCGGTCCAGGTCCACCTCGAACATCTGCCTGAAATCGGCGCTGCGCTGGAAATGCGCGCTGGTTCCCTGGGCGGCCGCGCTGGCGGTGGCGGAGACCTTGACCGTCTGGGTCAGCGGGTTCCGGGGATTGGCCTTAAGCTTCATGGCTGATCTCCTCCGCCAAACGCATGTAACCGACAACGACGGGGCTGTCCTTGGGCAGGGCCCGCACGGCGATGACGCCATTATAGACGGCCTGGTCCATGGCCGTCGTCTTGCGGATGGGCTCGAACACGCGGACGGTGCCGCTATAAGTGGCCAGCAATTGCTGCAGGGTCGCCTGCTGCACCGAGGTATTCGCCTCGAACCGGTTGGGCAGGATGCCCAGCACGTTCAGGTCCGGGTTCTCATAGATGCGGATCTGCTCAATGGTGCGCAGCAAAAGCGGCACGCCCGGCACGTCCAGCGGGGCCGGGACCACGGGGATCAGGATGTCGGTGGCGGCCACCAGGGCATTGCGGGTCAGCACGCCCAGATGCGGCGGCGTGTCGATGATGATCTCGTCATAATCCTGTCTGACGTCAGACAAGGCCCGTGCCAGCCGCTTTTCCGGCCCCGGCTTGGACAGGACCGAGACTTCGAACTCCGCCAGGGAGATATCGCTGGGGGCCACGTCGATGCCGGCCACCGACACGATGATCTCCCGCAGGGTCTTCTTTTCCTCCAGCACCGCGGACAGAACATTGCCCGACGCCATGCAGGCCTCCAGATCCACGCCGGCGGCGAGCGTCACGCTGGCCTGCGGATCGGCATCGACCAGCAGCACGCGCTTGCCCAGGATGGCGAAGGCGTGGGCCAGATTCAGCGCCGTGGAGGATTTGGTCTGGCCGCCCTTCTGGTTGGCGGTGGCGATGATGCGGGCGCGCGTGCGGGTGCCGCGGCGCATGAAACTTTCCACCGGTTCGGGCACCGGCTCCTTGCCATTTTCCCAGCGGCTGACCTTGGCCTTGTCATAGGACCGGCCCAGCTTGTCATTCAGCATGGTCGCGAAACCGTCCTGCGACAGGCCCCGCTTGCGTCGATAGGCCTTCAGCAATTCCCCATCCACGGCTCAGCACTCCCCTGATAGCTCAGGAAGAAGGCGTGCCGCAGGGCAGGGGGCTTGTCAAGGCATGTTGATGGAAAATCGTCAACTTTATTGATTGTCCCCTCAGGCGCCGGGCGGGCGCATCCGCGCCCTTGGCTTACGGCGCATGTGCGCCGGGCTGGCGGTCGCCGACCTGGTTGCTGCTTCGCGGGCGTGGGCTGCGCAAAAAAATCCCCCTGTCTGGCGTCAGACAGGGGGAGGGAGGAGGACCGAGATGATAAGGGAGGCCGGGTTACTTCACCGGCTTCAACCGCACGACGGCCCCGCCCGATCCGGCCAGATCGAGCGACAGGGTGCCGTCCGCTGTCAGGGTGCTGGATTGGCGCGACAGGCTGGTGGGGGTGGGGCCGTCAGCGACGATTTCCGCCTTGTAGCGGCCGGCGGGCAGGGTGAGCGGCAGGGCGATCTTGCGCGCCTGTTCATTATTCAGGACGCCGATGAACCATTCATCGCCCTTGCGCCGGGCCAGCGCGATGTAATCGCCGACCTCGCCCCCCAGGAACCGCACCTCATCCCAACTGCTGGGCACGGCGCGGATGATGTCCAGGCCATCCTGGCCCTGATAGGCGTCGGGATTGTCCGAGACGCAGGCGAACGGGCTGTCATAGACGACATATTGCGCCAGACCATGGGCGCGCGTCGTCTGCACCAGGGGCAGGTGATTGCGCGGCTTGAAATCGGCCGGGCTCACGTTGCGGAAGCCGCCGGGCGTGTAATCCATGGGGCCGGTCAGCAGGCGGGTATAGGCCAGCATGACATTGTGGCTGGCCGTGATGCGCGTGGTCCACTTGTTGTACTCCGCCCCCAGCACGCCTTCCTGCGTCAGGTAATGCGGATAGGTGCGGATCAGGCCCGTGGGGTGATAGGCGCCATGCAGGTCGACCAGCAGATGGTGCTTTGCGGCCGTCGACAGCAGGCGGTGATAGTAATCCACCATCTGCTGATCGTCGCGATCCATGAAGTCGACCTTGATGCCCTTCACGCCCAGGCGGGCGTAATGTTCCATCACCGCGTCCATGCGTTCATCCAGCGACCGCCAGTGCATCCACAGGAACAGGCCGACCTTCTTCTTGGCGCCATAGGCGACCAGCGCCGGCAGGTCGAAGCCAGGGGCCGTGCGCATCAGGTCGGCACCGGGCAGCACGGTGCCGCCGCCGCCGGAATTCAGGTACCAGCCATCATCGACCAGCATATAGGGCAAGCCATTGGTGGCGGCGAAATCGATGAAGGACTTGGTGGTCTCATCATTGGCCTGGACTTTGCCGCTGCCGGGCTTGATCCAGTCGTTCCACCAGTCCCAGGCGGCCTTGCCCGGCTTGATCCAGCTGGTATCCGTGATCGACGTTTCCGGGTTCAGCGCCGTGATCAGATTGCTTTCATTCAGGGCGCCGGGATGGCGGGCCAGCAGGATGACGCGCCAGGGCGACAGGGCGCCGTCGGCCGGGATGGGGCGGCGCACGGCCAGTTTCGGGTCGTCAAGGCGCGGTGACAGCACCACCTGCGCCCCCAGCGTGCCATCATCCTGGCCCGACAGATACAGGCCGGCATAATCGCGCAGATCGGCTTCGGTCAGGGCGAAGGCGGGCCCGTCGGTGCCGGTGCGACAGACCAGCGGCGCCTCATACCGGTTATGGGGGCGCAGGCGGCTGGCCTGCACGGGGTCGAATTCGCCTTCATGGCTGCTGCCATAATGGCCCAGGTTCAGACCCCAGCAGCCGAAATCGCCGGCGAAATTGAAGGATGTCAGCTCCGCCCGCAACAACAGGTCCGGCAGCGCCGGCTGGGCCGGCAGGCGGTAGCGCAGGGCCACGCCATCATCATAGGCGCGGACGATGACATCCAGCTTGCGGCCCTTGCCGCCGTCACGTTCGGTCAGGCTGACGGTGATTTCATTGAAATGGTCGCGCGCTGTCGACACCTTGCCCACGGGCAGGCTGTAATTCTGATCGACGCTACGCCGGCTGTTGCCGGTGATGGCCAGCCCGCCGGACAATTGTCCCGTATCGGCCAGACGCAGGCCCAGGGGGGAGGGGGACAGGATGGCGGTGCCGGCATAATTGACGGCATAGGTCAGGCGGCCCTGGTCATCCTGGTCCAGGGTGACAGCGACATTGCCGGCTGGCGATGACAGGGTCAACGGCTCCGCCGTGGCGGTCAGGGCCGTGGCCGACAAAAGCCCGGACAGGATCAGGGCGGATAGGGGGCGACGCATGGGGTTTCTCTCCTGTTCGCAGGAAGGCGATTATTATAATTTATACGATATAGATGCAAGCGGGGGTCGGACCGGGTCAGACAAGCCCGCGGCCGCGCAGGCGCAGGGCCAGCATGGGCGTGGTGTTGTGCTGTTCGGGCAGGTTGATTTCCACACCCTGCGCGGTTTGCCGGAAGGGCAGGGGGCTGCCGTCGCGGCCCAGCAGGTCCACCCGCTCCACCATGCCATGGCCCTCGCCGGCCAGGGATGTGATGGTCAGGCGGCCGTCCGCCGGCCATTCCATGGCCAGCGCGTAAAGCGCGTCGCCCTTGGCCGTGAAGCGCAGATCGGCAGAGGTGAAGGGGGCGCGCTTGGCCTCGTCCCGGTCCAGCTTGGTCGGGCCTTCGCCATAGCGGCGCCAGGGGCGGGTGTCGAAGATCGCCTCTCCATTCGTGGCGGTCCAGGCGGCCAGCCCGTTCAGGAAACGGATTTCCAGATCGTCCAGGCTGCCATTGCCGCGCAAGGGGATGGAGAGCAGCAGATTGCCATTTTTCGACACGATGTCGGACAGGCTCTGCACCACCTGTTTCAGGGATTTATAGCCGCCATCCTGATAAAGCTGGCGGTTATAATGCCAGTCGCCGATGCAGGTGCAGGTCTGCCAGGGCTCGGGCAGGATATCCTCGACAAAGGTACGCTCGTGATCCTCCACGATGGCGCGGCGCTGCTCCGGCTGGGTCAGGCGCTTGCCATTGACCACCACCTCCAGGGCCCCGCCATGCCAGCGGCGGCTCTGATTGTAGTAATGCGCCGTGATGTCCAGCCCGGCCTGGCCCAGCGGCAGGGCGGTATTGTCGAAATAGACCAGATCGGGGCGGTACTTCTCGATCAGGTCGACGGCGCGCAGATACCAGGATTTGACGAAATCCGGCCGGCCGGGGGGCGGGGTCTCCACCCAGTCGCCCGTAACCCGCTCCTGCCAGTCCTTCATGGCCTTGGCGCTGGTGAAGCCGTCGGCGGCGGGGATGATGCGGCCGGTATAAAGCTCCTGCGGGTCCAGCCCCTGCCAGTATTTGCCGGCCCCGTCGGCGCGTGTCAGGTGATAGGCGTCGTACCGGACCCCGGCCTTGGGCCCTTCGGCATCATAGGAATAGGCGGCCTGATACCAGTGCCAGGCGTGGGAGCCGTGGTTGGAAACGCCGAAGCGCAGGCCGCTGCTGCGCGCCAGCTTCTCCCAGATGCCGACAATATCCTTCTTGGGGCCCAGGCGCGTGGAATTCCAGGGGTGGAAGCGCGAGTCGAAATTGTCGAAATTGTCGTGATGCTGGGCCATGGCCACGAAATAGCGGGCGCCGGCCTTCACATAGCGCGCCATCAGGTCGCGCGGGTCCCATTTTTCCGCTTTCCAGGTGCCGATGACATCGATGAAGCCATGTTCGCTGGGATGGCCATAGGTGGCGATATGGTGGGCATGGGCGGAATCGCCCTGCATATAGATCCGGCGCGCGTACCAGTCGCCGAACTCCGCCGCGCATTGCGGCCCCCAATGCGCCCACAGGCCCAGCTTGGCATTGCGGAACCAGTCCGGGGTGCGGTAACCCGCGGCCAGGCTGTCCCAGCTGGGCTGAAACAAGGCGGTTTCGGCGCTGGCTGAAGGGGCGGCGGACAGTTCCGCTGCCAGTCCTGCTGCGGGCATGCTGCGCAGCAAATCACGTCGCGTCAGGCTCACGGCCCATCTCCTTCCCTGATAACTTGTTGATTCTGCTATTTTTACGGTGCGCGGTGCGCATCATATCCTATTTGTCTGATAAATCATCTATACACCCTTGCGCCCCGCCGTTGGTAGCGGTATCATTGGCCCAACAAGCAAGAATTGCCATGTCGGCCCTGGGCTGCGGGCATTTCGGGGGAGGATGCAGCTGTTCTGGGGTCCGGCGAGCCGGCCGGTGGAGCGCGCTGCCTTGGAAGGCGCATGATGGGAATTCGCAATTCGCTTCTGATGGGCGCTGCCGGCGCCGTGCTGATGTCGGCCCTGGGTCTGGCGTCGCTGGCCGCCGATGCGACCGCTAATGCAATCCCGCCGGGATCGGATGGCAAGACAGGCATCGCGCATCCCGCACGCTGGCCCGCCGCCAAGGGCCAGCGTCTGGCCGACCCGGCCACGGAAGCCCGCGTCACCGCCATCCTGTCGCGTATGAGCCTGGAGGAAAAGGTCGGCCAGATGATCCAGGCCGATCTGCCGTCGATCAAGCCCGACGATCTGCGTCAATATCCGCTGGGCTCTGTTCTGGCCGGTGGCGACAGCGCGCCGTTCAACGCGCCCGACCGCTCGCCCATCGGCCCCTGGGTGGAAACCGCCCGCGCCCTGCGTGCCGTGGCCCTGGAAAAGCGGCCGGGGCATGAACCGATCCCCCTGATCTTCGGGGTCGATGCCGTGCATGGCAATTCCAACATCGTCGGCGCCACCCTGTTTCCGCACAATATCGGTCTGGGCGCCGCCAACGATCCCGACCTGATCCGCCGCATCGGCGCCGCCACGGCCAAGGAAACGGCGGCGGCCGGGGTTGACTGGGCCTTTGCCCCCACGCTGGCCGTGCCGCAGGACGATCGCTGGGGCCGCACATACGAGGGCTATTCGGAAGACCCGACCATTGTCGCCCGCTATGCCAGCGCCATGGTGGAGGGGCTGCAGGGCCGCATCGGCCCCGACAGCACCGTCCAGAAGGGCCATGTGGCGGCGTCGGCCAAGCATTTCCTGGGCGATGGCGGCACCACGGGCGGCATGGACCAGGGCAATACGGAAGTGTCGGAGGATGAGCTGATCGCCATCCACGCCGCCGGATATCCGCCCGCCATCGAGGCCGGGGCCATGACGGTGATGACCAGCTTCTCCTCCTGGAACGGGGTGAAGATGCATGGCAATGGCACGCTGATGAATGGCGTGCTGAAGGATAAATGGGGCTTTGACGGCTTCATCATCAGCGACTGGAACGGCCATGGCCAGGTGCCGGGTTGCAAGGATGACAATTGCCCGGCCTCCATCCTGGCCGGCATCGACATGCTGATGGCCCCTTACGACTGGAAGGCGCTGTTCAAGAATACCGTGGCGCAGGTCAAGGATGGCACCATTCCCATGGCGCGCATCGACGATGCCGTGCGCCGCATCCTGCGCGTGAAGGTCAAGCTGGGCCTGTTCGATCAGGCCCGCCCGTTGGAGGGCCAGGACAGCGCCGTCGGCAATGCCGAACACCGGGCGCTGGCGCGCGAGGCGGCGGCCAAATCGCTGGTGCTGCTGAAGAATCAGGGCAGTGTCCTGCCGCTGAAGGGCAATGCCAAGGTGATGATCGCCGGGTCCGGGGCCGATGATATCGGCCGGCAGTCCGGCGGCTGGTCGCTGTCCTGGCAAGGCACGGGCAACAAGAACAGCGATTTCCCCAACGCCCAGTCGATCTATGCCGGCTTTGCCGAGGCGCTGTCGGCCCAGGGTGGCAAGGCCATCCTGTCGGTGGATGGTGCGGCCAGGGACAAGGTCGATGCGGCGGTGGTCGTGTTCGGGGAAAACCCCTATGCCGAAGGGCAGGGCGATATCCCGACCCTGGAATATCAGCCGGGCGACAAGACCGACCTAGCCCTGCTGAAAAGCCTGAAGGCGCGCGGCATTCCCGTGGTGGCGGTATTCCTGTCGGGCCGGCCGCTGTGGGTGAACCCGGAGATCAATGCGTCCGACGCCTTTGTCGCCGCCTTCCTGCCGGGATCAGAGGGCGGGGGCGTGGCTGATGTTCTGGTTGGTGACAGCGCTGGCAAGCCGCGCCGCGATTTCCAGGGCCGGCTTTCCTTCTCCTGGCCGAAAAATGCTGCGCAATATCGGCTGAACAAGGGACAGTCGGGCTACGACCCGCTGTTTCCGGTCGGATACGGCCTGTCCTATGTTTCTTCCATGGCTGTTGTGACAGCGCTGTCCAGCCCGCTTTCCGAAGAATCCGGGGTTTCTGCGGCCACGGCCAACACTGACACCTATTTCACGCGCGGGCGCACCCCGGCCCCGTGGCGTCTGGCCCTGCGCCAGGGCGCGGCAGAGGTGCCGGTTGGAAACGATGGCAGCACGGTCAAGGCGGGTGAAGCCCTGTCGCTGCGCCCCGTCGATGCCGGCGGATTGCAGGGGGCGGGCCGCGCCCTGACCTGGACCGGCAAGGGGGACGCGGCGCTGGTGGTGACGGGCGGGCCTGTCCTGGATCTGGAACGCCTTTCCATGGGCAGTGCCCTGCTGCTGGACCTGCGGGTCGATGCCATGCCCAAGGGGCCGGTCCGTATTGCCGTCGGCAATGGCGGGGCGCTGGATCTGGCGCCCGTGCTGGCGGCCGGGCCGGTGGGCCAGTGGCGCAGCCTGAAGATCCGGATGACCTGTTTCAAGCAGGCGGGTGCCGACCTGAAGGCGGTCGCGACCCCGGTCAGCCTGTCCACGGCGGCCGAGGCCAGTCTTTCCGTGGCGACGGTCAGGATCGTGTCGGACGTGTCCGACGCCATCTGCCCGGCCGCCCTTCCCAGACCCTGACCCAAGGCGAGACGGCGGGGCCGTTCATAAGAACCGGCCGGGTAACCGGCCAACGGTAAGTGACCCATGAAAACAAACGCAGATGCGGGGGGATTGCAGATGAATAAAGTGAAGGCGACGATGGCCGTCCGGTGGGGTGGCGCTTCCATGCTGGCGCTGGCGGCCTTGCTGCCGGCCACCGCGATGGCCCAGACGGCGGACCAGGGTGGTCAGCTGGAAGAGATCATCGTCACGGGCATCCGCGCCCAGGTGCAGTCGGCCCAGGCGATCAAGCAGAATGCCAACCAGATCGTGGACAGCGTGACGGCCACCGATATCGGCGCCCTGCCGGACCGGTCGGTGACGGAAGTGCTGCAGCGCATCCCCGGCATCACCATCGGCCGCACGGCCGACGGCCGCGATGCCGACCGCATTTCCGTCGAAGGGTCGGGCGTGCAGATCCGCGGCCTGTCCATGGTGCGCGGCGAATTCAACGGCCGCGACAGCTTTGGCGCGCGCAATGGCCGCGCCCTGGGCTTCGAGGACGTGCCGCCCGAACTGATGGCCGGCGTCGATGTCTATAAGAACCCGTCGGCCGACCGCGTGGAAGGCGGCCTGGGCGGGACGGTGAACCTGCGCACGCGCACCCCGTTCGATGCCAAGGGTCGCATCCTGGCCGCGTCGGTTGATTATTCCTATGCCGATCTGCGCAAGGAGGGCAAGCCGTCCTTCTCTGCCCTGTACAGCGACCGCTGGGAACATAACAAGCTGGGCGAATTCGGCGTGCTGTTCGACGTGTCGGACAGCAAGCTGTCTACCCGCGCCGACACTTTCTCTGTCAATCCCTACCGCGAACGGTCGGGCACGCCGGGCGCGTCGAACTACATCGCCGGTGTCGCGTCGGGCAAGACGGTCTATGTGCCCGACGGCTGGGGTTACCGCACCCTGGATTTCGAACGTGAGCGCTTCGGTCTGGCCGGTGTGGTGCAGTGGCGCCCCGACAATCGCTGGGACATCACGCTGCAATATCTGCGCTCCGCGGCCGAGCAGGCGGCGCTGGAACATGTGGTCGGCGTCAATACCGGTTCGGCCAACGGCCCCGCCAAGGGCACGAATTTCGAATATGATGCCAACGGCTATTTCGTGAAGGGCACCATTTCCAACGCGGCCGACGGTACGGGTACGACCCATGACATCGACCTGCTGGATGCCCGCTGGAACCGCCGTTATTCGGTGACGCAGGATGCGTCGCTGAATGTGAAGTTCGCACCGACCGACGCCTGGTCGTTTGAAGGCGACGTGCAATATGTGAAGTCGACCACCAAGTCGATCGACTTCACCATCTTCGACGCGCTGCCGGGCAACAGCGCCCTGCCGGCGGCCACGCTGGACCTGACGGGCGGTCTGCCCAAGATCACGATGAATGTGGCCGACGCCTACCGCACCAATCCGGCAAATTATTACTACAGCGCCGCGATGGACAACCATCAGCGTAACGAGGCGGACCAGTGGGCCGAACGGTTCGACGCCGAATATACCTTCGACGATGACTGGCTGTCGTCCGCCCGGTTCGGCGTGCGCCATAACAAGCGCGAGGCCACGACGCGGGACAGCAACTATAACTGGGGCTGGATCAGCCAGACCTGGACGGGCGAAGGCGTGTCCACCTTGGACAAGTCGACGAAGATTCCCTATGTCAGCTACGGCAGCAACAATTTCATGCGTGGTGCCATCACGCAGCCGGGCGTGTTCCTGGTGCCGGACGGCACGCTGGCCAAGAACTATGTCGACGCGGCCAAGGCCGTGCTGGCGACAGAGAAGGAGCCGAGCTGGGGCGGTGGCTGGCGTCCGTTCAACGGCGATTACGAGGCGCAGACCGGCGGCGGCGGCGGTGTAAACCGTCAATCGGAAGAGACATTTGCCGCCTATGCCATGACCAGCTTCGCCAATAGTGTGAACCTGTTTGGCGAGGCCAAGGATGTCGACGGCAATGTCGGTGTCCGCTATATCCACACCAAGACGCGTGGCACCGGCCTCAGCATTGTGCCGTCCGCCTCCTCTCTGCAGCTGGGGACGGGAACGGCCGCCAACATTTTGGCCTTCTTCAACGGCACCCGGACCGATTTCGAAGGCGGGCGCACCTATGATTACTTCCTGCCCACCTTCAATATGCGCGTGAAGCTGACGGACGAGTTGCAGTGGCGTGTGGCTGCCGGTCGCTCCATCGTCCGTCCTGACTTGCAGCAGCTTTCGCCCACCTTCAATGTCAGCGCCACGGCGGGTCAGCTTGTCGGCGGCGTCTGCCAAACCGGTGGTTCGTCCGGTGGTAACAACAACTGTATCTATCAGTATACGGGCTCTGCCGGTAATCCGGACTTGGCCCCCATCCGGTCGAACCAGTATGACATGTCGCTGGAATGGTACTTCGCCCCGACGGGCAGCATCACCGGCGCAGCCTTCTACAAGGACGTCTATGGCTTCGTGACTACGACGCTCCAGACGGTCGATTTCACCAATAATGGTGTTACCAACAAGATCCTGACTAACCAGCCCTACAATGCTGGCCATGGCACCATCAAGGGCTTTGAAATCGCCTATTCGCAGTTCTACGACTTCCTGCCGGGCCTGCTGTCGGGTCTGGGCTTCCAGGGCAACCTGACCTATATCGACGCCAAGGGTACGCGCAATGCCGCCGTCAACCCCTATGACGCCAACCAGTTGGCCATCGTCAAGGGCAGCACCGACCTGCCGCTGGAAGGCATGTCGAAGTGGTCCTATAACCTGCAGGCCCTTTATTCCTACGATCCGGTGGAATTGCGCCTGGCCTGGAACTGGCGTGACCGCTATCTGCTGACCACGACGGCGGCCAATATCAACATCCCGGCCTGGGCTGATGATTATGGTCAGCTGGATGCGTCCGCCTTCTACACGGTCAACGAGCATCTGAAGGCCGGTGTCGAAGCGGCCAACATTTCCAACTCCCGCACCAAAATCCTGGTCGGGTTCCCCGGCAAGCTGACCATGCATAACTGGGTGGATGCCGATCGCCGCTACACCTTCGTTTTGCGTGCCACCTATTAACCCGGCCTCCTCCCTTATGGCTGGCAACTCCGGGCCGGCGTAAAGCCGGCCCGGGTCCTTTTTTTGGGAGGGCGTATCAGTTTGCGGTACCGTAGGTCGTGGGTGAGGCAAGGCCGAACCCCGACAGGCAACGGCACCGGCAATGTCGGGGTTCGCGGACGCTCACCCGCGACCTACGGCATCAGCAAAAGACACCGCCAAGGTGCGCATCATGTTCAGCGGGAGGAAGGATCATGCAGGGCAAGGCCCATGACATTGTCATTGTCGGCGGCGGGACCGCCGGATGGATGGCGGCTGCACTGCTGGTGACGGCGACCAAGGGTCGGCTGGGCCGGATCACGCTGGTGGAATCGGCGGAGATCGGGACGGTTGGCGTGGGCGAGGCCACCATTCCCCCCATTCAGTTCTTCAACCAGATGCTGGGCATTGACGAGCGTGATTTCGTGGCCCGCACCCAGGGCAGTTTCAAGCTGGGGATTGAGTTCCGCAACTGGACCAAGCTCTCCCACAGCTATATCCACCCGTTCGGCAGCTATGGCGCCAATATCAGCGCCGTGTCCTTCCACCAATATTGGCTGCGCGCCCGGGCCCATGGCGACCCCACGCCCATCGGCGATTACTGCCCGGCCATTGTCGCGGCAGAGGCCGGCCGGTTTGCACCCGAAATTCCGCAAGGGCCCGCGACGGCCCCGCTTCTGTCCTATGCCTATCATTTCGACGCCTCGCTCTACGCCGCATATCTGCGCGAACTGGCGGTGAAGAAGGGCGTGGTGAGGATCGATGGCCGCATCACCGGCGTACGCCAGCGGGCAGAGGATGGCTATGTCACCACCCTGGACCTGGCCGATGGCAGCACGGTGACAGGCGACCTGTTCATCGACTGTTCGGGCTTCCGTTCGCTGCTGCTGGGCCAGACGCTGGGCGTGGGCTTCCGGGACTGGAGCCGCTGGCTGCCGTGCGACCGCGCGCTGGCCGTGCCGTGCGAGGGGACAGAGGCGGTGACGCCCTATACACGGTCCACGGCGCATACGGCCGGCTGGCAATGGCGCATCCCGTTGCAGCACCGCATCGGCAACGGCCATGTCTATTCATCCGCCTTCATGGGGGATGAAGAGGCGGCGGGCCTGCTGCTGGGCCATCTGGATGGCAAGGCGCTGGCCGATCCGCGGCCCCTGCGCTTCACGGCCGGGCGGCGGGAACGGGCGTGGGAACGCAATGTCGTGGCCGTGGGCCTGTCCAGCGGCTTCCTGGAACCGCTGGAAAGCACGTCGATCCATCTGATCCAGATGGCCCTGTTCCGCCTGCTGGCCCTGATGCCCACCGATATTCGCGACCAGGCGACGCGCGATGAGTTCAACCGCCTGACTGAACAGGAATATGAACATATCCGCGACTTCCTGATCCTGCATTACCACGCCACGCAGCGGGATGATTCCGACTTCTGGAATTACTGCCGGACCATGGGCGTACCCGACAGCCTGCGCCACAAGATGGACCTGTTCCGGTCGCGCGGCCGCGTGGCCCGCTTCGACGGGCAGCTGTTCGCCGAAGCGTCCTGGGTGGCGGTGTTCCTGGGCCAGGGGGTGGACCCCGTCGCCTATGACCCCATGGCCGATGTGCTGCCGGAGGTGGATCTGCGCCGGCGCCTGCAGCAGAACCTGGATTATGTGCGCGCGTCCGTTGCCGCCATGCCGACCCACCGTGACTTCCTGAACCGCCATTGCAAGGCGCCGATGGCGGCCTGATCCGCCCTTCACCCAAGGAGCCGAGATGCCGTTTCCCCGATTTTCCCCGCTGCTGGCAGCATCCGCCATCGGCCTGGTCCTGATTGCCGGCCCCGTGCGCGCCGCCGACGCGCCCATGCCCCGGATGGTGACGGAGGACGGGCGCCATGCCCTGCTGGTCGATGGCAAGCCCTTCCTGCTGCTGGGGGCGCAGGTCAACAACTCCTCCAACTATCCGTCGGCCCTGCCCCAGGTCTGGCCGGCGGTGGCGGAGGTGGGGGCCAATACGGTCATGGTGCCCATCGCCTGGGAACAGGTGGAGCCGGTGGAAGGCCGTTTCGATTTTTCCTTTGTCGATACGCTGCTGGAACAGGCCCGCGCCAACAAGGTGCGGCTGGTGCTGCTGTGGTTTGCGACCTGGAAGAATAACGGCCCGTCCTACGCCCCTTCTTGGGTGAAGCTGGACAATGACCGGTTCCCGCGCGTGGTGGAGGGCAAGGGCATTGTCCGCAATTCCCTGTCGCCACATGCCAAGGCCACGCTGGAAGCCGACAAGAAGGCCTTTGTCGCCTTCATGCGCCATCTGAAGCAGGCCGACCCGCAGCGCACCGTGATCATGGTGCAGGTGGAGAACGAGGTCGGCACCTATGGTGCCGTGCGCGACCATGGGGCCGAGGCGGAGAAGCTGTTCCGCGGCCCCGTGCCGGCCGATCTGGTCAAGGCCATGAAGAAGCAGCCCGGCACCTGGGCGCAGGTCTTCGGCAAGGATGCGGACGAGTTCTTCCATGCCTGGCATATCGGCCGCTATGTCGATCAGGTGGCCGAAGCCGGGCGGCGTGAATATGACCTGCCCCTGTATGTGAACGCGGCGCTGCGCGACGTGTTCAACGACCAGGACCCCTATACCTATTCATCGGGCGGGCCCACCTGGAACGTGCTGGACATCTGGAAGGCGGCGGCCCCGCATATCGACCTGCTGGCGCCTGACATCTATCAGGATGCCTATCCCAACTATACCAAAACGCTGGAGCAATATGGCCGGCGCGACAATCCGCTGCTGGTGGCGGAGATGGGCAGCAAGGCGCTGTATGCCCGTTACCTGTTCGCCACGCTGGGGCAGCAGGGCATCGGGTTCAGCCCCTTCGGCTTCGATTATACGGGCTATTCCAACGGGCCGCTGGGGGCGGACAAGGTGACGCCGGAAACGCTGGCCCTGTTCCGGCTGGCCTATCGCGCCGTCACCCCCATCGCGGGTCTGATCGCGCAGCAAAGTCTGAAGGGCAAGGTCTGGGGCGCGTCGGAGCCCGACAGCGAACATAGCCAGACCCTGACCCTGGGCAAGGCCCCGTGGAAGGTCGAAATCTCCTACGGCATGCCGCAGTTCGGCACGGGCAAGCCCCCCGGCAACCCGTCGCCCATGGGCGGGGCCGTCATCGTGGAGATGGGGGAGAATGAATATCTGGTCACCGGTATGCATGCGCGGGTGGATTTCCACACCACGCTGGACGGCCGCGCCACCCAGTTCGAAACCGTGCAGGAAGGCCGCTTCGTCGATGGCGTCTTTGTGGCCGACCGGGTGTGGAACGGCGACCAGATCGATTACGGCCTGAACCTGACCGACCGCACGCCCCTGCTGCGCGTGAAGCTGGCGACGTACAAGGCGCGGGTGCGGTGAGGAATATTTCCGCTTTTCTTCCGTCATCCCGGCCTTCGCCGGGGTGACGGAAATAGGTTCAAGACAGCACATCCGGGTGCCGACAGCATCCGCGTAAGGGAGACCAAAACACATGACTTTCCGTTCCATGATGCTGGCCCGCGCGGCGTTGCTGCCTTTGCTGCTGATGGCGGGCTGTGACGGTGGCGGCAAGGCCACGACCGGCACGACCGTCACCGCCCAGGCCCCCGCCACCGTGACCCCGACGGAAGATGGTCTGGTCGCCACCCTGGCGTCGGGCCCGGCCCGGAAGCTGCGCCTGCAACTCATCAATGACCGTACCATCCGTGTCACGGCCGTGCCCACCGACAGCCTGGACATCCCGGCCAGCCTGATGACCCTGGCGCAGCCGGCCAAGAGTGGCTTCACCGTGGAAGTGGTGGATGGCAAGGTCGCCCGGCTGAAGGCCCCGCGCATCAGTGCCGAACTGGACCTGTTGCGCGGCACGGTGCGGTTCCTGGACAAGGACGGCAAGGAGCTGCTGGCCGAAAAGGACCGCGGCAGCCTGAAGCCGGTGAAGGTGCTGGACCAGGATTACTGGGAAGTGGTGCAGAGCTTCAATCCCGGCACGGACGAGGCCTTTTACGGCCTGGGCCAGCACCAGAACGGGGTGCTGAACTGGAATGGCGAGGATGTGCGTCTGGCCCAGCACAATATGGACATTGCCGTCCCCTTCCTGATTTCCAGCCGCAATTACGGCGTGCTGTGGGACAATAATTCCATCACCCGCTTCGGCGTGCCGCATGATTATGCCGACCTGAATGCGTCCTTCAAGCTGACCGATGCCGAGGGCAAGGAAGGGGCGCTGACCGCCACCTATGCCAAGGATGGTGCTGTTAAGCTGACAAGGCGCGAAGCCGCCATCAACTGGCGCAACCTGGATGACCTGCAGAACTGGCCGGCGGAAGTGGGTGGCAACCGCCGTCCCGACAAGGCGCGCGACACGCCGGGCCAGAAAGTGATCTGGGAAGGCAAGATCAGCACGGACAAGCCCGGCATCCACAAGTTCCAGCTTTATTCGTCGGGCTATGCCACCGTCTTTGTCGATGGCAAGGAGGTGATCCAGCGCTGGCGCCAGAACTGGAACCCCTGGTTCCATAATTTCGAATTGGAGCTGACGGCGGGCACGGCCCATGACATCCGCGTGGAATGGACGCCTGATGGCGGCTATATCGGCCTGCTGCATCAGGACCCGCTGCCGGCCGACGAACGCCACGCCCTGACCCTGTCGGCCGAAGCCACCAAGGCCCAGGATTATTATGTCGTCGCCGGCAGCAGCACCGACGATGTCATCAAGGGCTATCGTGAGTTGACGGGCAAGTCGGTGATCCTGCCGCGCTGGGCCTATGGTTTCTGGCAAAGCCGGGAGCGGTACAAGACCCAGGACGAAATTGTCGATACGGTGAAGGAATTCCGCAAGCGCGGCATCCCGCTGGATAATATCGTGCTGGACTGGAACTACTGGCCCGAGGATAGCTGGGGCAGCCATGATTTCGACAAGGCGCGTTTCCCCGACCCCAAGGGCATGGTGGATCAGGTCCACAAGCTGAACGCCCGCTTCATGATCTCCGTCTGGCCGAAATTCTATCCGACGACGGCCCATTACAAGGAGCTGGACGCCAAGGGCTATATCTATCGCCGTAATGTCGAGAAGGGGGAGCGCGACTGGATCGGCGACGGCTATCTGAACGCCCATTACGATCCCTATGCCAAGGAGGCGAAGGAGATCTATTGGCGGCAGATGCGTGACAAGCTGAATGTGCTGGGCGTGGATGCCTGGTGGCTGGACAATTCCGAACCGGATGTCCATTCCAACCTGCCCATGGACGAGCTGAAGCTGCGCATCGGGCCGACGGTGCTGGGGCCGGGGGCGGCGTACTTCAATTCCTATCCGCTGGCCCACACGACCGCCGTCTATGAGGGCGAGCGGCGCGACGATGGGGCCAAGCGCGCCTTCATCCTGACCCGGTCGGCCTTTGCCGGGCAGCAGCGCAACGCCATGGCCGTCTGGTCGGGCGATGTGGTGTCGCGCTTCGTCGATCTGGAACATCAGATCGCGGCCGGCATCAATACCAGCCTGTCGGGCCTGCCCAACTGGACCACTGATATTGGCGGCTTCGCCCTGGAAAAGCGGTTCGAGGCCACGCCCATGGCCGCGGCCGATCAGGCCGAATGGCGGGAGCTGAACCTGCGCTGGTTCCAGTTCGGCGCCTTCAGCCCGCTGTTCCGCAGCCATGGCCAGTTCCCGCTGCGCGAGATCTGGAACATCGCCCCGGAAGGGTCGGACATCTATAATTCCATGGTCTGGTACACGAAGCTGCGGTACCGGCTGCTGCCCTATATCTACACTTTGGCCGGCGATACCTGGCACAAGGACGGCACCATCATGCGCGCCTTGGTCCAGGATTTCCCCGCCGATCCCAAGGTGAAGGATCTGGGCACCGAATATCTGTTCGGTCCGTCCATCCTGGTGGCACCCGTCTATAGCCAGGGTGCCACCACCAAGGAAGTCTATCTGCCGGCTGGCGCCAACTGGGTGGATTTTTACACGGGTGAGAAGCGGCCGGGCGGGCAGGAAGTGACGGTCGACGCACCCCTGACCCGTATCCCGCTGTTCGTGCGCGAAGGCAGCATCATCCCCACCGGGGCGGCGCTGCAATCCACGGCGGACAAGGATGACGGCACCTTGTTGATCAATGTCTATGCCGGGGCCGACGGGACCTTCGAGCTGTACGAGGATGAAGGCACCACCTATGGCTATGAACAGGGCCAGTTCACCCGCATTCCCTTCACCTGGAACCAGGCCGCCGGCACCCTGACCATCGGCACCCGCCAGGGGAATTTCCCCGGCATGGTGGAGAAACGCGCCATCCAGGTCCGCTGGATCGACGGCAAGAATGACAAGGCCGCCGATTTCGGCGTGAAGGGGGACAAGAGCGTTGTCTATGAGGGCAAGGAAGTCGTGGTGAAGCGGTGAGGGCAGGGGGGAGGGGGGGCGTCGGCATCATCCGAAACGCCCTCTCTCCCGTCATCCCGGCGAAAGCCGGGACCCAGGGGCCAGTTGCCCTACCTCTCAGCAGCTTCCAGCGACGCAGCGTTGAGGTTTGATCCCGTGGCCCCTGGGTCCCGGCTTTCGCCGGGATGACGGGAAAAGAAATTTCAATTAATGAGAATACTCCCCCTCCCATCCCTGCCAGGACCCCCCATGCACCCCACCCGCCGCACCCTTTTCGCCGCCGCCACCCTGCCGCTGCTGCCCGCCCTGCCGGCGCTGGCCGCCGATTGGGCGAACCGGGGGAAATATGCGGAAGCCAACAAGGCCGATGCGGCATTGCCGGCGAAGCAGCGCCGGGTGGTGTTCATGGGCGACAGCATCACGGAAAACTGGGCGCGGCCGGAATATGATGGCGCGTTCTTTCCGGAAAACGGCTTCATCGGCCGGGGCATTTCCGGGCAGGTGACGGCGCAGATGCTGCTGCGCTTTTCCGATGAGGTGCTGGCCCTGAAGCCCAGGGCCGTCCATATCCTGGGCGGCACCAATGACCTGTGTGAGAATGACGGGCCCTATGACCCGGACTTCACCCATGACAACCTGACCGCCATGGCCACGCTGGCCAAGGCCGCCAGGATCAAGGTCTATATCGGCTCCGTCCCGCCCGCCAATCAGGTGCCCTGGCGCCTGAGCGTGGGCGATCCTACCCCGCGCATCCTGGCACTGAATGAATGGATCGCCGGCTTCTGCAAGGCCCAGGGCCACACCTATATCGATTACTGGCCCGTGCTGGCCGGGGCCGACAAGGCGCTGAAGCCTGAACTGGGCGTGGACCCCGTCCATCCCAACCGCGCCGGCTATCTGGCCATGAAGCCGGTGACGCTGCGCCATCTGGGCTAGAGCGGCTTTCCTTTGACTGGAAAACCGCTTCGGCGGCTATTCCTCCCGCCAGGCCAGCAGCCGCAGGGCGTTGAAGACGACCAGCAGGGTCGAGCCTTCATGCAGGGCCACGGCGGGGCCGATGCCCAGACCGAATATCGTGGCGGGCACCAGGAAGGTCACCATACCCAGGCTGACGAGCAGGTTCTGGCGGATGATGGCGCCGGTCTGACGACTGAGCCCCACGGCAAAGGGCAGGCGCGACAGGTCGTCGGCCATCAGGGCCACATCGGCCGCTTCCAGCGCCACATCCGACCCGGCGGCCCCCATGGCGATGCCGATGCTGGCCGCAGCCATGGCCGGCGCATCGTTGACACCGTCGCCCACCATGGCCACGGGGGCATGGTCGCGCAGATTGCGGATGGCGGCCACCTTGTCATCGGGCAGAAGGTCGCCCCAGGCCTCTGTCACGCCGACCTGGGCGGCGACCGCTTCGGCCACGCGCCGGCTGTCGCCGGAAATCATCACGATACGGTCCACCCCCAGGGCGCGTAGCCGGGCCAGGGTCGGGGCGGCTTCGGCGCGCGGGCTGTCCATGACGCCGATGACGCCCAGATCGCGGTCCCCCCTGCGCACGGCCATGGCGGTGCGGCCGGCGGCCCGCAGCTCGTCTGCCGCCTCACGCATGGCGGCAGACAGGGGCGCGATGCCGTCGGTGCCGAACAGTTCCGGCTTGCCGATCAGCACAGGCTCGTCATCGACGCGGGCCATCAGCCCCTTGCCCGTCAGGCTGACCAGATCGCTGGCCGGGGGTGGGGCGGCACCCAGCATGGCGGTGGCGTCGCGGGTGATGGCGCGGGCCAGGGGATGGTCGCTCAACCCTTCCACCGCGGCGGCCGTGGCCAGCAACTCCGCCTCCGTCCCGCCGGGGGCGGCCCACAGGTCGGTCAGGCGCGGCCGGCCCGCTGTCAGGGTGCCCGTCTTGTCAAAGGCGAAGGTGCGGATGCCGCCCAGCAGTTCCAGCGGCCCCCCGCCCTTGACCAGCACCCCGCCGCGCGCGGCCCGCGCGATGCCCGACAGCACTGCACTGGGTGTGGCGATGGCCAGGGCACAGGGGCTGGCTGCCACCAGCACGGCCATGGCGCGGTAGAAACTGTCGCGGAACGGCTCGTCAATGACAGTCCAGGCGAACAGCAGCAGCGTGACCAGGGCCAGCACGGCCGGCACGAACCAGCGCTGAAAGGCTTGCGTGAAATTCTGGGTGTCCGACGTGCGGGTCTGGGCCGCTGCCACCATGCGGATGATGCGCGACAGGGTGCTGTCGGCCGCCGTCCGCGTCACCTCGATCTCCAGCAGGGTGGAGCCGTTGATGGTGCCGGCATAGGCGCGGTGGTGCTGGTCCAGCCGCGACGGGTCGGCCCGTGCCGCTTGCGCATCGGGGACCGGTTCCTTGTCGGCGGGCAGGCTTTCGCCCGTCACCGGCGCCTGATCAATGCTGCCGTTCCCGGCCAGGATGAAGCCGTCGGCGGGCAGGCGGCTGTCGGGCTTCACGATGACGTGATCGCCGATGGCCAGCGCCTCCACCGGCACTTCCTCCACCCCGTCGCTGCCCCGGCGCAGGGCCGTGCGCGGGGCCAGCTCTGCCAGCGCCCGGATGGCCTGTTTGGCCCGGCCCAGCGCATGATGTTCCAGGGCATGGCCCAGACTGAACAGGAACAGCAGCAGCGCCCCCTCGGCCCAGGCGCCCAGGCTGGCGGCACCGGCGGCGGCGACCAGCATCAGCGTATCGATCTCAAACCGCCGCTGCCGCAGATTCTCCCACGCTTCGCCAAGGGTAAAGAAGCTGCCCTGCCCGAAGGCGGCGACATACAAGGTGGTGGACAGCCAGACCGGCGCCGCCGGCAGCAGATGTTCCACGCCATAGCCCGCTGCCATCGTCACGCCGCAACCAATGGCCACCATCAGTTCGGTTTGGGGCCCGCCCATGCCGCCATGATCATGATGGTCATGATGGCCGTGGTCATGATGGTCATGCCCGCCATGGTCGTGGTGACCGTGGGCCGAGGGAGAGGTCAAGGGCCGGCTCCTGCGCTGTGCATCAGCCCGCACTATGGCCCCCCGACGGCTGGGCGCAAAGTGCGTCAGATCACGCCGGCCGCATCCAGGGCCGCAATCACGCGGGCCTGACGTTCGCGGTAGAAGGCGGGACCGTCGGGCGGCAGCACCGACCCATCCGGCCCCAGCATGCCGTTGCGACGCTGCGCCTGCCCCGACCCATAGGCATCGGCGAACAGGGCCAGGGGCAGGCGGGCCGGCATGTTGCCCATGCCCGGCCGCCGGCGCCAGGCGCGCAGGGCGGCGATGTCGATGCTGGCCACGGCCGTCATGCTTTCGCCATAGCCGGCTTCGGCCAGGACCAGCCCCCGGTGATCGATGATCTTCGACCCGGCATCGGTGGAGGCGGCGGGAATGGCGATATCATCGATGCCGGCCGAATTGGCGGAGACGACATAGGCCAGATTCTCGATGGCGCGGGCCTGCTTGGCGATATTCTTGGGCGTGGGCAGGGGGCTGCCGGCCTCGGACGAGGAATGCACAAAGATCTCCGCCCCGCGCAGCGCATGGGCCCGCGCGATTTCCGGATAAAGGATCTCCTCCGACGCGATGGCGGATATCCGCCCGATCTCCGTATCGGCCACGGGGAAGATGGCGTCCCGGCCATAGATATCGATATAGCGGTCCCAGACATCATAGGGGCTGGGCGCGAACATGGAGATCAGGCGGCGATAGCGCAGGACCAGCGCCCCGTCCGGTCCCAGCACGAAACTGGTCTGGAAATAGAGGCCGGGGAAATGCGGGTCGCGTTCATAGGCACTGCCGGCTAGGAACAGGTCGGCCGCCCGTGCCGCCGCACCCAAGGCCGCATATTCCGGCCCGTCCATTTCCAGCGCCGCCTTTTCCGCCCAGACGGAGGGCGGCTCCCCCATGGGAAAGCCCGTCAGGAAATATTCCGGCAGCACCACCAGCCGCACATCCGGCCCGATGAAGCGCTTGGACGCCAGGATCTGATCCTGGATGCGGACGATGGATGCCTTCATCCGCGCCCGCGCCGAAGCGGTGTCCGGGCAGCGGTTGACGGCGTGGCAGGCCACCTGCAGCGCCAACGCCATGTAGGGGGAGGGGGAAAAGGTCACCGAAGCCTCCGTGCTTTTGGCTGGGCGCGGCCGTTTGGCATCTCGCCAGCAACAGTTTAATGATATACCTTTATATCAAACAGAGGCCAGGAGAAACGCCGATGCCCATCGCCGTCCGCAATCCCCGCACCGGTCTGACCGATCATTGGATCGAACCGGCGGATGCGGCGCAGGTCGCGACCCTGGCGGCCCGGCTGCGCGCGGGGCAGACGGCCTGGGCGTCGCTGCCGCTGGACGGCCGGGCCGGGGCGCTGCGCCGGCTGGCGGCGGTACTAGGCGACCATGCCGACGCCATTGTGCAGGCGCTGGAGACCGATACGGGGCGGCGGCGCATTGCGCGGCTGGAACTGGACGGCGTGCGCGGATCGATCCTGGGCTGGTGCGCGGCCACGCCGGGCCTGCTGCCCGATGGCTGGGTGCCGGGGCGGACCAATCCCGCCATCCGGCATGCGCCGCACTGGGTGCCCTATGGGCTGGTGGGCGTGATCAGCCCCTGGAACTTCCCGCTGACCCTGTCGCTGATCGATGCCATCCCGGCGCTGCTGGCCGGCTGTGCCGTGCTGATCAAGCCGTCGGAGGTGACGCCGCGCTTTGCTGAACCGCTGGCGGCGGCCATCCGTGCTGCGGGCCTGTCCGATGTCATCACCCTGGTCCAGGGCGATGGGCAGACGGGGCAGGCCGTCATCGATGTTGCCGACTGCATCTGCTTCACAGGGTCGGTGGCGACAGGGCGCAAGGTGGCGGTGCGCGCGGCCGGCCGTCTGATCCCCGCCTTTCTGGAACTGGGCGGCAAGGACCCGCTGATCGTGCTGGCCGATGCCGATCTGGATGCCGCGGTCACGGCGGCCCTGCGCGGATCGGTGCAGGCGACGGGGCAGGCCTGTCAGTCCATCGAACGTATCTATGTCGCCCGCCCGCTGTTCGATGAATTCGTGAGTCGGCTGGTTCGGCAGGCGGAAAAGGTCCGTCTGAACCATCCGGACATCACCCAGGGGGAGATCGGCCCCATCATTTTTGCCCGACAGGCGGAGATATTGGCAGATCAGATCGCCGACGCCGTGGCCCGGGGAGCCCGGGTGCTGACGGGGGGAACGGTGGAGGATCATGGCGGCCTGTGGCTGCGCCCGACCGTGCTGGTCGATGTCACGCACGACATGGCGGTGATGCGGGAGGAAAGTTTCGGCCCCCTGCTGCCGGTCATGCCGTTCGACAGCGAGGAACAGGCCATCACCCTGGCCAATGACAGCGAATATGGCCTTTCCGCTGCGGTTTTCGCCGGCTCGCTGGACCATGCGGCGTCGGTGGCGCGGCGTCTGGTGGCCGGTGCCGTCAGCCTGAACGACGCGGCCCTGACGGCCCTTTTCCATGAGGCACCCAAGCAGAGCTTCCGTGACAGCGGCGTGGGACCGTCGCGCATGGGGATGGACGGGTTCACCCGCTTCTTCCGCCGTCAGGCCCTGATCGCCCAGACGGGCCGCCCGTCACCTTTGTCAGCGGTGTCGGAAGATGCGTGAAGCGGGTGACAAGCTCGAAACTGCATGCTAATGGTATAACAATAGATCATTTCATGGGCGATATCGGCGGCCGGAGGGGTTCCGGGGCCGCAAGGGTCGGTTGTCGCCCGAGCGAAAGGAATGTGGGGAATGGGGCTGTCACTGGTCGAGAAATTGTGGGACCGGCATCGCGTCGCCGATCTGGGCGACGGGACGGACCTGCTTTATATCGACCGCGTGCTGCTGCATGAGCGCACGGGTTCCATGGCGCTGAAGGGGCTGAAGGAACAGGGCCGCGCCGTGCGCCATCCCGACCGCGCCTTTGTCTGCATGGACCATATTGTCGACACGCTGCCCGGCCGCACGGATGAGACGACGATGCCGGGCGGCACGGCCTTCATCCGCGAAACCCGCGCGGCGGCGACAGAGGCTGGCATCCGCATCTTCGATATCGGCGACAACCGTCAGGGCATCGTGCATGTCGTGTCGCCCGAACAGGGTATCGCCTTGCCCGGCGCCACCCTGGTCTGCCCCGACAGCCATACCTGCACGCAAGGCGGCCTGGGTGCCTTGGCCTGGGGCATCGGGTCGACGGAGGCCGCCCATGCGCTGGCCACGCAGACGCTGGTGGTGAAGCGGCCGCGCACCATGCGTGTGCGGTTTGAGGGGGCTCTGGCCCCCGGTGTGGGCGCCAAGGACATGATCCTGCACCTGATCGCGGCCTATGGGGCCGGCGGCGGGGCCGGCTATGCCATTGAATTCGCAGGCTCCACCGTGGCGGCCTTGTCGATCGAAGCGCGCATGACCTTGTGCAACATGGCGGTGGAGTTTGCCGCCTGGACGGGGCTGGTGGCGCCCGATGCCAAGACCATCGACTGGGTCCATGGCCGCCCCTTTGCGCCGACGGGCGATCTCTGGGACAAGGCTGTCGCCGACTGGCAGGGGCTGGTCAGCGACGAAGATGCGGTCTTCGACAAGGAGATCATCATCGATGCGGCTGCCATCGCCCCCACCGTCACCTGGGGCACCAGCCCGCAGCACGCGCTGCCGGTGACGGGCACCGTGCCCGACCCGGCCCAGGCTGCCGATCCGGCATTGGCCCAGGCGCAGCGCCGGGCGCTGGATTATATGGGCCTGACGCCGGGTACGAAGCTGATCGGCCTGCCCATCGATGGCGCCTTCATCGGCAGCTGCACCAACAGCCGCCTGTCCGACCTGCGCGCCGCGGCCGCCGTGCTGAACGGCCGGCGGGTGGCCAAGGGTGTGCGCGCCATCTGCGTGCCCGGTTCCATGCAGGTGAAGGCGGCGGCAGAGGCCGAGGGCCTGCACCTGATCTTCATGGCCGCCGGCTTTGAATGGCGCGAAAGCGGCTGTTCCATGTGCTTCTTCGCGGGCGGGGAACATTTCGGCAAGGGGGAGCGTGTCGTCACCTCCACCAACCGCAATTTCGAAAACCGCCAGGGTCCGGGCACCCGCTCGCATCTGGCCAGCCCCGTGACCGTCGCGGCCTCGGCCATTGCCGGCCATATCGCCGATGTCCGCGCCTTGTTCCGCCAGGAAGGGGAGGGTTGATCCCATGGAAAAGTTCACCCGCCTGACGGGCGTCGCCGCCCCGCTGTTCCGGCCCAATATCGACACCGACGCCATCATCCCGTCGCGCGAAATGAAGCGCGTGTCCAAGGAAGGGCTGGGGGAGGGCATGTTCGCCGACTGGCGCTACAGCGATGTGGCCGCCCGCGTGGAAAACCCGGATTTCGTGCTGAACCGCCCCGGTTTCCGCAAGGCACCGATCCTGCTGGCCGGGCCCAATTTCGGCTGTGGCTCAAGCCGCGAACATGCCGTCTGGGCGCTGCAGGACTATGGCGTGCGCTGCGTCATCGCCCCCAGCTTCGGCGCCATCTTCCAGGGCAATTGCGTGCGCAACGGCATCCTGCCGCTGGTCCTGCCGGAACCGGCCGTGGCGGCGTTGGCGAAAGTGACCGATCCGCAGGTGCTGACCATCGATCTGGCCGCGCAGAGTGTGCGTGTGCCCGACGGCACGGAACTGCCCTTCACCATTCCCCCGGCGGACAAGGAAATGCTGCTGGAAGGGCTGGACGCCATCGGCATGACGCTGAAACGCCTGCCCGCCATCCAATCATTCGAGGGCGCCTATCGCGCCCGGCAGCCCTGGCTGTTTTTCTGAACCCGATCTTCGAGGTTGTCGACATGTCGCAGGACGACAAGACCCAAGCCCTGCCGCTGGCCGGATTGAAGGTGGTGGAATTCACCCACATGGTCATGGGCCCCACCGTGGGCATGGTGCTGGGCGACCTGGGCGCCGATGTGGTGAAGGTGGAACCGATCGGGGGCGACAATACCCGCCGCCTGCTGGGATCGGGCGCCGGTTACTTCCCCATGTATGGCCGCAACAAGCGCAGCCTGTCGGTCGATCTGAAATCGCCGGAAGGCAAGCAGATCGCCCTGGAGCTGATCGACAAGGCCGATGTCCTGATCGAGAATTTCCGCCCCGGCGCCATGGATGCCCTGGGTTTCGGCGAAGAAGCGCTGAAGGCGCGCAATCCCGGCCTGATCTATTGTTCGGCCAAGGGCTTCCTGTCCGGCCCCTATGAACATCGCGCGGCCCTGGATGAGGTGGCGCAGATGATGGGGGGCTTGGCCTATATGACGGGGCCGCCGGGCCGCCCCTTGCGTGCTGGCGCCTCGGTCATCGACGTGATCGGCGGGCTGTTCGGCGTCATCGGCGTGCTGGCAGCGCTGATCCAGCGCGGAACGCTGGGCCGCGGCCAGACCGTGAAGTCTGCCTTGTTCGAAAATTGCGTGTTCCTGGTCGGCCAGCATATGGCCCAGTATGTGGTGACGGGCACGGCCGCCCGGCCCATGCCCGTGCGCATTTCCGCCTGGGCCATCTATGACCAGTTCCAGACCAAGGATGAACAGACGGTCTTTGCCGGCGTCGTCACCGACGGGCAATGGGTCGGTTTCTGCAAGGCCTTCGGCCTGGATGATTTCGCGGCGGATGAGACGCTGGCCAAGAATAATGGCCGCGTTCAGGCCCGCGACCGCATCATCCCGGTGGTGCAGGACCTGTTCCGGACCTTCACCAAGGCCGAATTGCTGGCCAAACTGGAAGAAATCGGCCTGCCGTTCGCGCCCATCAACCGGCCGGAAGATTTGTTCGAAGATACGCATCTGGAGGCATCGGGCGGGTTGCTGGAACTGCATCTGCCTTCCGATCAGCGGCCCATCCGCCTGCCGGCCCTGCCGGTGGAAATCGATGGGCAGCGCCCCGCCATCATCCATGATCTGGCCAAGCCCGGCCAGCATACGAGCCAGATTCTGGCCGAACTGGGCTACGACCATGCCCGCATCGCCGATCTGCTGGCGCGCGGTCTGGTCGCACAGGCGGAGGATTGAGCGATGGCCGGTACGTTCATCGAAATTTCCGAGGTCGGCCCCCGCGACGGGCTGCAGAGCATCAGCCCGATCATGCCGACCGAGGCCAAGAAGGCCTGGATCGCCGCCGAAGCGGCGGCGGGTGTGCGGGAGATTGAGGTCGGGTCCTTCGTTCCGGCCAAGATCCTGCCGCAACTGGCCGACACGGCCGAGCTTGTGGCCTATGCCCGCACCATCCCCGGTCTGACCGTGGCCGTGCTGGTGCCCAATCTGAAGGGCGCAGAGGCTGCCATTGCGGCCGGCGCCCACAAGATCACCATCCCCCTGTCAGTCAGCGAAACGCACAGCCTGCGCAATGTCCGCCGCACCCATGCCCAGATGCTGGACGAAACGGCCGCCATCGCGGCTTTGATCAAGGCCCAGCCGGAAGGCAACCGGCCGAAATTCGAAGGCGGGTTGTCGACCGCGTTTGGCTGCACCCTGGAAGGGGTGGTGCCGGAATCCAAGGTGCTGGAAATCGCCGAGGCGCTGATGAAGGCCGGCTGTGACGAGGTCGGCCTGTCCGACACCACCGGCTATGCCAACCCGGCCCAGGTCAAGCGCCTGATCCGTGCGGTACGCGGCGTGGTCGGCGACCATGCCTGTTCGGGCGTGCATCTGCACAACACACGCGGCCTGGGCCTGGCCAATGCCCTGGCGGCGCTCGACGAAGGCATCACCACCCTGGACAGCTCCCTGGGCGGCATCGGCGGCTGCCCGTTTGCCCCTGGTGCGTCCGGCAATATCGTGACCGAGGATCTGGCCTTCATGCTGGCCGCCATGGGCTACGAGACGGGCATCGACCTGGAAAAGCTGCTGGCGGTCCGCCAGGTCGTCAAGGACGCGCTGCCCGACACGGAATTGTATGGTTTCACGCCCGACGCGGGGCTGCCGAAGGGGTTTTCCGGCGCCTGGGGGGTGTAATACCAGGGCCGGAAAGTGCCGACCACAGGTCGGAACTTTCCGGTATCGGTATAAGGCACCGGGGCCCGTCGGCGCCAGCCGATGGGGGGAGGGGGAGGGCGACCCGCATCAACGCCGCCCCCCTTACCTCGCCTTGTCCAGGGTGACATGGCCGCCACCCAGCCGGGGGCGGCCTTCTTCTTCGGCGCCGAGCGGCGCCACCTCCACCAGCGTGGCATGGCAGCGGCGGGTCAGGTCCTGATATTCGGCCGTGCCCTGTGACTTCCAGGCGATTTCCTTGTCGCTCAGTTCGCGCACCACGCGGGCCGGCTGTCCGGCGACCAGCGTGCGCGGCGGCACCTGCATGCCGGCCTTCACGAAGGACATGGCGGCCACCAGCGCATCTTCGCCGATATCGGCATTGTCCATGACCACGGCATTCATCCCCACCAGCGCATTGCGCCCGATACGGCAGCCATGCAGCACGGCCCCGTGCCCGATATGCCCGTCCTTTTCCACCACGGCGGCCGCGTCGGGAAAGCTGTGCATGACGCAATTATCCTGCACATTGGCCCCTTCCTTGACGATGATGCGGCCGAAGTCCCCGCGCAGCGCCGCACCCGGCCCGATATAGCAGCCGGGGCCGATGACCACATCGCCGATCAGCACGGCCGTGGGATGGACGAAGGCGGTGGGATCGACCACGGGCGTCAACCCGTCAAAACGATAGCAGGGCAAGGCACTTACTCCTGTTTTGGGGCTCGTCCGGCCGGTCTTCTGTGATAAACCGGTTCCAGCGGATTTTCAAAAACGGGGCATCGGGCGGGCATGGCGCGCAAGCAGGCAGCCGATTATGAGCAGCGGCGGGAAGCCATCATCGACCGGGCGGCGGAACTGTTCGCGGCCAAGGGCTTCCTGGGCAGTTCCGTCGCCGATCTGGCGGACGCGTGTAACACCTCCAAGTCCCTCATATATCACTATTATCCGTCGAAGGAGGACATCCTTCACGCGGTCATGGCCTCACATATCGAGCAATTGACATCGGCCGCGGCGGAGGTGTCGGACAGCAAGGGTCCGGCGCCGGACCGCATCCGTCATCTGGCCCTGACCTTCATGCGGCTTTATGTCGGGGCGGCGTCACGGCAGAAGGTGCTGCTGAATGACCTGTCCTATCTGCCCGACGCGGCCCGGGCGGAAATCGTGGCCGGTCAGCGCCGGCTGATCGCCATGGTGGAAGCCATCCTGGCCGACCTGCACCCGCCCCTGGCCTGCGACGGCGCGCGGCGCAAGGCGGCGGCGATGCTGTTCTTCGGCATGATCAACTGGACCCACACCTGGTTCCGGCCCGATGGCGTGCTGTCGGCCGATCAGGTGGCCGACATGGCGGTCACCCTGCTGCTGGACGGGATCAAGGGGCTGGGCTGAGATGGGGGATCACCCCACCGTCACCCCACTGTCACCGCCAGTTCCCCCACGCCGTCGACCGTGCCCAGCAGCCGGTCGCCGCGCTGGATGGGGCCGACGCCGGACGGTGTGCCGGTAAAGATCAGGTCGCCGGGCAGCAGGGTCAGGTGGCGCGACAGTTCGGCGATGATCTCCGGCACGGTCCAGATCATCTCCGACAGGTCGCCTTCCTGCCGGACCTCTCCATTGACCGTCAGCACGATGCGGCCGCGGTCGATGTCGGGCACGGCGGCGGCCGGCACCAGCGTGCCGACCGGGGCGGCATGGTCGAAGACCTTGCCCATCTCCCACGGCTTGCCGTCCTTCTTGGCCGCTGCCTGGATGTCGCGGCGCGTCAGGTCCAGCCCGACCGCATAGCCGAAGACCGACCCGCCCTCACCCAACGCCACAACCAGTTCCACCTCGTGATGCAGGTCGCTGGTCAGGGGCGGATAATCCATGGAACCGCCGCCCGGCAGCACGGCGCTGGCCGGCTTCATGAAGAAGAAGGGCGGTTCGCGCCCGCTGGCCCCCATCTCCCGCGCATGGGCTGCATAATTGCGCCCGACACAGAACAGCCGGCCCACAGGAAAGCGCGCCTGCGTACCGGCCACGGCCAGGGTCACGGGGGCAGGCGGGGTGATGACATAGGCGGACATGGGGCAGGACGGCTCCGGTCGGGAAGATTGCGTCAGGGTGCCGCCGATCCGGGGGGCTGTGCAAGTCCCGATACATTTCGAAATCCATAGAAATGTCTATTGACGCCCCGTTTCATTTCGATCATTCTCGAATCATGGAAAATAAACATGCCGTTGACGCGTCGGCCGCGGATCTGCGGCCCCGGACGGACGGCGCGTCGGCATACCCGGAGAATGAAGATGAAACGTCTGCACCTGCATGTTGCCGTTGACGATATCGCCACGGCCACCCGCTTCTATTCCACGCTGTTCGCCGCTGAACCAACGGTGGCCAAGGCCGACTACGCCAAATGGATGCTGGAGGACCCGCGCGTGAACTTCGCCATCAGCGCGCGCGGCCGGGCCGCCGGCGTCGAACATCTGGGCATCCAGGTCGACAGCGGCGAAGAACTGAGTGAGGTCTATGCCCGCCTGCGCCGGGCCGACGCCCCGGTGCTGGAGGAAGGGCACACGACCTGCTGCTATGCCCGGTCGCAGAAGTCCTGGATCACCGATCCGGCCGGTGTGCCGTGGGAGGTTTTCCATACCTATGGCGGCAGTGCTGTCTATGGCGGCGGCGAATCGGCTGTCGACCCACGCCTGGCTTCCACGGCCAGATCCCCAGATCCGGCCCCCGCCCGCGCCTGCTGCGGGCCGGCCGCCTGAACCGTCGCCCGGCATCGGCGCGACGGATTGGAAACAGCAGGAAAGACGGGAACAGACCGTCTTTCCTGCCACCGTAAGTGATGCGCACGCCGCCGATAGGCGCCGATGCCGACGGTGACGGAAGAATACTCCTGTTGTCAGTGATACTTTAGGTAGCGTAATATGAGTGCTTAAATATTCACCATCAGTGAAAGTGTAACATGGGCAATAAGGACAGCAGGATACCGCCCCCGTCGGTCCTGGGTGAGGCACCGGAACTGACCGCGCAGGAGCAGAGGGAGCGGCGCGAGGCGCTTCTGGCCCTGGCCAAGGCGACAGGTGTTGCCGGGTTGGCAACGGCGGCGCTGCTGACGTCACGCCGGGTCCGTGCAGCATCCAGCGAAACCTGAAATGGACACCATCACGCCGGATCTGGTTCGGGACGGGCATCCCTATTGTCTGATGCTGGCCGCCACGCGCCTGGGCATCCGCTGGGACATGGTCCCGTCCCGGCACCGGTACCGGCGGCGCCCCGCCCCGCCGCCCTGGCTGCGGCTTTATATCGGGGGGGAGCGGTTCTGGATGCGCCGGCAGGAGATTCTGCGCCAGCGCCATCTGGAAGGACCGGCCGTGCTGCTGAACGGGCCGGAGCCGCACCGCATCGTCGATGACAAGCAGCTGACCAAGGATCTGCTGGCGGCGGTGGATGTGCCCACGCCCGCCGGCCGCGTCTTTACCCGCGATCAGGTGACGGAAGCCCTGATCTATGCGGCCGACCAGACGGTCGAACTGTGCGTGAAGCCCAACCAGGGCCGCCAGGGCGATCTGGTCTTTCCCGGCCTGCGCAGCGCGCACGACGTGGCCACCGCCATCGCCGCCGTCATCCGCGACTATGATGATGTGCTGATCGAACGGTCGGTGCCGGGTCAGGTCTGGCGCTTCATCTATGTCGACGGGCAGATCGTGGGCGTGAAGATGTCGCGACCCGCCAGCGTCCTGGGCGACGGCCAGTCCAATGTCACGCAGCTGATCGCCGCGCACCGCGCCGAACGGCTGCGCCGGCAGGTGGTGGGCCATCACGACCTGCGCGTCGGGCACGCGGCGGACTTCATGCTGGCCCGCCAGGGCATGACCTATGACAGCGTGCCGGCGGCGGGTCAGCGCGTCTATCTGCACCCGGCATCGAACGGCGCCATGGGGGCGGACAGCATCTCCATCCCCGGCCTGCTGCATGAAAGCTACCTGGACAGCGCCATGCGCGGCTTCAAGGCCATCCCCGGCCTGCTGGCCGGCTCCATCGACATGGTGGTGGGCGATGCCACGGTACCGGCCACGGCGGACAATCATGCCGTGCTGGAAGTCAACGGGCGCCCCGGCCTTCTGCCCTATCACTACCCCTGGGAGGGCCCGCCGCAGGATGTGACGACGCCCATCGTCCATCTGATGATGCGTCTGGTCGATGAAGGGTGAGCGGGGACGCCGCCGCCATGGGTAGCGGCAGCGCAGTGTCCGTCCCGCTGCAGGGTGGGCGGTTGCTGCGGCATGGACGTGACCTGCTGATCCTGACCGATGGCGAACAGCTGGCAACACCGCCCCTGAGCGCATATCCGGCCGCGGGGCGGACGCCGCCGGTGATGGCGGACGCCCCCGTCCGCTGGCGTCTGCGGGTCGCCTGCGGTGACCGGCGGATCGCCCTGGTCTGCCATGTGCCGGGGCTGCGCTGGCTGCGCCCGCGGCTGCTGCCCCTGCGGCCGGCGGACAAGGGCCGCCGCCAGCATCTGCTGGAACTGAGACCCCATCCCGACGGCGTCGCGCTTTACAGCGACGGCGCGCTGGTGGAGGTGGCGGAAAGCCCGTTGCATGTCGCCGGTCTGGTCTATGCGCGTCTGGTCGAACTGGCCATGCTGCCCGACCGCCCGCTGCTGGTGGCCCATGCGGCGGGCCTGATTATCGGCGGGCGGCCGATGCTGCTGGCTGCCGCGTCGGGCGGGGGCAAAAGCTGTCTGGCGACGGCCCTGACGCTGCGCGGCGCCACCCTGCTCAGCGACGACACGGTGGGCATCGCGCGCGGGGGCGACCTGTTCGGCCTGCCGGTGACGGTGCGGCTGCGGTCGGGGGGATGGGACCTGCTGCGGTCGCTGCTGCCGGCAGGCCTGCCCGAACCGGCATACCGGCGCGGCGGCACGACCGGCCTTGCCCCGCAGACCCTGGGTCCCGTATCGGACCGCGCGGGGCCGCCCGCCGCCATCATCCTGCTGCGCCGCCGGACCGGCCAGGCACCGACCCTGACACGCCTGACCTCCGCCCTGGGTCTGCAGGCGCTGGCCGGGGCCGGGGCCACGCTGGCCGGGCAGGGCGATACCGGCATGGCCCGCGCCCTGGCCGCCTGGGCCGATGCCACGCCGTTTCTGATGCTGGATTATGACGGGCTGGCCGCGGGCGCGGCGACGCTGGAGGCCCTGGCCATGGAGCTGCCGGCATGATCCCTGTCCGTGGTGTGACGCTGGAATCCGATCGCTGCCTGATCCGCCGGCTGGATGCCGACAATATCGCCTGGCGGCCTCATGCCGCGCGGCGCTGGCCGGGCGGGCGTCCGCAACAGCCCTGGCTGACCTTTGTGCTGGACGGCCACACCTTCGCCTACAACGCCCACGCCTTCTTTCTTCTGCCCGCCGGGGCGACCGCGCCCGTTCCCATCAACCGGCACACGGTGCCCACGGCCCGCAAGCAGCTGGTGCGCGAGCTGTTCCAGGCGGCAGGACTGCCGATACCGGCGGGCGCCGCCTTCCACCGCGACCGACGGCAGGATGCGCTGATCTTCGCCGCCGACCTGCCGGGCCTGGTCTGTGTGAAGCCGGAGGCGGGCTCGCTGGGGGATCTGACCTTTCCCGGCCTGCGCCGGGCTGGCGATATCGCGGCCGCCATCGATGCGGTCCTGACCCATTATCCAAAGGTGCTGGTGGAGGAAACGGCACCCGGCGATGCCTACCGCTTCTTCCTGGTCGATCCGGATATTGCGGGCGTGAAGGTCAGCCGCCGCCCCCATGTCACCGGCAATGGCCGGGACAGCATCAGCCGCCTGCTGCGGGCGGAAAATGAACGGCGTACGGCGCTGGATCAGCCGGGCCTGGACCCGATACCGGACCAGTTCGGCCTGGATTTCATGCTGTCGGCGGCGGGGCTGACGCGCGACAGCGTGCCGGCGCCGGGACAGATGGTGGAGGTGGGGGCCGTCTCCAACACCCAGTTCGGCGGGGTCAGCCGATGCGGCTTCGATCTGGTCCATCCGGCCTATCTGACGCTGATGCACCGGGCCTTCGCCGCGGTGCCGGGGCTGCGCATCGCCGCCCTGGACGTGATGCTGTCTGCCCCCCTGTCCCCGCCGGCGCCCGGCACTTGTCATATCCTGGAAGTGAACGCGCGACCGGGCTTCGCCACCTTCCTGCATCCCCATGACGGGCCGGCCGTGGATATCATCGGCCGGGTGTTTGACCTGCTGCGGCGGGAAGCAGCGCTCCCCGCCGCAGCAGGTCAATCCAGGCCCGACAGGCTGGACGCGCCCATCGGATAGGATGAAGCGGCCTGCCAGGCCCGGTCCAGGATGGGGGCCGCGCGCAGCCAGTAGAAGGTTTCCAGCTGCAGGCGCGCCGCATCCGGCGGCACCCCGCCACCGGGGGCGAACAGGTATCGGTCCCGGGCCTGCTGCCACGCTGCCAGCAGATGCCCCCCGCCTTCCACCACGGCCAGCGACAGTGGGCGCGGCATCAGCGTCCGGTCACCGGCCAGCCCTGCCACCAGTTCGGGATGCCGACGCAGCATCAGCAGCGCCACACTCGCACCATAGCCGTTGCCCCGGATCGTCACGCCCGACAGGCCCCGGGCCCGCAGCAGGCCGGCCACGGCGTCGGCCACGGCCGGGATATCGGCCGGGTCCACATCGCTGTCGCTGTCGCCCATTCCGGGCAGGTCGGGGATCAGCCAGGCGCCTTCGGCCGGCGGGTCCAGCAGCACCCCCGCCCCGCCCAGATCATGCAGCAGCAGCAAGGGCGTCCCTTGCCCGCCCGCACGCCAGGCAATCCCGTTGGTGACGCCGCGCGCCGCGAAAGCCGGGGCCGCCGGGGCCAGGGTCTGCGGCAGGTGCCGGCGCAGGAAGTCGGTGATGACGGGCCAGGCCGCCGTGCGGTCGGCCGCCGTGCCCGCCTGCACCCCGTCGGGCAGGGGCGGCAGCTTGGCCAGATAGACCTTCAGCACATCATCCTGGGCGCAGAACAGCAGCGCCGGCACGCGCAGCGCCGCGAAGTCGGGCTTCTTGTCATAGCCCAGGGCCGCGCCATAGGCGCCGCGATGGGCATCGCCCGACCGCAGGAATTCCATGATCTGCAGATGCACGCGATCGGGATCGGGCGGCGGGCGGTGCAGATGGGCCGATGCGTCCCGCCGGTACCAGGGGAAATAGATGCCCTGGTCGCGGATGCGGTGCCAGGCGAAGGCCAGATGTGCCGCGTCCCAGGCGGCAACGAAGGGCGGCAGGTAATGGGCCAGCAGGTCCGCCCGCTCCGCCGGTTCCGACAGGACGAACCCGTCCACGACCAGACCGCTGACCCGCGCCGGATACAGGCTGGCGAACCGGGTGGCGATGGCCCCGCCCGTATGCAGCCCGTACAGGGCCGCCTGCTCCACGCCCAGGGCCACCAGCAGCCGTTCCATGGCATGGGCATAGGAGTCCATGTCCGTGGGCAGGCCCGGCAGCGCATCGGACAGGCCGAAACCCGGATTGTCGGGCGCGATGATGGTGGCGAACGGGGCCATGGCCCGCATCAGCGGTTCCATCTCCGACCCGTCGCGCGGCGACTGGTGCAGGGCCACCAGGACCGGGCCGGAACCGGCCCGCCGGTAATGCACCAGACGTCCGTCGACCTGCACGAAATGGCGTTGGATTTGGGTCATGATCGAAGCCTCACAATGCGGGTTCTGGCATCTGTCCACAGCCTGGACAGACCCCAACCGACAGACCCTTTCCCACAACCCGCCTTTGTCACCAGACGGTGTCCGGGCGCCTTGCCTCGTCGGTCAGGATCTCGATCAGGCTGGTCTCGAAGGTGGAAGCGGAGGCGCGGCGGCGGCGCATGACCATCAGGGGCGTCGTCCAGGCCCCGTCGGCCAGATCCCGGCCCATCAATCCTGGCGCATCCACCACCATGGACCGGGGCAGGATGGCCAGAAGATTGCTGCTGGTCAGGATGGACAGGCCGAACAGGATGGAGGAGGAGGTGATGCGCGGCCGGATCGGGTCCATGCCCAGCCCCTGGAAATGCCGATCGACGCGAATTTCCAGCCCGTCCGGCATGGGGCCGTGGATCCAGTCGGCGCCGGCCAGATCGGGCAGGGATGTCGCCGCCATCAGCAGCGGATGTTCCTTGCGCCCCGCCACCACCCAGCGTTCCTGGCCCAGCACGGTGCAGGAAATCTGCGGGTCGCTGGCGGCCGCACTGGTGGCCAGCGCCAGATCGATATCGCCGGCCAGCAGCATGCGCACGAAGGTGGGTTCCACACCCGCTTCCACCCGCAGATGCAGACGCGGGAAGATGCGCTGCAACCGCGGGATGGCCTGCCGCGCGATGCCAGCGGCGGCCGCCGGACTGACACCCAGCGCCAGTTGCGTGCTGCTGCGGCCCAGCGCCACGTCCAGGTCGCGGCGGAACTGCCCCATCTCCCCCATGATCGACCGCGCATGGGTCAGCAGGGATTCGCCCATGCGGGTGACGCGCACGCCCTTGGGCGTGCGTTCCAGCAGCATGACGCCCAGTTCCGTCTCCAGCCGGGCCAGGCTTTTCGACAGGGCCTGCTGGCTCAGCCCCTTCTGCCGGGCTGCCAGCGTCAGGCTGCCCGTATCGACGACGGCCAGGAAATATTCCAGATCGCGCAGTTCCATCCGATCAAGCCCCGTTCAAGCGGCCGTCACCGCCCCCCGGCATGGGAAGGCGGTGACGGCTTCCTTGATCAGAACTTGTACTTCAACCGGGCGTTCCAGGTGACTGGACGGTTGTAGTAGGTCGCGATCAGGTACGACGTCTTGTAGGCCACATTGGTGCAGTTGGAGCAGTCGACGCTGGCCGACCAGGGACCGTCCGTCGGGCCGAAGGTCAGACCGCCGCTATAGACCGTGTAGCCGTTCTCATAGGTGACCGGCAGGTTGCTGGTCTGGACCCAGTGATTGCCGACATGGGTCAGGCTGGCGGACGGCGTCAGGACATAGTCGCCGATGTCGAAATCATACGATGCCGACAGGTTCAGCGTGATGTCCGGGCTGCGCACCGGTTCGGCGATATCGCCGGTCGGCGTCACGATGCCCTGGCCGCAACGGGCCGTGACACCGGACTTGCACTGCGCCTGCTGCGTCAGAACCGACGCGGCCGGGCTCTTGTACTTGCTGTCCTGCAGACCCAGGGCGGCATTCAGATGCAGGCCGGCGACCGGCACGAAGGTGAATTCGGCTTCCAGGCCCTTCACTTCCATGTCGGCATAGTTGCCGGTGATGAAGGCGATGGCGCCGCTGGCCTGCTGGAAGGCCGAGGGGATCTGGAAGTCGGAAACGTCGGTATAGAAGGCGTTCAGGTTGGCGCGCAGACGGCCATTCAGCCATTCCGACCGCACACCGCCTTCATAGGACCAGACCTTTTCCGGGCTGAAGGCCTGCATCAGTTCGGCGGAGGTGCCGCGGGCGTTCCAGCCACCGGACTTGAAGCCGCGCGTGGCGGATGCGAACAGCATCACATCCTCGTCGATCTTGTAGTCCAGGGCAAAGCGCGGGGTCCAGACGGTCGAGACCAGATCGGTGGGGATGCCCAGGGCAGCCATGTCGGCGACACTGAACTTCGACGCGGTCCGGGGATTGCCGTTGGGATAGATGTTGATTTCCTTCTTTTCCTCCGTAAAGCGGATGCCGGCCGTGGCCGTCAGCTTGTCGGTGGCATGGAAATCGAACTGGCTGTAGACGGCCTTGGCCATGGCCGTGTTCTTCAGCGTGCGGTCGGCCGTGACGGTCGGCGCCGTGTAGTTCAGGTAATCGGCGAAATCGCTGTAATTATCCTCATAGAGGAAATAGGCGCCGACCACATAATCCAGCTTGTCCGCGAACAGCGAGCCGTTGGCCTTGATTTCCTGGCTGAACTGGTCGTTGTCGCCTTCATGCGCGATGACATAGCCGCCGGTGGTCTTGGCCATGTTGGCGAAGTCCAGCAGATATTCCTGATGCAGGTCGCGATATCCGGAAATGATGTTGATGGTCGGGCCTTCCGTCTCCACCTGGATGTTCGACGTCAGGGTCCAGGTGCGGACCATGTTGCCCAGGCCGTAATTGGCCTTGTCGCCCTTGAAGATGCCGACGAAGGCGCCGCCGGTGCGGCTGATGCCCGTGCGGGTGACGCGGTCGCCGCCCTCGATCGTGTTCAGCAGGCTGTCATTCTTGCTCTTGATATAGTCGGACGAGATGTCCCAGGTGACATTGTCGCTGACCAGCCAGCGAACGGCACCGCGTACGCCCGTGCTGTCCTCGGCATTATTGTCTTCGCCCGTGGTCAGGTTCTTGGCCCAGCCGTCATTCTTCAGCTTGAAGGCCGACAGCTTGGTCAGCACCGTCTCCGACACAGGCACGTCGATGGAGGCGCGGGCCGTCTTCTCGTCATACTTGCCGTAGCCCAGCTCGACAAAGCCGCCCAGGGCATCCTTGGGCTTGGCCATGATCACGTTGACGGCACCGCCCGTCGTGTTGCGGCCGAACAGCGTGCCCTGCGGCCCGCGCAGAACCTCGATCCGCTCCACATCGAAGAAGGCGAAATTATTGGCGTTCTGGCGGCTGACATAGATGTCGTCGACATAGGTGCCGACCGGCGGATCGAAGGTGGCAATCGATTCCGTGTTGCCAAGGGCGCGCAGATAATACTGGTTGGCCGAACCGACACCGGTATTGTTGGCGCCGATCAGGTTGGGCACGGTATTGACCAGATCCAGCGTCTCCGTGACCTGGCGGCGTTCCAGTTCAGCGGCGGAAAAGGCGCTGATGGCGATCGGCACGTCCTGGACGGCTTCGGAACGGCGCTGGGCCGTGACGATGATTTCTTCCAACAGGGCGCCGCCGGCATCGCCAGCCTTGGCCTTGTCCTGCGCCATGGCCGGCAGGACCGCCGAAAAAGCGACTGTGGCCGCGCACATCATCTTGAATGCGTGCTTTTGCATGTTGTTAGACCTTCCTGTCCAGGACCGCCATTGACGGCGGTCAAGTTATGACTGATGCCAAGTCTGTTCGGCGCCAACCCGATCTGTGCCGGGCTTGGGTCCGCTGGAGATGTCCGCTCCGCGGTCAATGTGATAATGATATAATAATATACCTTTAGAACCTGCAAGAGCGCACTTGCACGGGCAGGCTGAAATAAATCCGTACGATCGGCCGCTGTGATATGGAAACCACACAATCGGTATGCCGCTTTACCGCCGCCTGATCGTCCCGACCCGAAAAGACAAAAGCCGCGACCCCGGCGGGGATCGCGGCTTCTTCATTTCTGCAGTTGGGAAGGCGTATATCCCGCCCCGTCCCTTGGTCAGAACGGCTTCACCACACCCAGGAAGGCGTTGGTGATGATGCCGACCCAGTAGATATAGGCCAGCTTACGCGCGAACGACATGGCCGACTTCAGCTTGCCTTCCAACTCGTCCTTCGGCCCACCGGCTTCCAGCTGTTTGAAGATGACGATCCAGTCGCGCATCACATAGCGCAGCAGCAGGCCGATGATCAGCAGGCCGGAGAAGATGGTCGTCTTGGTGGCGTACCACGCGGCGCTGAACGGCTCCCCATAGATCAGGCTGTAGACGCTGACGCAGAACAGGGCCGGGATGACGACGTAGCGGATGCTCTCATCCACTTTGGTCAGCAGCATGTAGTGCGGCGACTTGCGGCTGAAGAAGGCCGTGATCACCAGCGCCACCCAGAAGGCGACGAAGATCCACATGCCCACCAGCCAGGCGCCACCCAGCGGCTGCACGCCCATATTGTGGCCCAGATGCAGACCCAGCGGCAGCAGGAAGACGATGCCCGTGCGCGGCAGGATGTCGATACGATAGGCCGATTCCATATGCCGCTTGCGTTCCGCCAGCGACAGGTTGCTGTCGACCAGAACACGCGAAGAATTGAACACGCCCCATTCGCCACCCAGCCAATAGGCCATGGCGATGATGTGCAGCCAGCGCAGCACCAGGTGTTCGTCAAGATACATACCAAGAAGTTCCATGACCGCTCATGCCTCCCGTTGCTGAGGGGTCGCACCCGCGAAAGGGCCCGCCCGCCATCACACGACACCACCGGTTCCCATGAAAACCGGTCATGTCGCCCCTGTCAATATGTCCGGACAAATAAATCCGACCCGCGGCCTGATCGCCCGTGCGGGCCCGTTGGATAGAAGGTCCGGGCGGCAGCTTCTTTCATGGCGGACGGTGTGGCACGGGTCCGGATGGGGCATGTCCACCCCATGGTCAGCCCCCATCACCGGATTGGCGAAAGGCACAAATCCGGATTGTGAATATCCACAAATGATCTTTGTGCCGAATGACAACTGGATGTGGGACGGGCGGGGCCGACCGACCCTACAGTCGAACTCGAAAAGACGGGGCGGACCGCACCGGCAAGCCCCGCCGGAGACTTCACGAGACAGCCCCCAGGAGGACGAGATGGATGGTTCAGGTAAGCCCGTGACCGACCACAGCGCGGCGATCAGCGCCGCCTATGACGGCCCGCCCGACTATCGCGTCGTGGCCCGTCACGGCATGTTCCCCGAGCTGACGCATGACGAGGTGGAGCGCTATAATTTCGTGGCGCAGATGAACCGCCACCTGTCGACCCGCGTCCTGCCGCATGTGAAGACGGCGTTCGAGAGCCGCGTGGCCCCGGGAGCACATTTCACCAACCGCCATCAGGTCCGCCGGGCCCTGGCCAAGGACCCGTTCTGGCAGCTCTGGTCGGCCTTGCGCCGCAACACCATGGAGATCCGTCAGCAGGCCGGCCGCTGGGTCACCCTGCGTCAGGCCGAGGAACTGGCTGCCCGTGCCGCCGCCCTGACCGAAGGCGATCCGCGCCTGAAGCTGGACCCCAAGATGAAGCTGCCCCGCTATATCGAGGGCATCGACCATCACTGCATGCCCGGTTCCTATCACACCGAATATTTCCCCGGCGATGTGGCCAATGCCGCGAACTATGACAGCGGCCTGTTCGCCACCACCGGTGGCCAGATCGGCCGTCTGTCGGACGGTGGCGGCCAGGCTGTGGCCAAGTGGGTCAAGACCAACTTGCCCGATTTCAAGCCCAAGCGCATCATCGACCTGGGCTGCGGCCTCGGTCACAATGTCCTGCCCATCGCCCAGGCCTTCCCGGATGCCGAAGTGGTGGCGGTCGATGTCGGCGCACCCATGCTGCGCTACGGTCTGGCCCGCGCCAAGGCCCTGGGGGTGAACAATGTCACCTTCGTCCAGGCCAATGTCGAAAGCCTGCCGCAATTCGCCGATGGCAGCTTCGACTGGGTGCAGACCACCATGTTCCTGCACGAAACCAGCTACAGCTCCATGAAGAACATCTTCAAGGAAAGCCATCGCCTGCTGGCGCCCGGTGGTTTCGTGCTGCATGTCGAACAGCCCCAGTACACGCCCGACATGCCGCTGTACGAACAGGCCATGCGCGACTGGGACGCGTTCTACAACGCCGAGCCCTTCTGGACGAAGATGCACGAGGCCGACCTGGATGCCTGGATGGACGAGGCGGGCTTTGACAAGGCCAAGCTGATCCATGGCGGCGTGACGGCCGTGGTCGACAAGGAGGTGTTCCCCGACGCCGCCGAGGAAAGTGGCGAGGATTACGGCCGCAAGGCCGCCTGGCATGTGATTGGTGCCCGCAAGGAGGTGGTGTGATGACAATCCAAAAGGCTCTGGCTGCTGCGTCGGCCAAACCCACGGGCAAGCGCCCGCACTTCCTGGAAAGCTGGGAGGCCGAGCGCGCCATGGCCATCGCCATGACGCTGGCCGGCGAGCTGGTGGTGACCCGCCAGCGCCTGGACACGCTGGAACGGCTGCTGGAAAGCAAGGGCATCGTGGGCAAGGCCGATATCGAAGCCTTCGCCCCCACCAAGGTGGAAGCGGCCGAGCGCAACCTGTGGACCCAGGAATTCATCGCCCGCGTGCTGCGCGTCGTGCAGCAGGAGGCCGAGGCCCTGAACGCCACCGATGACAGTTCCGAGGATATCGCGGAGGAACTGGCGCAATGAAGCTGCTGCGCGCGGCGACCCTGGTGGTCGCCGATCCGACGGCGACGGCCGCCCGCTACAGGGAGTGGCTGGATTACAGCGACGTGGAAAGCGGGCGATTGCCCGCCGACCTCGCCGCCGCCTGGGGATGCCCCGCCAGTGCAGGAAAGACCTATGTGGTTCTACGGCCGTCCTCCGGGGCGGCCGTTTTCCTGCGTTTTGTCGAAGGCGATCCCGTCCCCGATTACGTGCCGCTGCGCACCTATGGCTGGGCGGCCGCGGAAATCTGTGTCCAGGACGTGCTGACGGTGAATGAGCGGATGCTGAAAAGCCCGTTCGAGATCATCGGCCCGCCCAAGCAGATCCCCGGCCTGCCCACGATATATCCCATGCAGGTGAAGGGCCCGGACCAGGAAATCGTCTATCTGACCCAGATCAACGGCGATCTGCCCGACCAGGATCTGCCGCGCGCGGCCAGCCTGATCGACAAGCTGTTCATTCTGGTGATGGCGGCGTCTGACCTGACACGCAGCCTGGAATGGTTCCGCGACGTGGTGGGTCTGTCGTTTGGCCGCAGCGTGGAGATCCCCTATACGATGATCTCCAAGGCGTTCGGCCAGCCCATGGATACCAAGCACACGCTGTGCACCATGACGGACGAACGCGACATCTTCCTGGAACTGGACCAGTTGCCGGATGAGGCCACGGTCCGGCCCCGCCATGAAGGACAATTGCCGCCGGGCATCGCGCTCTGCACCCTGCTGCACCGCGACCTGTCGGCGATCAAGGGCGACTGGATCACCCCGCCCGTCCGCCGCGACGGCCCCTTCTACGAAGGCCGCCTGACCGGCACGCTGCGCGCCCCGGATGGCACGCTGGTGGAACTGGTGCAGCTTTCGTGACAAAGGCACCCCGACCGGCTGGCGTCAGCCGGTTGGGGGCCGCCGCCAGTGTCAGCGGCAGAAGCAGCCGTCAGTCCACATCCGCTACCAGCAGGGTGACGATGTCGCGGGCGAAGCCCATCAGGTCCTTGCCGGCGGCGCGGTTTTCCGGCGACTTCATGGCCGTATCAAAGCTGTCCTGGTCGGCGAAATACATCTCTGCAATCAGGAAAAAAGGCGGCTCACCCCCCATCGTGGCGGCGGTGACGCGGTTGATCTCTGTCCGCAGCAGGCCCGGCGTCTTCGCCACCAGCGGCAGATGCACGTCGTGATAATGCTTCAGGAAGGCATCGATATCGGCCGGCTGGCGGTAAAGGGCGATCAGCTTCTTCATGGGGCGTGTCCTTCAGTTTCCCTGCCAGTGCGGCGGGCGTTTTTCCAGGAAGGCGGCCAGGCCCTCCGCCTTGTCCTGCGTGCCCAGCAGCGTCAGGAAATGCCGGCGCTCCAGGCGCAGGTGATCGGTATGGGGCAGGTCGAAGGCGGCGCGGATGCTGGCCTTGGCGGCGGCCAGCGCCAGGGGGGCGCGGGTGGCGATGGTGGCGGCCAGGTCCAGGGCGGCATCCAGCGCCACGCCATCGGGCACCATCTCCCCCACCAGCCCGGCATCGACGGCGCGGGCGCTGTCGATCGGTTCACCCGTCAGCACCATACGCAGGGCCAGATGCCGGCCCACCAGCCGGGGCAGGGTGGCCGTGCCGCCGGCACCGGGCATGATGCCCAGATTGGTTTCCGGCTGGCCGAATTTGGCACTGCTGCCCGCCACCGACAGGTCGCAGCACATCAGCAGTTCCAGCCCCGCCCCCAGACACCATCCCTCCACCGCCGCGACCAGCGGTTTGGGGAAGGCGCGGATACGGTCCCAGGCCTGTTGCCGGGGTCCGTGCGGCGGGTCGGCGGGGCCGGATGCCGCCAGCTCCTTGATATCGGCACCGGCGGCAAAGACCTTGTCATTGCCGGTCAGCACGACACAGCGCACATCCGCGTCGCCTGCCGCGTCATCCAGTGCGTCGGCAATGGCCAGCAGCAGCGGGGAGGCCAGCGCGTTGCGCCGTTCCGGCCGGTTCAGCCGCAGCAGGCGCACGCCCGGCCGCGGTTCCGCGGTCAGCAGCAAAGGCGGGGCAGCGTCAGGCGTCATAATCCACCACGACATCGGTGCCGGGCACGGGCACGGACTGGCAGGTCAGGATATAGCCGGCGGCCACTTCCGCCTCCGTCAGCCCGTAATTGGTGCCCATCTCCACCTTGCCGCTGACCACCTTGCCCCGGCAGGTGGCGCAGACGCCGGCCTTGCAGGCATAGGGGGCCGGCAGCCCGGCGGCGCGGGCATTTTCCAGGATATTGCCCAGGGCGGGATCAAAGGTGATGGCGCGGCGGCGGCCGTCCAGGATCAGGGTGACCTTGGCGCCCGCCGCCTGTTCGGCGCGCGCGGCCTGTACGGCCTGCACGGCCGCATCCGGCCGGTCGACGGTGAACCGTTCCAGCAGGACCCTGTCGCGCGCCACGCCGCGTTCCAGCAGGGCCTGTTCCACCGCATCCATCATCGGGCCAGGCCCGCAGATGAAAAACGCGGCGACCTGATCGACGGGGATGACGTCATCCAGCAGACGGCGGCACTTGGCCCCGTCCAGCCGCCCGTTGAACAGGTCGATCTCCTCCTCCTCATCCTCCAGCACATGCAGCAGCGACAGCCGGTCCATGTAGCGGTCCTTCAGGCCCGCCAGTTCCTCCAGGAAGATGATGGAGGCGCTGTCGCGGTTGCCGTACAGCAGGGTGAAGCGACTGTCCGGCTCCGTCATCAGGGCGGATTTCAGCAGCGACAGGATGGGCGTGATGCCCGACCCGCCGGCGAAACCGACATAATGGCTGGCGTTGCCGGGTTTGAAATCCCAGGTGAAGGCGCCGTGCGGTGGCATCACCTCCATCGCCATGCCGGCGGCCAGATTGCCATTGGCGAAGGTGGAGAACAGGCCGCCCGCCACCTTCTTGATGGCAACCCGCAGCTCACCTTCCTGCGGGGCGGCGCAGAGCGAGTAGTTGCGGCGCACATCCTGCCCGTCCAGATCGGCGCGCAGCGTCAGATGCTGGCCCGGCCGGAAGGCGAAAGCCGGCTTCAGGGCGTCGGGAACGGCAAAGCGGATGGACACGGCATCGGCCGTTTCCCGCCGCACCTCGGATATGGTCAGGGTATGGAAGCCGGTGGACATGGGGCCTCTCGCGCTGGGGCTGGATGGCGTTGCCGCTTGGGGGCGGCTCAATGGCATTTGAAACGGTCGAACGGTTCCAGGCAGTCCTGGCAGCGCCACAGCGCCTTGCAGGGGGTGGAGCCGAAGCGGCTGACCTCCACTGTGCGGACCGAACCGCAGCGGGGGCAGGGCGTGGGGGCTTCCCAACCGCGCAGGCGGCTGGCGGCGGCCCCCTTGGGCGGCGGGGCAATACCGTATGCGCGCAGCTTTTCCCGGCCGCTGTCGCTGATCCAGTCGGTGGTCCAGGCCGGCGACAGCACGGTCTCCACCTTCAGATCCGGCCAGCCTTGCGCGGCCAGCGCCTGGCGCACCGCTGCCTCGATCGCCAGGGTGGCGGGGCACCCGGTATAGGTGGGCGTCAGGTGTACGGTGCCGCTGTCCGCATCCACCCCGCGCACGATGCCCAGGTCGACGATGGAGACAGCGGGGATTTCCGGGTCCGGCACGGTGGCCAGAACCGCCATCACCTGTTCTGGATCGACACGGGATGGCATGGCATCACCAGGTGGCGTTGGGGTAGGCGCGTTGCAGGAACTGCATCGGCGCCAGCAGATGGCCCAGATGTTCGCTGTGCCGTCCCTGGCGGCCGCCCGTGACGGGGCGATGGGCCGGCAGGGCGGGCAAGGTCGCCTGTTTCAGCACGGGCGCCACAATGGCCTCAAAAGCAGGGCGCAGGGCGGCGCTGTCCACGGCTAGGCCGCGGGCCACCAGCCCCTGTTCCAGATCGTCACTGACGAACAGTTCGTCCACGAAGCGGGCCATCCAGGCCAGCCCGTCCACCATGCGCTGGTGGCTCTCCGCTGTGCCGTCGCCCAGGCGGATCACCCAGCCGGCGGCCAGATCGGCATGATAGGCCACTTCCTTCACCGCCTTGGCGGCGATGGCGGAAAGCTGGGCATCGGGGCTGTTCACCAGACCCTGGAACAGCAGATGCTGATATGTCGAAAACAGGAACTGCCGCGCCATGGTCTGGGCGAAATCGCCATTGGGCTGTTCGACCAGCAGGCAATTGCGGAAATCCCAGCCGTCACGCAGGAAGGCCAGCCGGTCGGCATCGCGCCCGGCGCCTTCCACCTGTCCGGCATGGCCCAGCAGGTACGTGGCCTGCCCGATCAGGTCGAGCGAGACATTGGCCAGCGACAGGTCGATCTCCAGCGTCGGCGCGTGCCCGCACCATTCCCCCAGCCGCTGGCCCAGAACCAGGCTGTCGTCGCCAAGGCGCAGGAGATAGTCGAAAAAGGCTTGATCGGACATGGGGTTGGGCCTTGTCGGTTGGGGGCGGGAAGCCGCGCCTCAGATATGCTTGATATGGTCGGGGACGTGATAGAAGGTCGGGTGGCGATAGACCTTGTCGGCGGCCGGTTCGAACATCGGCCCAGCCTGGGCCGGATCGGACGCGGTGATGGCGGCCGACGGCACCACCCACAGGCTGACGCCTTCCAGGCGGCGGGTATAGGTATCGCGGGCATGGCGCAGCGCCATGTCCGGGTCCGCCCCATGTACCGACCCGACATGCCGGTGCGACAGGCCGTTCTTGGACCGGATGAACACTTCCCACAGGGGCCATTGCTGGGACATTTGGGGTTCCTTTGTTGGGGTATGGGTTGGGGCGTGCTGGCCTATGTTCACCGCTTCCCTTTTTCCGTCATCCCGGCGAAAGCCGGGACCCAGCGCAGAGCGGCGTCAGCCGCGACATGAGTCTTATCGGCGCTGACCGCGCCTCACGCTGGGCCCCGGCTTCCGCCGGGGTGACGGGAAAAGCGAGGAAAACCGAAAAGTGAGCAGATTGTCGTGCCCCTCCTTACGCCGCCTGACGCGCCTGCATCTTTTCCGCGTGTGCCGTGGCCGCGTCGCGGACCCAGGCGCCGTCGTCCCAGGCCTTGCGCCGGGCGGTCATGCGTTCGCGGGCCACGGGGCCTTCGCCGCGCACGACGGCGTAGAATTCTTCCCAGTCGATGGCGCCGAAGCTGTAATGGCCCGTCGCTTCGTTCCATTTCAGGTCCGGGTCGGGCACGGTCAGGCCGATGGCTTCGGCCTGCGGCACTGTGATGTCGACGAATTTCTGGCGCAGCTGGTCATTCGTTTCGCGCTTGATGCGCCAGCGGATGGACTGGGCCGAATTGGGCGAATTGTCGTCGGGCGGCCCGAACATCATCAGCGACGGCCACCACCAGCGGTTCATGGCATCCTGGGCCATGCGCTTCTGTTCGGGCGTGCCGAGCGCCAGCGCCATGATGCTTTCATAGCCCTGGCGCTGGTGGAAGCTTTCTTCCTTGCAGATGCGGACCATGGCGCGGGCATAGGGACCGTAGGAGGTGCGCTGCAGCGGCACCTGATTCATGATGGCCGCCCCATCCACCAGCCAGCCGATGGCGCCGATATCGGCCCAGTTCAGGGTCGGATAATTGAAGATGGTGGAATATTTGGCCCGGCCGCTATGCAGCGCGTCGATCAGATCGTCACGCGCCGCGCCCAGCGTTTCGGTCGCGGAATAAAGATAGAGCGCGTGCCCGCCTTCATCCTGCACCTTGGCCAGCAGCACGGCCTTGCGGCGCAGCGTCGGCGCGCGGGTGATCCAGTTGCCTTCGGGCAGCATGCCGACCACTTCGGAATGGGCATGCTGCGACATCTGCCGGACCAGGGTGCGGCGATAGGCTTCGGGCATCCAGTCCTTGGGTTCAATGAACTCATCCGCCGCCACCCGCGCCTCGAACGCGGCCAGCAGCTCGGCCGGTTCGGTGCTGGTCACGGCTGCCTGCTTCTGAAGCTCGGTCGTGTACATCGGATGGCCCCTTCGCTGTTCGATGGGGCAACGATAAAATAGTCCGACCAGACGGTCAATTAATTAATGCGGGGGGAAACCGCTATCCGGGACAGGCTGGAAATCTGGACCATCGGTTTAGATTTCCAGCCGTCCGTATCAGGCCGGCTGCCGCTCGGCGAAGCCGCGGGCCACCAGCCACAGGCCGGCCAGCAATTGCACCAGCGCCAGCGGGGCCAGAAAGTAGAAGGAGACGTCGACGCCCAGGATGCCGGTGAACACACCGGTCATCTGCGATGCCGTGGCCAGCAGCCCGGCCACGGACAGCAAGCGCGGCACCCAGTTGCTGCGCAGCAGGATGACATACATCAAGAAGGCCCCGGTGCCCCCCAGCAGCATATGGGGATAATGGATGCTGTCGCGCTGTTCCTTGACCAGCACCCAGACCGGCTGTGCCAGTTGCGCCAGCCCGCCATCGGGTGCGGACAGCATGGCCTGCCCGAGGCTGCGGAAAAGCTGGTAGGAGGCCAGTTCCGTTCCGCCCATGCCGAACGACGCGGCCTTCAGCGCCAGCAGCAGGAAGGCCAGCCAGGCGAAGGGCCGGGCCAGCGACAAGTGGCACATCAGCGCCGCCACGGTCAGCGATACCAGGCCGGAGATGATCCCCATCAGCACGATGGTGCCGATCAGGCCCGGCTGGGCGGCCGCGCCGGCAAACAGACCCATCGGCCCTTCGCCGGTGCGGATCATCGGCTGTAAAAAGAAGTTGGAGCCGATGCTGAGCGCATAGTCGGCAAGAATGGCGACGCCGATCCAGCGTCCGGCCTTGGTCAAGTCCATCATGGGGCTTCCTCTTGGGGTTGGGGGGCGTTGCCCCCGGGCTGGTGGGCCGTCCGATGGCCCAGCCAGTTGCGGGTGAAGCGGACGCGGGCCAGCCAGTAGAGCAGGAACAGCAACGTCAGCAGCGAAGGCAGCAGCAGGACCGGGGATCCGGCCATGAAGGGAAAGACATCATCCTGCTGGCCCAGGAACAGCGAGGTGGCAGCCAGGAAATAGGCCATCACCATCCGCCAGAGATGGCGGGTGACGCGCTGGCGCGGCGTGCGACGGGGTGCCCGCAGCCGCAGGTAAAGGTCGGACAGCAGCGACAACAGCGCGGCCGTGCCGAAGACCAGATACCCCGTGGCGGCACTGCCCTGGAATTCTCCGGTCGGGGACGCCTCTGCCATCAGTCCGCCCTGCGCGAACAGAATGAAGGCGGCCAGACCCACCGGCATAAACCAGCGCGCGGCGGGACCGATGGCAACGGTCCGCGCAACCGCAGCGTCGCGGGCGCTATGGACCAGATAGAAGGTCCAGATGGCGGCCCCCAGGCTCAGCCGATCGGGCTCCCAGGCGGTCAGGATCGCGGCCGATGCCGCCATGGAAGACATGGAAAGATAGAAGACATGGCCGGCACGGGCATGCAGCCCCGTGCCGGCCTTGCGGCTGGCCATGGCGCACAGGCCGGACAGAAGGGCGATGGCACCGCTGGCGATGTGAATGACCAGCAGGGGCAGAAACAGCATGTCGGCCATGGTTCAGCCCCCCCGGCTGTTCAGGAGCAGGGCGAGCAGGCCGGTCGTGCCCGCCGCCATGACCACCACCGCCAGATTGATCCCGCCGACCGCCAGTTCCGTGCCGTCACCGTGGCGCATGGTGCCGCCATAGGCCGGCGACAGCAGCACCGCGGCCAGGAAGCTGCCATTGATGGCCAGGCCGATCAGGCTGGCCACACGCAACTGGTCCCGCGACGCCGCCAGCCAGATGGCCAGTGCGGCCAGCATGGCATTGGCCAGCAATTGCCAGACCTCATGCAGGCGGGCATGGCCCGGCCAGTTCGGGTTGAGCACATGCGTGGGCCCGATCTCCAGGATCGGAACCAGAACACCGACGGGCAGCATGAACAGGATCAATGTGCCAAGACGAACCATGATGGCCGGTACCCCCGATCCTTGATATTGACAGTGTCAATTTGCGTTTCATGATTGACGCTGTCAATATGGAATGATGAAACGTGGACATCATCACGGCGCCCTGAAGACGGCGCTGGTCGAAGCGGGGTTGACCCTGCTGGATACCGAGGGGGTGGAGGCGGTCACGATCCGGGCTGTCGCCCGCATCGCCGGCGTGTCGCATGCCGCCCCGGTCAACCATTTTCCCGACCGGCGGGCCCTGCTGACCGCCATCGCGTCGCATGGATTCGGGGAATTGATGCAGGTGGTTGCGGCGGCGGGGCTGGACGGTCTGCCGTCGCCGCGCGAACGCCTATATGCCCTGATCGATGCGTTCCACGCCTATGGCATCGCCCATCCCAACCGCTATCGCCTGATGTGGCGGCAGGATTTGCTGGATGCCTATGATCCGGCGCTGAAGGCGCTGACCGACGGAATCTTCGAACTGGTGACCCGGATACTGGCGGATTTCGACGATCCGCCCAGGGTCAGCGCGATGAGCCGGGTGGTGGCCCTCTGTTCGGCCATCCATGGCTATGTGCTGCTGCGCATCGATGGCAACTTCGACAGTTTCGTGGATGAGCGCACGGGCCAGCCCCGGCATCTTGCCATTGTAGAAGCGCTGCTGCCCTGAACGGCGGATTTACCGCCCCTGCGGCGCCAAGGTCACCGGCTTTTTCAGCCCCCGGATCAACAGGTTGGGCAGGCGGCTATTGTCCCAATCCACGCCCTTGGGCGGGTTGGGGCCCAGGCGCAGGACGATCAGCCCCGTGGCGGGGGAGATCTGGACCGTCTGATTGCCATTGCCGTCGAACATGTAAAGGTCGCGGTCCAGGTAGGGCTCGGCATGCAGCACGGCCGGCCCCGGTGCGCCCGGTGCGCCGAATCCGCGGCGTTCGACATAGGGGCCGGCCACCCAGATGCCCAACCCGTAATGCGGATTTTGCGGCGTGGCCGTGACCATCTGCCGGACATAATCCCGGGGCAGCAGGCGGCGGCCGTTGAATTCCCCCTCCTGCAGCATCAGCAGCGCCAGGCGCAGCCAGACCTGTGCCGGCACCATCATGCAGCAGCCGGAATGGGCCAGCCCGCCCGGCCGGTTGATCCAGACCTCTCCGCCCGGTGCCCCCAGCGGCGCCAGCAGTTCGGCGCCGACAAATTCCGCATAACGCCGGCCCGTGGCGCGTTCAATGACCAGGGCCACCATCTCCGACGTGGCGTTGGAATAGCCGTAGCGTGTGCCCGGTTCATGGGTCAGCGGGTAATCACTGACGATATAGGCGCCATGGTCCAGGCCCAGATAGGCCAGGTTCCAGGGATGGGCCGGATCGGGGCTGAACCCCTGTTCCAGAAAGCCCGTGCGCATGTCCAGCAGATGGCGGATGCGCATGGCTTCCTTGGGCGTGCCCCGCCATTCCGGCACGAAATCGGCGACCGGCTGATCCAGCGAGCGGATCAGACCCATCTGCAAGGCCCGGCCGATGACCAGCGCCGTCATCGGCTTGGACAGGGATTTGGACGCCAGGGGCGTGGCGGCATCGGTGCCGTCGAAATAGCGTTCGGCCTGAATCTTCCCGTCATGCCAGACGATGAAGGCGCTGGCCTTGCTGTCGGCGGCATAGCGTTCGGCCGTACCCAGCGCGTCGTCCTTGATCGACCGCTTTGCCGGGGCGGCCACGGGCAGGGGAGAGACCGTCACCGCCCCCGGCACCGCCTCCCGCGGTTCATAGATCTGTTCCAGCGCCCCGCCACCCATCAGGATGGACAGGCGTTTCTGATAGATCGCCTGGGCATCGTCGGCCAGGGCCGGTGCGGTCAGCAGCAGAAGCGAGGCGGCGGCGGCACGGGCGGGACGGCGCATATCGGTCAATTCCCCTGTCCTGGACCTGAAAACGAAAAGACCGCGGGGTCGGTTACCCGGCCCCGCGGCCAGTTTTCGGGAACTGTAGTGCACGACGCTGCGAGCCGCAGGTCGTAACAAAACGATAGGGTTGGTCCGTCGTCCCCGCCAACCCGCCCGCCCTGTTTATCCACCCTGTGGCCAAATGTGGCGCGACGGGTCGACCAATCGTCCGGCGGGCCGTCAAATAACCCCATAGCATGCCCCGACCTGAAACAGGGGGCGCAACAATACCGGGTACGATGCAGGAGGCTTGCAGTGATCCAGTCCGTTGTCAGGAAGAATAATCGCCGTTCGGTCGGGCGCGCCATCATTCCCCTGGCCTTGGGCGCGATCATGGCGGGCCTGGTGCCGGCGGCATCGGCGCAGGCCGCCCCGGACAAGGGCGAGCGGCTGTTCCTGCGCTGCCGTACCTGCCACGAGGTGGCGGCGGGCAAGCCCAACAAGGTGGGCCCCAACCTGCATGGCGTCTTCGGGCGCAAGGCGGGCCAGGCCGAAGGTTTCAAATATTCCGAAGCGCTGCAGAGCAGCGGCGTCGTCTGGGATGAAAAGACCCTGGATGTGTGGCTGACGCACCCGACCTCTCTGGTCGCCGGCACCACCATGGCGTTCATCGGCCTGCCGGACCAGGCGGACCGCGACGCGCTGATCGCGTACCTGCGCAAAGCCACGAACTGACCTTCACCGATAAGATCATAAAGAAAGGTTCCCCCATGACCCGTACGCAGGTGGTGATCGCCGGCGCCGGCCCCGTTGGCACGGTCGCGGCTTATTATCTGGCCCTTCAAGGTATCGAGGTGGTGGTGCTGGAAGCCGGGCCGGACTGCGCCCATGACCTGCGTGCGTCGACCTTCCATCCGCCGACGCTGGAAATGCTGGACGAGCTGGAGATCACGCCCTTCCTGCTGGACAAGGGTCTGAAGGCCCCCGTCTATCATTACCGCGACCGCCGCACGGGACAGATCGTCGATTTCGACCTGACCGAGTTGGAGGACATGACCCGCTACCCGTTCCGCCTGCAATGCGAACAGTTCCACCTGGCCCGCGCGCTGGCCGCCAAGCTGGAAACGCATCCCAAGGCGACGGTCCGCTTCTCCAACCGGCTGGTCGGGTTCAGCCAGGATGAGAATGGGGTGGAAGTGACGGTGGAAACGCCGTTCGCCATCGAAAAGATCAAGGCCGATTACGTCATTGCCGCCGATGGCGCCAATTCCACGGTCCGCAAATATCTGGGCATCGGGCTGGAAGGCTTCACCTATCCGGAGAAGTTCCTGTGCCTGTCCACGGCCGAACCGCTGGAAGATTACTTCCCCAATCTGGCTTACGTGAATTACGTGGCCGATCCGGAAGAATGGCTGGTGCTGCTGCGCGTGCCGTCGGTCTGGCGCATCCTGCTGCCGGCCACGCCGGAAAGCTCTGACGCCGATCTGGTGTCGGATGAGAACCGCGACCGCGTGTTCCAGCGGCTGATCGGCAAGACCGGGATCAAGACCCATCACCGCACCATCTATCGCATGCATCAGCGCGTGGCGGAAAGCTTCCGCAACGGCCGCGCCTTCCTGGTCGGCGACAGCGCGCATCTGAACAACCCGCTGGGCGGCTTCGGCATGAACAGCGGCATTCACGACGCCATCAACCTGTGCAAGCGCCTGGTGGACGTGGTCAAGAAGGGTGAGAACGAAGGCACCTTCGACCAGTTCAGCCGCCAGCGCCGGGGTGCCGCCCGCAGCTTCGTCCAGGCCCAGACCATCCAGACCATGGAAATGATGAAGGAAGGTCAGGCCGGCGCCCAGGAAAAGCGCCGTGAAGAGCTGCTGGCCATCCGCAACGACCCCGCACAGCGCCGTCAGTTCCTGCTCCGGCAGGCAATGTTCCAGAGCTTGGCCGATGCCGCGGCCATCGAGTGAACAATCCGTAAGCGGTATCGGGTGACAGGGTGGGGGTGTGTTTGTTCGTCGCTTTCCTTGACGCATGCCGCAGCCTCTTCCCGTCATCCCGGCGAAAGCCGACAAGCGCTGAAATATCAGTTTCGTTACGAGGGTTTAGCCATCTCTTCCCGTCATCCCGGCGAAAGCCGGGACCCAGCGTGAGGCGCGGTCAGCGCCGATATGACCCATATCGCGGCAGACGCCGCTCTGCGCCTGGGTCCCGGCTTTCGCCGGGATGACGGGAAAAGGAATGGCGAACGCGGGTCAACGACTTCACTCAGCGCCGATCGGTCTTTCGCCGGGATGACGGGAAAGGGTGGCGGTAAGCGTCATGGGAAGGACGGCCAAGCCCACCCCGCCCCCCGGCACCGCCCGCACCAGCAGCCAAGAGGATGTTCCCATGCAGAGCGAAGCGAAGGATAGCCGCGGTTGGCGTAAATTGTTTGGCGTGTTGGGGCCCAGCACCAACACCTCGGTGCAGCCCGATTACGACGATATGCGTCCGCCGGGGGTGACCAACCATTACAGCCGCATCATCGTGCCCAACGCCCAGGCCATCAGCGACGAGACGTTCCTGGCCGGCACGCAGCAGATCGCGGACAACACCATCGACGCCGTGAAGTCGGTGATGACCTGTGACCCGGATTATCTGGTCATGGGCATGTCGGCCATCACCTTCTATGGTGGTGCCGAGGGTGCGGCCAAGTTCCGCAAGCAGATCCGCGAGATCAGCGGCCTGTACCTGTCGACCGGGTCGGAAGCGCTGGCCGCCGCCATCGCGGCTTACGGCGGGGTGAAGAAGGTGGCCTTCGTGTCGCCCTATTACCCGGTCGCCAACGAGCAGGTCCGCCGTTTCCTGTCCGATTACGGGTATGAGACGGTGCGCGACATCCCGCTGCGCTGCCCGTCCTGGACCTCGATCGCCAAGACCGACACCCCCACCCTGCGCAACGCGCTGAAGCAGCTGGACGGCGACGATGTCGACGCCATCCTGCAGGTGGGCACCAATCTGTCCATGGTGAAGCTGGCGGCGGCTGCCGAAATGTGGCTGGGCAAGCCCGTGATCGCCATCAATACGGCGACCTACTGGCATGCCTTGCGCGCCAACGGCATCCAGGACAAGGTCTATGGCTTTGGCCGGCTGCTGGAGGAATTCTGATCGATGCTGAGCTACGATTACGTGCCCTTGCCCAAGCGGGGGCCCCTGCGCTGGCCGGACGGCAAGAAGGTCGCCCTGATCCTGACCTTCAACCTGGAAACCTGGGATCTGACGAAGGATACCGACAAGCCCTATTATGCGGGCGGCCCGGCCATCCTTCCCGATGTCCTGCCGGGTGACACGCCGGACTTTCCCAATTTCACCTGGCGTGAATATGGGCAGCGCGTGGGCCTGTGGCGGCTTTACGACCTGTTCGACGAGATGGGCGTGAAGGCGAGCTGCACCACCAACGCCGTCACCTTTGAACGCCGCAAGGCCATGGTGGATGCGTGTCTGGAACGCGGCTGGGAACTGCTGGCCCATAATTACGAACAGGGCGAGCTGTTGACCAACTTCGCCAAGGATCCGGCGAAGGAACGGGACGTGATCCTGCGCTCCATCGAGATGTATGAACGCCATGTCGGCCGCCGGCCGCTGGGTTGGCTGTCCTCGTCCTTGCGGGGCACGCTGAACACGGCCGGCATCCTGGCCGAACAGGGCTTCCTGTTCTATTGCGACATCATGAATGACGACCAGCCCTATCCGATCCAGACGGAGAACGGCCCGTTGGTCTCGGTGCCGTATTCCAACGAAATCAACGATTTCACCCTGCTGACCCGCCGCAACCTGACCACCGATGCCTTCCGCGACACGTTGATCGAGGAATTGTCGGTGCTGCATAAGGAAGGGGAGAAGACGGCGCGTCTGATGAATGTGGGTCTGCACCCCCACGTCACCGGCCGCGCCCACCGCATCCGCGGCCTGCGCGAATTCCTGGAATATGCCAAGTCCCTGGACGGTGTCTGGTGGCCGACGCGCGAAGAACTGGCGCGCTGGTACCTGGCCAACAGTGAAGGGCACATGCCGGGGTGAGGGGTCTTCCTTACTACCCATTCCTTGCCCGTCATCCGGGTTTCTGCGCACAGGCGCTGACTTAGTCCCTTGGAATAAGGTGCCTTCCCCGCGAAAGCGGGGATCCAGGGGCCGCCAAGAACCACGCCTCGGTGCCCTTGGCTCCTGGACCCCCGCTTTCGCGGGGGAGGCAGGGAGGGTGCAATGGGTTAACTTAGCGCCTATTCGCGGAAGCCAGGATGACGGAAAGCAACGATGGCCTCAGCGCAAACGCTGAACAACCTTACCAATTCCCACCCCTGCGCGCGGCTCCCCGCCAACAGGGCCGGGGCGGAAAGCCGGGTGCGGATGGGGCACCCGGCTTTTTGCGTTTGGGGGGAGGGGGGGGGCTTAACCCGCGTTCCGGCAGTTCGCGGCGATCCAGGCTTCCAGCGCCGCTTCGTCCATCGTGCCGGCGGCGACGGCCAGCATCACGCGCGTGGCTTCCGCTTCGGCCACGTCCAATTGCCGTCCATGGACCTTCAGGAAGGCGACCATGACGGCAAAGGCGATGCGTTTATTGCCGTCGATGAAGGCACGCGCCTTCGACACACCGACCCCATACAGGGCCGCCAACCGCTCCTTTGTCACCAATTCACCATAGGCGACCAGATTGCGCGGCCGGGCCAACGCCCCTTCCAGCAGGCCGATATCCCGCACCCCCGGCATCCCGCCGAACCGCTCCACCAGCCGCGCGTGCCAATTGACGGCCAGATGCGGCGGAATCCAGGTCCATTCCCTCACTTGGCGAGGTCCCGATAGGTCTCCGGATACCGTTCCAGGCTCCACTCGAACGCCGCATCCAGGGCCGCCTCTCCGGGGGCCGCATGCCGGATTTCAATGACCCCATCATCGCGGACCAGCAACGACAGCTCATCCCCTTGGCTAAGCCCCGCCGCCTCCAGCATGTCCTTGGGAATCGTCACCGCCAGCGAATTGCCGCGCGGGGAGAGCTTTGCGGTGTTCTTTATCATGGGGTGGCTTCCAGGCTTTCCTGTTGTGATAACGTATGTTGTAACGACTAAGATTGCAAGACGGGATGCGGATGGGGCGCCCGCCTTCTTTCGTTTTTTGGGGCGTCTGTCACGCGCGGGTTCCGTGCTGCGGCTTGATAACGCCACGATCCTGCATCCATCACCGGGGCCTTCGGAGCCGCCGACCACGTCACCTTTATCAACCAAAGGCAGCTTGATTGTTGCTTTGTGAAGGCTTCAGTACGATCCTCCCGGGGTGGTCCGGGAGGGGGTGATGTTCGCTGAGTGTGAGCTTCTTTCGATTGTGCGGACCGCTGGCGATGCGGTTGCTGCCTTGGGCGAGCCGGGCGCGGGTGCCCGGTTCCAACTGTCCTTTTCATAAGAGGATGGATATGAGGCTGCCGACCTACCGCTCGATTCTGCTGCGCGTTGCCGTCGCCGCGCTGGTCCTGGCCGTGCTGGCGGGCACTGCGGCCTTTCTTGTTGATGTGGAGATGGCGGACGACCGCGTTTCCGGATTGGCCAAGCTCGAATCTGCGGCGTTCCTTGCCGACGCCCGCAACGCCCTGTCCACAGAAGGCGATGACCAGCGCATCGGCGACCTGCTACAGCAGTTCATGCTCGGTCGGATCGAAACCGGAGGGACGGCGGCAGATGGAGACTTTGTCGTGGCGGAAGTCTATGACAGCACCCGCCGCAAGGTCGCCGAATATGTGGCGCCGGGAGCCGAGTGGGCGGAAGAGCGGCTGCAAGCGGGCCGTCACCAGTTTCCGGATATCGGTGAGTTTCAGTACGAGCGGTTCCACTTGGATGGCAGTATCTTCATCCAGACCTTGGAACCGTTATCCGACCCGAAGGGGCGGCTTCTCGGCTATTTCGAAAGCGTCTACCGCCTGTCGCACGAGCGTTCGGACGAAATCGTCAAGAACACCGTGACGGTTATCGCGGTCTCCACTTTGTCGGTACTGGCAGCGGCGCTGGTGCTGTCACCGATCTTCGTCGCCTTCAACCGTGGCGTCATGGGACTGTCGCACCGGCTTCTCGATGCCAATATCGAGATTCTTACCGTGCTGGGCAGCGCCATCGCCAAGCGCGACAGCGATACCCATGCCCACAATTACCGTGTGACCATCCTCGCCATCCGTCTGGCCGAGGCGATGGATTTCGACGCCAGCGCGATCCGCCGGCTGGTCAAGGGGGCCTTCCTGCACGATGTCGGCAAGATCGCCATCCCCGATCGCATCCTGCTGAAACCCGGCAAGCTGGACGCCGACGAGTTCGCGCTGATGAAGACCCACGTCGCCCATGGGCTGGACATCCTGCGTTCGTCGGAATGGCTGGCTGATGCGGCCGATGTGGTGGGGGGCCACCACGAGAAGTTCGACGGAACCGGCTATCCCGCCGGATTGATTGGCGAAGCGATCCCGGCTGCGGCGCGGGTCTTCGCCATCGCCGATGTGTTCGACGCGCTGACCTCCCGCCGTCCTTATAAGGATCCGATCCCCTTCGACAAGGCGATGACCATTCTGCGCGATGGTGCCGGGCAGCATTTTGATCCGGTGATGCTGTCGCGTTTCTCCGGCATCGCCGAAAACCTGCACGCGCAGCTTACCGCGCTCGGCGACGTTGGTGTGGAGGAGGAACTGCGCCGGCTGGTTGGTGTGTATTTCGTCGGTCACAGTTGAGACCGGCGCGATGACCTGACGGCCCGACGTGGATATCCCCCTCCGCCAGACCGGCGAAGGGGGCCCAACCTCAACCCAACCCCAAACCTCAGAACTTATACCCCGCCGTCAGGGTCCAGGTCAGCGGTTCGCCCACGGCGATGGCGCTGCTGCTGGGGGCGGTGGTGAAATATTCCTTGTCGGTCAGGTTCTTGCCCGAGAGCGTCAGGCTCCAGCTGTCATTTTCCGACAGCAAGGCGACCGAGGCGTTGATCAGGCCGACAGCGTCGGTCTTCAGCAGGTTGGCGACGGTGGAGTAATAATCACCCTGGTGCTGATAGCTGGCGGTCAGGCGCAGCTTGGCCTGGTCCTGCCAGAAGGGCGCCGTGTCATAGGATGCACCCGTCTGCACCGACCAGGGGGCGACCAGGGGCAGATGTTCGGCCCCGGCCACGGCGGCGTCCGACAGCGGGTTCTTGGACAGGAACTTGTCGTCCATCACGCCCAGATTGGCGAACAGGTTCAGCCCGTCCACCGGCACGAAGGTCAGTTCCAGTTCGGCCCCGTTCACCCGCGCCTTGCCGATATTCTTGATGGCGTAGGAGCCGGTGCCCACCTGTTCGGTCTGTTGCAGATCGTTCAGGACATTGCGATAGACGGCGAGATTGGCGCGCAGGCGGCCATCCAGCGCCGTGGCCTTCAACCCGCCTTCATAGGCCCAGACGCTCTGCGGGTCATAGACGGTGCCGAAGACCAGCGGGTTGGCGACCGCCAGCCCGTTGAAGCCGCCGGCCTTGAAGCCCTTGGACACCGTGGCATAGGCAAAGACATCGTCGGTCAGCTTGTAATCCACACCCACCTTGGGCGACCAGCTGTCAAAGCTGGGGTCGCGCTGCACGGAGACGAGCGCAATGGCCGGGCCAGGGGCAAAGGGCAGGTAGTTCTGGATGGTGCCATCCAGTTTCTTCTTGTCCTTGGTATAGCGCAGGCCGCCGGTCAGCGACAGGCGGTCATCGATGTTATAGGTGGCCTGGGCGAAGGCGGCATAGCTGTCGGTGGTGCTGTCGATGGTCTGCGGCAGCACGGACATGGTGAAGAACTGACCCAGCACCAGCTGGTCCTTCATCACCTGCAGGCTTTCCTCGCGGAAATAATAAAGGCCGGTGATCCAGTTCAGCTTGCCGTCAAAGCCGTCGCCCTGGAACTGAAGCTCCTGGCTGTACTGGTCGGTGCTGCTCTGCCCGTCGCGGACGAGGCCGTTGGGGCGATAGGTGCCGTCGGCATTGCGGATGCCGCCCGACAGGTCGAAGGTGAAGCCGTCATCGGTGCCGACAAAGGCGGAAATGGAGCGCACGGTGACGGCGCCCAGCTCCGCGCTGATATCCAGCGAGACGGTGGTCTGTTCGGTATGGCCGTCCGGTTTGGCCGTGGACAGGCTGGTATAGGCCGAGCCGCCGCGCGGAATGGCATCGCTGGTCGACAGGGCATTGGCGGCCAGCGTGGGGTAGGTGACCGGCCAGGTGACGGGGATCAGGTTGGCCGGGCCGTCGTTGTTGTCGTCCGTGCGGGTGACGGACAGGGTGGCCTTCAGCCCCTCATGCCCATAGAAATGCAGCTTGCCGCGGATGGCCTTGTTGGTCTGGCCGAACACATCCTCGTTGCGGGCGACATTGTGGACATAGCCGTCCACATCCTTGTAGAGCACGGAGACCGACGCCCCCAGGCTATCCTCGATCAGGTCGCCGCCCCAGGAGGCGGACGCGTGCTTTTCGCCATAATTGCCGAAGCCGGCGGCGACATTGGCCCATTCATCCTGGCCCGGCGTGCGGGTCACCAGCTTGATGGCGCCGGAGAAGGAATTGCGGCCATAAAGCGTGCCCTGCGGCCCGCGCAGCACTTCCACCCGCTCCACATCCGCCAGTTCCAGGTTGGACCCGGCCAGACGCCCGCGATAGACATCATCGACATAGAAGGCGACGGCCGATTCAGACGTGACCAGCCCGCCTGACTGTTCCGACCCACCGCGCAGGCCCACCTGCAACGTCGACCGGCTGGCCGTCACCGGCATCAGGATCAGGTTGGGCACGACGGCGGTCAGATCTTCGGAACTGGCCACCCCCTGGTCGGTCAGGGCATCGGCCGTCAGGGCGGTGACGGCCACGGGCGTCACCTGCAAGGACTGTTCGCGCCGCTGCGCGGTGACGATGATTTCCTCAATCGCGGGGGCATCGGCGGCCAGCGCCGGCAGGGCCACCCCGGTCAGGGCGGTGGCCAGCAGCAGGGTACGGCGGGTCTTGGTCACAAGGCTCATGGCGTGAAGCATCCTTTTCATCTGTTCTGAATACTCGCTGCGCATTCCCAGGCCATCCCCGATCCATGTCAGGGCAGCCCTTCGGCCAGCGATGCCCGCGGGGCGCGGGTCTTCCTTCGCCGCCGGCGGGTGCCGCGGCGTTGATTGGGGGGAGGGGGGTGTTTCACGCCGCTCTCTTCCGTCATCCCGGCGAAAGCCGGGACCCAGGGGCCAAGCGTCCGACCTATCGGCAGCTTTGATCGATGCCCGCGTCGGCGGTTGGTCCTGTGGCCCCTGGGTCCCGGCTTTCGCCGGGGTGACGGGGAAGGGCGCGAGGGGCGAGGTGCCCCCCGTCACACCACCATGCAGACAGTCTTCAGTTCCAGGTAGTTATCGATGGCCCCGGCCCCGCTTTCGCGGCCCCAGCCCGATTGCTTGAAGCCGCCGATGGGCAGGGCCACGTCCCAGAAGGAATGGCAATTGACCCAGACGGTGCCGGCGCGGATGTCCGACGACAGGCGGTGCGCGGCCGACAGGTCGCGGGTCCAGACACTGGCGGCCAGACCGAATTCCGTGTCATTGGCGGCGGCCACGACCTCTGCCACGTCGTCGAACGGGGCGACGACGACGACGGGGCCGAACACTTCCTCACACACGATGGCCGACTTGGGATCGGCATTGGTGATGATGGTGGGTTCGATGAAGGTGCCCGTCTCGCCCAGTTGCCGGCCGCCGGCCACGATGGTGGCGCCATCGGCCACGGCCCCGTCAATATAGGCCTTCACCCGGTCGGCCTGACGCCGGCTGACCAGCGGGCCCATCTGGGTCTGCGGGTCCAGGCCGTTGCCCAGGCGGATATTGCGGGCGATGTCGGCCAGGCCCGCCACCACCTTGTCAAAGATGGAGCGGTGGACATAGAGGCGCGAGCCCGCCACACAGACCTGCCCGCCATTGAAGAAGATGGCGTTGGCCGCCCCCGGAATGGCGGCATCCAGATCGGCATCGGGCATGATCACCACGGGCGACTTGCCGCCCAGTTCCAGGGTCACCTTCTTCAGATTGCCCTTGGCACCGTCCAGGATGGCGCGGCCCGTGACGGTGGAGCCGGTAAACGCCACCTTGTCCACATCCCGATGCGAAGAGAGCGCGGCGCCCACGACGGACCCCAGGCCAGTCACCACATTGACCACGCCCGCCGGCACGCCGGCCTCGACCAGCAGTTCGGCCAGGCGCAGGGCCGTCAGCGACGTTTCCTCCGCCGGCTTCAGCACCACGGTACAACCGGCGGCCAGGGCCGGGGCCAGCTTCATGGCATGCATGATCAGCGGCGAATTCCACGGCGTGATGGCCGCCACCACCCCCACCGGTTCCTTGCTGGTGAAGGACTGGATGCGGGTGCCCGGCGGCTGATAGGTGATGTTGGACGGGATGGTGCTGCCCGTCACCTTGGTACACATGCCGGCAAAGAAGCGGAACTGCTCCGCCGCCATCGGGATCTCGGCCCAACGACCGACATAGTAGGCCTTGCCCTGGTCGATGGTTTCCAGTTCCGACAGCTCGTCCAGATGCGCGTCGATGACGTCGGCGATGCGCCACAGCAGCTTGGCGCGGGCGGCCGGCACCATATTGCGCCAGGCCGGATCGTTGAAGGCGGCCCGCGCGGCGGCCACGGCGCGGTCAACATCGCCGGCATCAGCCGCCGCGATCTGGGCGATCACCTCCCCCGTCGCCGGGTTGATGGTGGGGATATGGCGGCCGGACGCCGGTTCCACCCATTCCCCGTTGATCAGCAGACGGTGATGGGTGCGCCCCAACCACTGGCGGGTGGCTTCCTGTGCGGGTGCGACCCTGTCGATACCCAATTCCATCCGTACCCCCGTATCGTTCGTGACGCCCTGAACGGCGATAGTTGTTTTGGGAGGCAATAGTGGGCATCGCAGGCAAACCTGTCAGACCCGGTTGTGGATTTATCCGCTGTGTGGGCATGGGCCGCCTATTGGACAATCAGGATTGATCATTTCCTGTTCAGGCGTCTTTACGGCCGGGGATTACGGGATTTCTGTTTAAGGTGCATTGTTCATTTGCGGAATTATCCGGATAGTCATTGTTGACGCCCCCGTCGGAGGGGGTGCCCTCTAGTGAGGGGCATGACATCTTCCCGTCGTCCACCGCCCACCGCTCGATCCGCTTGCGGCCGGCACTGTCATTGACCAGTTCCTACACCCGTGTCCGCCCGATATCGTCATAGAGCCAATCCGTCCGCGACAGGATCGTCTGCGCCGTCTGCGGAGACACGGCCGTGCCACCCGCCCGCGTCCCCTCATACAGTCGCCATGGACGTTATAGGTGAAGCCGGTGGTCAGGTTCTTGTGGCGGGGACGGTCCATCATCCACCACCTGTGTGGCCAGCGTTCAGAAAGGGTCAATAAAATAGCTATCAAGATGCAGCCGTTAAAGACCCAGTTATTTGGATGCAAATGTGAAACGGCTTTTTGTTGTTGTACCAGTGATTAAATTGAATCATCATTGATTCAATAAAGTCAAAAATACCTACATCTAATCTCGACACACTTCCGCCAGCTCGATCAATTATCATTACAACTCCAGAAGATTTATATGACTTCGTGATCATATCGTCTAGAAATCTAACCCATTCATCCTCATTATAAGGAGGATTTTGCAAATTTAATTTCTTTCCAAAAAAATTCATCAGTTCTGTAGTGTTGATATTGTCGTTTCTTGCATCAAAAATGGCGACTTCTATCCCAGACGCAGTTGCTAGTTCAATTTCACTACGAGCATGTTTCAGGTCATGCTCCTCCGAAAAGTGCAGACATGCGCTTGTTGAAGTCGATATGCCAATGTATCCGCGCATTATTCACTCCTGATGATATTTTATGGCGATCCATACGTTGGTGACATCGCGTTTGCGCTGTAATGGTATGGGGAATAGTAATATATATTTTCTGGGATATGTGCAATCCGGCCCGGACCGGGGTCCTCAATGGGCCCAAAAAATATATATCGTATAGTTTATTTACGCCACCAAGTAGATTAATCCGCTTATCATTAGCACTAAGAATCTTCCTGCGGCTAAACTCTCCGCTTCTAGCCGATATAAGTATTATCGTTGTTGAAGCTGCAATTTCATCCTCAGTGCTAAATGCGGCGTGTTCCGCACATAAGCATACCGGTTCAACCCATCCTTGATGCGATGGGATCAAGCCGCATCCACCTCCCGTCCTGCGGATCGTACGCCCGGTTGGGCGTGTGGTACAGGCTCGTTTCCACATCAGACCGCATCCCGGCATAGCGGAAAGCCGGTCCCCGGCGCCTGCCTGCGGGGAATTGCCGTAGGCGTCGTAGCCATAGGCTCCGCCCAGCTTGCCGTCGGGCCGCAGCCAGCCGATGGCGTCGCTGCACCGGAAACATACCCTGACCTGACCGCCAGACGGACAAATGGGTTCCCGTCGGTGACATCGTTGTCCCCTTGCCATCAAGCTGCGGCAAAGGATGTGAAGAACGGGGATAGGAATGAGCATGTCACGCAGCCTGCGCGCGGCCCTGGCGGCCGGTCTTTTCGTTTCGGCCATGGCCCTGGCGGGCATGGCGCGGACGGCGGAGGGGTGGCGCAATCCCGCGCTGTCGCCGGATGAACGGGCGCGGCTGCTGGATGCGGAATTGAGCCTGGATGAACGGGTCGGCCTGCTGCACGGGCCCATGGCGCTGAGCTTTCCCGGTGGCCCGCCGATCCCGGCCGGGTCCGTGGGCGGGGCGGGCTTCATCCCCGGTGTCGCCCGGCTGGGCATCCCCGCCTTGAAGGAAACCGACGCCAGCCTGGGGATCAGCAATCCCGGCGATGTGCGGCCGGGCGACACGGCCACGGCGCTGCCGTCCGGTCTGGCGCTGGCGGCCAGTTTCAATGCCAGGCTGGCGCATGAGGGCGGGGCCATGATCGCGCGGGAGGCGGCGGCCAAGGGCTTCAATGTCCTGCTGGCCGGTGGCGCCAACCTGGCGCGCGACCCGCGCAATGGCCGCAATTTCGAATATTTGGGCGAAGACCCGCTGCTGGCCGGTACGCTGGCCGGGGAAAGCATCAAGGGCATCCAGAGCCAGCACATCATCTCCACGGTCAAGCATTTCAGCCTGAACGGGCAGGAGACGGGCCGGTTCTACGCCAATTCCATCATCAGTGAGGCGGCGCATCGCGAAAGCGACCTGCTGGCCTTTCAGATCGCCATCGAGAAGGGCCAGCCCGGTTCCGTCATGTGCGCCTATAATCTGGTGAATGGCGCCTATTCCTGCGGCAATGACCATCTGCTGAATGGGGTGCTGAAGGGAGATTGGGGCTACAAGGGCTGGGTCATGTCGGACTGGGGTGCCGTGCATGGCACCGACTATGCGGCCAAGGGCCTGGACCAGCAGTCGGGCGAACAGCTGGACCAGCAAATCTGGCTGGGCGAGCCGCTGAAGCAGGCCGTCGCGGCTGGCACCATCCCGGCCGCCCGCCTGTCCGACATGTCGCAGCGTATCCTGCGGTCGATGTTCGCGGCCGGCCTGTTTGACGGAAAGCCCGCAACGCCTGCCATCGATGCCGCCGCCCATGCCGCCATCGCCAAGCAGGTGGCCGATGAAGGCATCGTGCTGCTGTCCAACCCCAGGGGCCTGCTGCCCATCGCGCCCACGGTCAAGCGCATCGCCATCATTGGCGGCCATGCCGATGCCGGCGTGCTGTCGGGCGCGGGATCGTCGCAGGTGACGGGGGTCGGCGGCAATGCGCGGGTCGTGCCCATCGGCGGCGACGGGCCCATGGCCATGTGGGGGCGGCAGATTTTCCACGCCTCCTCACCGCTGAAGGCGCTGCGCGCCGCCCTGCCGGGGGTGGAGGTGATGTTCGGCGACGGGCGTTATCCGGCCGAAGCCGCCGCCCTGGCGGCCAAGGCCGATCTGGTCCTGGTCTTCGCCAATCAATGGATGGCGGAAGCGCTGGACGCCTATGACCTGTCGCTGCCGCAGGGTCAGGACGCGCTGATCCAGGCGGTGGCCGCGGCCAACCCCAACAGCATCGTCGTGCTGCAAACCGGCGGGCCCGTCGCCATGCCCTGGCTGGACAAGGTGGGCGGGGTCGTCGCCGCCTGGTACAGCGGGCAAAAGGGGGGCGAGGCCATTGCTGACGTGCTGACCGGCAAGGTCAACCCGTCCGGCCGCCTGCCCGTGACCTTCCCGGTCAGCCTGGACCAGTATCCGCGCCGCGACCTGCCCGGTTGGGGCCTGCCCAAGAAGCAGCAATTCGATGTGGTCTATGAGGAAGGGGCCGATGTCGGCTATCGCCGGTTCGCGGCCAAGGGCCTGACGCCGCTGTTCCCCTTCGGCCATGGCCTGTCCTACACCAGGTTCGGGTATGAGAACCTGTCGGTGAAGGGTGGCGACACGCTGAGCGTCAGCTTCGACGTGGTCAATCAGGGCGACCGCGCCGGCAAGGACGCGCCCCAGGTCTATCTGGCCGATGCGGGCGGCAAGCCCCTGCTGCGCCTGATCGGCTTCGACAAGGTGGACCTGAAACCCGGCGAGCGAAGCCGCGTGACGGTGAAGGCCGATCCCCGCCTGCTGGCCCATTTCGATGAGGGGGCCCGGCGCTGGCGCATTGATGGCGGCCGCTACACGGTGGTGGTGGGCCCGTCGGCCGCGGTTGCCACGCTGACCGGCAGCGCCAAGGTGACGAAGCGCACGCTGGCACCGTAAGGTGCCTCATCACAAACCGCGCAAACGGAAACGATTCCATTTATGCTGGACGGACCCGAAAGCCCCTGCCCAAGGTCCGTCCCATGCGCGTTCTTGCCCTGTCGTTCCTTGCCCTGTCGCTGTTGTCCGGTACGGCGCTGGCGAACCCCGTCCTGCCGGCGGACGGGCCGAAGCTGACCATCGACGGCCTGAGCTTCCGCGATTTGAACCGCGACGGCACCCTGAACCCTTATGAAGATTGGCGCCTGTCGCCAGAGGTGCGGGCCGCCGATCTGGTGGCGCGGATGCGCCTGGAGGAAAAGGCCGGGGCCGCCACCCATGGCACGGCCCCCGTGCCCGGCGGGGTGATGGCACCGGGCCCCGCCTATGACCTGGATGCCGCGCGCGCCATGATCCTGGGCCGGCATGTCACCAGCATGATCAGCCGCATGGCCATCAAGCCGGCCGATTTCGCGGCGGAAAACAACAAGCTGCAGGCCATCGCGGCCGACGGTCGGCTGGGTATCCCCATGACCATCAGTTCCGATCCGCGCAGCCATTTTCAGGAAACCGAAGGTGCCTCGGTCGCGGTCAGCGGTTTCTCGCAATGGCCGGAGCCCATCGGGCTGGGCGCCATCGACGATCCGGCCCTGACCCGGCAGTTCGCGGCGATTGTGCGGGCGGAATATCGGGCCGTGGGCATTGCCATGGCCCTGTCGCCGCAGGCCGATCTGGCCACCGAGCCGCGCTGGCCGCGCATCAACGGCACCTTTGGCGAGGACCCGGACCGGGTGGCAGCCCAGGTCACGGCCTATGTCCAGGGCATGCAGGGCGCCGACGATCATCTGGCCCCTGACGGCGTGGCCGTGGTCATCAAGCATTGGGCGGGCTATGGCGCGGAGATCGAGGGGTTCGATGCCCACAACTATTATGGCCGCTTCACCGACTTCACAGCCGGGCATTTCGACCTGCATGTGAAGCCCTGGCTGGGCGCCTTCGCGGCCGGGGCGGCGGCGGTCATGCCCACCTATACCATCCAGAAGGGGCTGGTGCTGGACGGCAAGCCCGTGGAACCCGTGGGCGGCGGGTTCAGCAAGGAGTTGCTGACGGGCCTGCTGCGCGGCACGCACGGGTTCAAGGGCATGGTTCTGTCCGACTGGTCCATCACCAGCGACTGTCCGGAAAGCTGCCGCACGGGCAACCCGCCACAGCAGCCGCGCGATATCGGCAATTCCTGGGGCATGGAGGATCGGCCGGCGGCCGAGCGCTATGCCAAGGCGCTGGAGGCCGGCATCGACCAGTTCGGCGGTGTCGATGATGGCACCCCCATCGTTTCGGTGGTTCGTCAGGGGCTGGTGAAGGAGGCGGTGCTGGACCGGGCCGTGGAACGGATCATGGAACTGAAATTCCGCCTGGGCCTGTTTGAAAACCCCTTTGTCGATCCTGTCGCCGCCGGTCGCATCGTGGGGGCTGCTGACAAGCTGGCGGCTGGCCGCGCGGCGCAGGTGCGGTCGCTGGTCGTGCTGGAAAACCGGCTGGGGTCGGCACCGCTGCGGCCGGGGGCGAAGCTGCATCTGTACGGGGTCGATCCGGCTGTGGCGCGGGCGGCGGGGTTCGATGTGGTGGACGGGCCGGGGCCGGGCGTGGTCTCGCTGCTGCGGCTGGTCACGCCCTGGCAGGTGGTCCACCCCAACCATTTCTTCGGCAAAAGCCAGCATGAAGGCGATATCGATTTCAAGCCGGACCATCCGGGGTTGGCGGCCGTGCAGGCAGCAGCGAAGGCCGGCGGGAGCGTGATCGTGCTGGTGCAGATGGACCGGCCGGCCATCGTCACGCCGCTGAAGCCGCTGGCCGGCATGCTGATCGCCGGGTTCGGCATCACCGATGCGGCCCTGTTCGATGCGCTGACGGGCAAGGGGGTGCCTAAGGGGAGGCTTCCCTTCGAGCTGCCGTCCAGCATGGAGGCCGTTCGGGCGCAATCGCCGGCCCTGCCGCATGACAGCCGCGACCCGCTCTATCCCATCGGGTTTGCGGGGGCGGGGCGGTAGGTCAGAGCGTCACATCATCATGCCCAGCCCGGCCCAGGCACCCAGTTCGGTGCGCAACCGGTCACGGTGGGTGGCCAGCAGCACGGTCAGCAGCAGCCGCGCCTTGCGCCCGTCCAGGCTGCCGCCATCGATCAGGCCGCCAGCCAGCAGATGGGCCGCCGTGCCCACTCCTTGATAGGTGCCCTGCGGGTCGGTGTCGCCCTGCGGGCAGCGGCTGACCAGCAGCACGGGCTTGGCCGCGGCCACGGCCAGCAGCGGGGCGGCCAGCGCCTGGGGCACATGGCCCGACCCCAGCGCCTCCACCACCAGCCCGTCCCAGGCCGGGGCCAGGAACGGTTCCACCAGCAGCGGGTCGGCATCCAGGGTCACGGTCAGCAGGCCGACGCGCGGCCCCCGGTCCTTGCCATCGGCCCAGAGATAGGGGCCGGGGGCGGGCAGGGGCTGTTGGGTCAGGCGCACGCGGCCGGTGACGACGGACCCGACGGGACCGAAGCCCGGACTGTCGAAGGCGGCGATGCGGCCGGCATCCATCTTGCGCACCAGCCGGGCGGCGTGCAGTTCGCCGGCCATGCAGACGAAGGTGCCCTGCACGCGGCCGGCCAGCGACCGGGCCGTGACCAGCGCGTCGCGCAGATTGCCCGGCCCTTCCGCCCCGGCCGCATCGGCCGTGCGCATGGCGCCGGTCAGCACCACGGTGGCTTCCGGTGGCGCCAGCAAGGACAGGAGGAAGGCCGTCTCCTCCATCGTGTCGGTGCCCTGCACCACGACAAAGGCTTCAACACCCGTGGCCGCCTGGATGCGCATGTCGGCGGCCATGCCGCGGATATCGGCGACCGTCAGGTTCTGGCTGCCCACGCTGCGCAGCGGCTGGATGGCGATGGAGCCATCGGTATCGATGCCGGCTGCCTGCAACAGGGCGCGGCTGTCGGCCGGATCGGCCTTGCCCGCCACGGCCAGGATGGTGCCGCCCAGAAGATAAAGGATGGTGGTCCCGGCCTTGCCCGCCATGGTCGCCCGCATAAGAAGATGCCGATGCCGCCGGTATGGCGCCGGTCGCGGCCGCTGACCAGTGCCCTTTTGGCGACCCGGATCGTCTTGATTGGAACGGTTGCGCGGCGCGGGCCGGGTCAGGCCGACGCGGCCAGCGTCAGGGCGGCGAAGGGCAGCTGCGGGGTGGCGCTGGCCACGCAGTTGCGGCCCGAGCTTTTGGCCTTGTACAAGGCGCGGTCGGCGGCACCGACCAGCGCCATGGCGGCACTGGCCCACGCTTCCGGTTCGGCCAGGGGCGGGATCAGCGTGGCGATGCCGACACTGACTGTGACCACGCTGCCACTGGGGCAGATTTCATGCGGCAGGGACAGGTCCGACACCGACCGCCGCAGCATGTCCCCCACCTTGCAGGCATGGGCCTGATCGCAGCTGGGCAGCAGCACGGCGAATTCCTCCCCCCCGAAGCGGGAGACCAGATCGCCGGCGCGATGCACCGTGTTTGACAGCGCCGTCGCGACGGCGCGCAGGCAGTCGTCGCCGGCCTGATGGCCATAATGGTCGTTGTAGAGCTTGAAATGGTCGACATCGAGCATGGCCAGCGACAGCGGCGCCGTGCCCCGGGCCAGCCGCCGCACTTCCTGGGCCAGCGACAGGTCGAACTGCCGCCGGTTGGCAATGCCCGTCAGGCCATCAATGGTGGCCAGCCGGCGCAGCATGTCGCTGCGCTGCTTCAGGGTCAGGTGCGTGCGCACCCGCGCTTCGACGATACGCGGGTTGAAGGGCTTGGCGATGAAATCGACGGCACCCGCTTCCAGGGCCCGCACCTCCGAGCCCGCGTCGCTGTGCGAGGTGATGAACAGGATGGGCACCCCGTCCATTTCCGGCAGCAGGCGCAGGGCTGAACAGGTGGCGAACCCGTCCATCCCCTCCATCTCCGCGTCCAGAAGCACCAGATCGGGGCTTTCCTCCCGCGCGGCCACCAGCGCATCTTCACCGCAGGTGGCAAAGACGACAGCACCGAATCCCGATACGACCTGTGCCAGCAGCCGGATCGTACCGACATCATCGTCGACGATCAGGATGCGCGCAGGCGGCGGGCTGCTATGGGGAAGGGGCGGACTGTCCATCAGCGGGGGTAGTTAGGGGGTGGGACTGTCATCAAGCAGCCGCAGTGCTTCCGCATAGCGCAACGACCCGACAAGCCTGATCAATTCCTGCACCTTGTCGGCGCCCAGCCATTCGGTCAATGGCTTTTGCTGCATTGCCATAATGTCGACGGCGGAAAGGTTGCGCGACCGCAGCGCCGCCCTGATCGCCTCCAGGTCGAGGGCGACCGGCTCCACAGCTTCCGGCGTTGGGCCGGCTTCCGGTTCGATCCTGTTGCGGCCCCGGATGGCTGCACAGAGGGAGACGAGGGCCGACTCCAGCGCGTCCAGCAGTTCCGCATGGTTTCCGCCCTGCTGCCGGCGGATGGACAGTTCAAGGTCGGTTGCCAGTGCGGTGACGCGGGTGGCCGCGATATTGCCGGCAGCACCGCGCAGTTCGTGCGCCTTGCGGGCCGTCTGTTCCCACTGTCCTTCCAGCAGACGCTGACGCATGCGCGCGGCGGTGCCATCGAACCGGTCCACGAACTGGTCCAGGATGGTTTCCAGCAACTGACGGTTGGCCAGGACGCGCCCCCAGGCCTGTTCCATGTCGATGCCGTCGATCGGGTCCGGCATGGTGCCGTTGCCGCCGTCCGTCACGGGCATCACGGGCGGTGTTTCCCCGTCCGACAGCCAGCGCTGCAGGGTGGACAGGAACAGGGCCGGCACAAAGGGCTTGGCCACCGTGTCATCCATGCCCGCCTGGCGGCAGGCCTTCAGGTCTTCCTCACCGGTCGCGGCCGACATGGCCAGGATCGGGATGTTCTGGCCCTTCGGGCTGGACCGGATGGCCCTGGTCGCTTCCAGCCCGTCCATGCCTGGCATCTGCACATCCATCAGGATCAGGTCGTAGGCCTTCCGATCCACGGCGGCGATGGCCGCAGCACCGTCGCCGACAATATCGACAAAGGCCCCGGCCCGCTCCAGGAAGCCCTGGGCCACGATCTGGTTCAGCTCATTATCTTCTGCCAGCAGGATATGGGCGCCGGCCAGACCGGGCAGGGGGCTGTCGCCTTCCGTGGCCACGGGGGCTGGCAGGGCGGCGTAGACCTGGACCTCCGGTGCAGCGGCGATGGGCAGGGAAAGATTGATGACGAAGCGGCTGCCCGCACCTTCCTGGCTTTCGACATGGATGGATCCGCCCATCATGCCGACCAGCCGCCGGGTCAGGGCCAGACCCAGGCCGGCACCGCCGTGACGGCGATGGTGGCTGTCATCGCCGATGCTGAAAGGCTGGAACAGACGGGCCGTCTGCTCGGCGTTCATGCCGATGCCGGTGTCGCTGACGGTGATGGCCAGGCCGACCCGCTCCGGCGTCTGGCCCGTCGACCGGATGTCGATGCCGATCACACCGGAATGGGTGAATTTCACGGCATTGCCGACCAGATTGTCCAGGATCTGCCGGATCCGGGCCGCGTCCCCCACGACATGGCTGGGCAGGTCGGGCGCCAGCGTGACCTCCAGCGTCACGCGACGGGACCGCAGCACGGGCGTGAACAGATCGACAATGGCATCCACCGGGTCGCACAGGCGGAAGGGTTCGGGCTGCAGCGACACCAGGCCGGCATCAATGCGCGAATAGTCCAGGATATCATTGACGATGGTGGACAGCGCCGCGGCGGCCCGGCGGACGCTGTCGATCAACGTGTGCTGATGCTGGGTCAGCCGTTCTTCCAGCAGCAGATGGGCCGACCCGATGATACCGTTCAGCGGGGTGCGGATCTCGTGGCTCATGTTCGCCAGGAAGGCGGACTTGGCGCGCGAGGCGGTCTCTGCCGCCGCCAGCGCCTGACGCAACCGCTCCGCCGTCTGCTTCTGTGCCGACAGGTCGGTGGCGATGCCCAGATAGCCGGTGATGATGCCTGCACCGTCGCGCAGGACCGTCACCACCAGCAGCACGGGCACCCGCGTCCCGTCCTTGCGCAGATAAGTCCATTCCCGACCCGACGGCATGCCGTCGGTGGCAATGAACAGGCTGATGATCTTCTGCGTCTGGAATTCGTCCGTCACGCGCAGGCTGGGCGCCCGATCGGTCAGTTCGACGGGATCGTGCAGCACCAGGGGCGTGGCCTTGCCCACCAGTTCGCCGGCACTGTAACCCAGCAGAGCCTCCGCCGCCGGGTTGAACAGGGTGATGGTGCCCGACCGGTCGGTCGCGATCATGGCCGATCCGGCATGGTTCAGCACGGCCTGCTGCAGGGCTGCCAGACTTTCGATCTCCATGGTCCGTTCCCGGACCTGCTGTTCCAGGCGCTCGTTCAGCGCCCGCATGCTGTTTTCTGCCGCCAGCTGTTCGGTGATGTCGCGGATCACCATGGCCCGCCCGGCCACGCTGTCCCCGTCACGGACAGGTACGACGGAGACGGATACGTCGATGGGGCGTCCGTCGGCCTGATGGCGGCGGGTGATGAAATTATGGACGGCCCCGCCCTGCGCGGCCTGCGCCTGGATGCCTTCTTCTTCGCTGGTCAGGGTGGGCGGCACGATCAGGTCGGTTGTCAGCCGGCCCAGTGCCCGTTCCCGCGCGATCCCGAACAGGCGGACGGCGGCCGGATTCCAACTGGTGACGCGCCCGTTATTGTCCAGCCCGATGACCGCCTCTCCGGCGCTGTTGACGATGGCGCCAAGCCAGGCGTCCTGCCGGCGCAGCTGGGTGGCGCGGCGGATGGACCGGTGCCAGGCCATGCCCAGCAACAGCACGATGATGGTCATACCCGACCCCACCGCGGTAACCCAGGTCCGGGTCGCCTGCACGCTGCTGGCGATGACGCTGTCATACATGCCGACGGCCACCGTCAGGTAACGGCCCTGGTCATTGTCATCCAGGGCCACCCGCTGGCGGACGACATGCATGGGTCCTTCCGCCGTATCGTAGGTGACCATGGTGCCGGCAGGCTGGCCGGCATGCTGCGGGAACTGATCCGCCCAGCGTTGCGTCCGTCCCACCGCCCAGCCAAAGGTCCGGGTGCTGTCGGGATGCACCAGGAAATCCCCTTCGGCGTTCAGCAGGAAAAGCCGCATGGACGGGTTCAGATCAGCCGCGAAATCGGCCAGGCTGCGCCGCGCGTCGATGGTCAGCGCGATCATGCCCGCCGGTTTGTCCATGCCCCCCGTGGTGGGCAGGGCCACGCGCAGCAGCGGCATGCGCGGCAAGACTACCTGGCCGTCCGCCCGCGCCAGGTCGATATCGGCAATATAGGCCACGCCGCGCCCCTGACGCAGGGCGATGGGCAACAGGTCGGCATCGGTATCATTCAACCGGCTGTCGCTGGTTTCGACATGGATGGCAGGCTGGTCGGGATAGGTGGCCGGAAAATAGGCGACGCGCACGATGCCGGGGCGCGAGGCGACGAAACCCGTGAAGGTGGCGTCCAGGCGCTGGCGCAGATTGGCTTCGCTGCTGTTGTCCTGGGGGTCGATCCCATTGCTCAGGGCGGCGCGGGTCAGTCCCGCCACCGACGGCACCAGCGACAGGAACCGGGCCTGTGCCCGCCAGTCCTCCAGCGTCCGGGTCAGCATGTTGGCGCGCTGCACGGCCACCGTGCGCAGGCGGATTTCCATGTCGGCCATCCGGGCGGCGCGCTCTGCATCGCCGGCCATGATCGTCGCCAGCGCGACCATGATGGCCAGGGCGCAGATCAGCCCGGCCATGATGCCGGTGCCCAACCCGTTTTCGCTGATCTGCCTGTTAAATCGCAAGGCCCGCCCCCCGAAATCCCGCCATTTTTGGGTTCCATACGTTTGTAATCGGAAGTTGGCCGGATTCCTTCCCCAAACGATAGATATCCGGTGGGCTAGGATGGCCGGAAATGACGCTTGCCGGACCTGCGGCAGCGTCATGCAGGGGCTGCCAGCATGCGGGCCAGTGTGGTCAGGGTGGCATGGCCGGCTGCCGCTTCCATGCCGGACAGGCGGGGCAGGTGCAGGATGGGCAGGCCTGCGGGCAGGAAGGGGCGCACTGTGTCGATCGTGTCGGCGGCGGGGACCGTGCCGCCCGGTGTCTCGCTCAACACCAGGGCTGAAACCCGCAGATTACGGGCCGCCAGCGCGGCATGCGCCGTCAGGATGTGGCTGATGGTCCCCAAATAGGTGCCGGCCACCAGCAGCACCGGCAGGCCCAGATCCCCCATCCAGTCCAGCACGGTGCGGTCGTCGGTGATCGGTGCCATCACCCCGCCCACGCCTTCGACCAGCAGCATGCCGTCATGGGTGGCGATGCGGTCGCGGCAGGCGGCCAGCACAGAAGGATAGTCCACCACCTTGCCTTCCAGCCGGGCCGCCATGTTGGGGGCCAGCGGCGCGGCAAATCGCCAGGGGGAGATGCCGTCCAGATTTTCCGGCGTCGGGTCCCGACCCAGGGCGGCCAGCAAGGCCGCCGGGTCGCTGCCGGTGGGATCGGCCGGGTCGATGCCGCTGACCAGCGGCTTGAAGGCGCCGGCGGTGACGCCCGCCATCCGCCAGTGGCGCAGCAGGGCCGCCCCGACAAAGGTCTTGCCGATATCGGTGCCGGTGGCAGTGACAAAGAACGCGGTCATCCCAACATATCCCCTTCCCTAGGGGAACCCTGGCTTGGGGCGCCCCTTTTTTGATCAACCCAGGCATTCGCCCTCCATGGCGTCATCCCTGTTTTTCCGTCCTGACATGGCAGCAAGACAGGTTCTATACCAATTCCGGGAAACGTGCCGATAACCCAGAAGGGAACAGACATGAGCATCGCCGCCATTTCCGACATCGCCGCCCAGGCGGGAAATCCGATCCGCAGCGATTGGACCCATGCCGAGGTGGAGGCCCTGTTCAACCTTCCCTTCATGGATCTGATCTTCCGCGCCCAGACCCTTCACCGGCAGTTTTTCGATGCCAACGAAGTGCAGGTCTCCACGCTGCTGTCGATCAAGACCGGCGGCTGCCCGGAGGATTGCAATTACTGCCCGCAGAGCGCGCAGTTTGACACGGGCCTGAAGGCATCCAAGCTGATGCAGGTGGAAAAGGTGCTGGCCGAGGCGCGCGCCGCCAAGCAGCAGGGCGCCACCCGCTTCTGCATGGGGGCCGCCTGGCGCTCGCCCAAGGATCAGGACCTGGAGACGGTCTGCGCCATGGTGGAGGGCGTGAAGGCCATGGGCATGGAAACCTGCGTGACCCTGGGCATGCTGCGCCCCGATCAGGCGCTGAAGCTGAAGGATGCCGGGCTGGATTATTACAATCACAACCTGGACACCTCGCCCGAGCATTACGACAAGATCATCACCACCCGCACCTATCAGGACCGGCTGAACACGCTGGATGCCGTGCGCAATGCCGGCATCAATGTCTGCTGTGGCGGCATCCTGGGGCTGGGTGAGAAGCGGGATGACCGGATCGGCCTGATCCGCACGCTGGCCACCCTGCCGCAGCATCCCGACAGCGTGCCGATCAACCTGCTGGTCAAGGTGGAAGGCACGCCGCTGGATCAGGCGGAAAGCGTCGATCCCATCGAATTCGTCCGCACCATCGCGGTCGCCCGCATCACCATGCCGGCCAGCATGGTCCGCCTGTCGGCGGGGCGCGAAGACATGACGGACGAGATGCAGGCCCTGTGCTTCCTGGCCGGCGCCAATTCCATCTTCTATGGCGAACGGCTGCTGACCACGCCGAATCCGGCCCAGGCGCGCGATGCCAGGCTGTTCGACAAGCTGGGCCTGCGGTCGATGCAGGTCGAGGTGGAAGAAGCCTGATGGGCGGCCTGTCGCCCGGCTGGCTTGACGAGGGGATGCGGCACATCTGGCTGCCTTACAGCCAGATGAAGCACGCCGACCCGCCGCTGCCCGTGGTGGCGACGGACGGCACCCGCATCCATCTGGCCGACGGGCGGGTGCTGATCGATGGCATCGCCAGCTGGTGGACAGCCTGCCACGGCTACAACCACCCGCATCTGCGCCAGGCCCTGAGCGAACAGGCGGCCCGGATGCCGCATGTCATGTTCGGCGGGCTGGCGCATGAACCGGCCCTGACGCTCGCCAGCCGGCTGGCGGACCTGCTGCCGGGCGATTTGACGCGGGTGTTCTTCGCCGAAAGCGGGTCGGTCGCGGTGGAGGTCGCCATGAAGATGGCGACCCAGTTCTGGCTGAACCAGGGACAGCGCGGCCGCACCAGGATACTGTCCTTCAATGGCGGTTATCACGGCGACACCATCGCCACCATGGCCGTCTGCGACCCGGAAGAGGGGATGCATTCCCTGTTCACGGGGCTGCTGCCGGAACATCATGTCCGGCCCCTGCCGCGGGACGAGGAAAGCCTGGCAGATCTGGAAGCCTTCCTGCGCCTGCACGGGGACGGCATCGCCGCCATCCTGGTCGAACCGCTGGTGCAGGGCGCCGGCGGCATGGTGCTGCACGAACCCGTGGTGCTGAAACGCCTGCGCGAACTGGCCGACCGGTTCGGGCCGCTGCTGATCTTTGATGAGATTTTCACAGGCTTCGGCCGCACGGGCACGATGTTCGCGTGTCAGGCGGCCGGCGTGGCGCCCGATATCATCACGCTCTCCAAGGCGCTGACGGGTGGAACCCTGCCCCTGTCAGCCACCATCGCGCGCGCGCGCATCTTCGATGGTTTCTGGTCCGACGACCCGATGGCGGCGCTGATGCATGGGCCCACCTATATGGGCAATGCCCTGGCCTGTGCCGTCGCGAACGCCTCGCTTGACCTGTTCGAGACGGAACCGCGTCTGCAACAGGTGGCCGCCATCAACAGCTGGCTGCGGGCGGGGCTGGAGCCCTGCCGCGGGCTGAAAGGGGTCAAGGATGTGCGCACGCTGGGGGCCATCGGCGTGGTGCAAATGGATAGGATCGGCGACATGAGGTCGCTGAAGCGACTTTTGGTGGCTGAGGGGGTTTGGATTCGGCCATTCCGCGATATCCTGTATCTTACGCCGGCCTTCACGGCGACGGAGGAGGATGTGATGCGGCTGACGGGGGCGATCACCCGCGTTGTAGTGCGGGGCGTGCCATGAATGGCCCGGCCCAATGGCTGGACCAGCAGGCGGCGGAGGCGCTGTCGGTGCTGGAGATGGAGGGGCGGCTGCGCAGCCTGCGCGCCTATGATCGCGACGGCATCCGCCTGCGCCTGCCCGATGGGCGCACGCTGATCGATGTGGCGTCCAACGATTATCTGGGGCTGGCGCAGGACCCCGGCATCATCGACCGCGCGGCCGAATATGCGGCCCGGTTCGGGGCCGGCAGCGGCGCGTCCCGCCTGATCTGCGGCACCCTGACGGCCCATGCGGCGGTGGAAGAAAAGCTGGCCGCCTTCCTGGGCACCGAAGCCGCCCTGCTGTTCGGCACGGGCTTCCAGGCCAATGCGACGCTGCTGCCGGCGCTGGCCGAACTGATGGGCGGGGATGTGGACATCCTGGTCGACCGGCTGGCCCATGCCAGCCTGCTGACCGGCGCCTTCGGCAATGGCCAGAAAGCGCGGCGCTTCCGCCATAATGACCTGAACCATCTGGAAGATCTGCTGAAGCTGCCCTCTTCAAGCCCCAAGCTGGTGGTTACCGAGTCGGTGTTCAGCATGGATGGCGACACCTCCGATCTGGGCGCCCTGCTGGATCTGACCGACAGCTATGGTGCGCCCGTCTATCTGGACGAGGCGCATGCCATCGGCGTGCTGGGGCCGGAAGGGCGGGGGATGGCAGCGCTTTTCCCCGGCCGGGTGCCGGTGCTGATGGGCACGTTGGGCAAGGCGTTCGGCGGGTTCGGGGCCTATGTCGCGGGGTCCCGCCTGCTGATCGATTTCCTGATCAACCGCTGCGGCGGCTTCATCTATACCACCGCCCCGCCGCCCGCCGTGCTGGGGGCGCTGGATGCCGCCCTGGACGTGATGCCGTCGCTGGACATGGAGCGCATGCGGCTGGCCAGCATGGCCGATGCCGTGCGCATGGCCGTGCGCGCCGCCGGCTATGATACGGCCGCCAGCACCACCCAGATCATCCCCGTCATCGCGGGGGAGGAACAGGCCGCCCTGGGCCTGCAATCGCTGCTGGAAAGTGCGGGGTTCCTGGCGGTCGCCATCAGGCCGCCCACGGTGCCGGCGGGTACGGCCCGCCTGCGCCTGTCACTGTCGGCCGCATTGGACGATCATACGGTCGGGCAGCTGCTGACGGTGCTGTCCTGCCTCCCGCCGCCGGGGATGGACTTGCCCGGATGACCCGGCCGCATTTCCTGTTCGTGCATGGCTGGGCCGGCACGCCCGCCATCTGGGACGGGGTCTGCGCCGAGCTGACCGCGCGTGGCGTGGATGCGGCGGATATGCTGCGGGTCGATCTGAACCCGGCCTATGAAGCGCTGGTGGCGGCGGTGCCGGGCCCGGTTGCGGGGATCAGGTCGGCCTTGTGGCATTCATCCGAATGCTTCCCCCGCGAAAGCGGGGACCCGGGGGCCAGGGGCACCGAAGCGTTGTCGCCTGCGGCCCCTGGATCCCCGCTTTCGCGGGGACGGCAGGAAGGGGAGAAACCATCCCCCGGCGCCATCACCCGCCCCCTGATCGGCATCGGCCATTCGCTGGGCGTGGCGCTGCTGCTGGCCTCTGGCCTGCCCCTGGCGGGGCTGCTGGCGCTGAACGGCTTCACCCGCTTCACCAGCGCGCCCGACCATGCGCCCGGCACCCATCCGCGTATCCTGGCGCAGATGCGCCGCCGGCTGCTGGCCGATCCCGCGACAGTGCTGGCCGACTTCCAGGCCCGGGCCGGATTGCCCCATTCGGAGATTTTGCCAGGGCCTGTTTCGGCCCTGGCGGCGGGGCTGGATATCCTGTCCACGCTTGATGCCCGCGCCGCATTCGGAGTTTTTGCCAGCCCTTTTGCGGCCCTGTGCGGAAATGATGACAACATCGTCCCACCCGGCCAGTCGCGGGCGGATTTCCCCGATCCGGTCTTTATCGACGGGGCGTCGCATGCGCTGCCCACGCGCTGCCCGGCGCTGGTGGCCGACCATCTGCTGACCCTGGCAGCGCGATGCTGAACCCGGTCGATAAATCATCCGTGGCCAGGCGTTTTGCCGCCGCCGCTGGCCGCTATGACGCCTCGGCCCGCGTGCAGGCGCGCATTGCCCAGACCATGGCGGACCGGCTGTCGGCGCTGTCGCTGCCCGATGGTGCGCGGGTGCTGGAAATCGGCTGCGGCACGGGCCTGTTGACGGCGTCGTCGCTGGCCCGGCTGCCGCAGGTCGGGTCCTGGCTGGCCACCGATATTGCGCCATCCATGGCCGCATCCTGCCGGCGGCGATTTTCGGGCGATCCGCGCCTGTCAGTGGCTTGCATGGATGGGGAAGCGCCGGGTGCCAGGGGGCCCTTCGACCTGATCTGTTCCAGCCTGGCCCTGCAATGGTTTCCCGATGCCGGCCGGGCACTGTCAGTCTGGCGGCAGATGCTGCGGCCGGGCGGGGTACTGGCCGTGGCGACGCTGGGGCCGGGCACCTTTGCCGAATGGCGCCGGGCCCTGGCCATGGCCGGCGGATCGGCCGGCGGTCCCGCCTATGCCGATCAGGCCACGCTGTCGCGCTGGCTGGGGCCGGGCGGGGTGGTGGAACGGCAGGATTTTGTCGAACATCATGCCGATGCCCGCCACTTCCTGCTGTCGCTGCGCGGCATCGGCGCCGATTACGCGTCCAGCCGCCTGCCGGCGCCCGTGCTGCGCCGGGCCATGCGGGCGCTGGAGACGGACCATCCCGTCTCCGTCACCTATGATGTGCGCTGGCTGACCCTTATGCAGCCCGCATGCGCCGGGCGCTCAACGCAACCTGGTATTACGCCGCGCTGACGATCTGGGGCGGCGGTGCCGGCTCGTCGCCCTGTTGGAAGCGCACGCGGTTGCGGCCCAGGCCCTTGGCGACATAAAGGGCGGCATCGGCGCGCGACAGCAGGTCGGACAGGGTGCGGTCATTGCCGGTCAGGGTAGTGGCGCCGATGCTGGCCGTGAAGTGCGGCAGGCCGACGGACTTGTCAGCCTCCAGCATGGCGCGCAGTTTTTCGGCCACCAGCAGGGCCCCCGCTTCTCCCGCGCCGGGCAGGATGACGGCGAATTCCTCTCCGCCGGTGCGGCCGACAATGTCGCCCTGGCGCAGGGCCGCCAGGGCCAGTTCGCCGAAGCGGACCAGCACGGCATCGCCCATGGCATGGCCGTGGCTGTCATTGATGGCCTTGAAATGGTCGATATCGACCAGCAGGCAGGACAGTTCCGTACCATCGCGCCGGGCCTGGATCAGGGCGGCCTCGCCGCTATCCACCAGATGCCGACGGTTGGGAAGGCCTGTCAGACCGTCCCGCGTGGCCAGATCAAACAGCTTTCCGGCATAAAGGCGGATGCGCGCCACCATGGGTCGGAAGATGAACATGGCTTCGGCCAGCAGGGTCGTCAGCAGGATGGCCAGCACCACCTGCTGCGCCTCGCGCAGCCATCGGGTGCGGGCATTCGCCTCCTGTTCGAACAGGGAGACGGCCCCGTCCAGGGCCGGCAGCAGGGTACGGTGCGCACCATCGCGCACGCGGCTCAGGGCCGCCGGTTCCCCACCCATGGCGAACGCCTCTGCATTGGCCAGGAAACTGCGGACGGCATTGTCCAGCGGGGCAGGGCCGTCGAAATAATAGGCGTGCGCCGCGTCCGACAGGCCGTTGCTGATGCCCAGGTCATCGCCATGGACCAGCGCGTCCTGCGATCGGCGCATCAGGGCGATGGCCTCGCCCAGCGGCTGCCGCGCCGTCTCGTCGCCGGCCTGCACATCCGTGGCCAGCATGGCGATGCGCTGCGACAGCATGCGCTGGCGGCCGGCGACATTGATGATGGTGGCGGCATCGCGCTGTTCGGCGATGGCGTTGTCCAGCAGAACATGCGCCCCGGCCGACAGCAGTGCGATCAGCGTCAAGGCAATGACATAGCCGGTCGTCAGCCTGTTGGCGACATTGCGATCAGCAGTCAAGACGGTCTCCAGGCCCTTTTTGCCCCACCGGGTTCCCTATCTACGCCCGCACCCACGCACCGCAAACTGTCCAATCGCATAGGTCGCGCTCCTGATGGGCCCGAATTTGCAATATATCCGTTGTCGCATCTATTTTGTGTGTGATATGAGGCGGCGCCGGTGATGGTTAACGATAATAAGGGTTCACCCCATGTCCAAGGGCGGTTATGTGGCTTTTTACCGTTTTTCTACAGTCACAGCCCTTGTGGTGATGTTGGCATCCCCCATGGCGGCGGCCACGGAAGCGGCCGGCAACAATGTTGTGCGGCAGGCCGCGGACGCCTTCGGTCTGCGCGTTGGCACCGAATCCATCGGGCTTTATGATGCCGGCAATGTCCGCGGCTTCGACCCGTCCAGCGCCGGCAATGTCCGGCTGGAGGGGCTGTTCATCAGCCAGATGGGTGATCTGTCGGACCGGGTCATTGATGCCACCGCCATCCGGGTGGGGGTGAATACCGTGGGGCTGCTGTTTCCGGCCCCGTCGGGCATCGCCGATCTCAGCCTGCGCCGCGTGGACGACACGGGCGGGAACGTGACTGTCGGTCTGGATGGGCGGATGTCGCCCTTTATGGAACTGGATGCGGGACTGGCCCCGGCGGGGGCGGACTGGTCCCTGGCCTTCGGTCTGGGGGTGCGGCCGGACGATAACGGCCCGTTCGGCGGGGACAGCCTTGCATGGTCGGCCGGGATCGTGCCCCGCTGGCAGCCGTCGGACCGGCTTTCCGTCACGCTGTTCGCCGACTGGAACCAGATGCATGATGAAGAGGTGGTGCCCGCCTATTACCCGACCGGGGCCACCCTGCCGCCCCGCGTCGACCGGGACATCGACCAGTCGGGCCCCTGGGCCGACTGGGCCTATGTAACCCAGAACCAGGGCGTGATCCTGGATGCGGGTCTGACATCCCGCCTGTCGGCGCGGCTGGGCCTTTTCCGTTCCGTGCAGGCCCTGCCCCACGACGCCTTCGCGCTGCTGGCCATCGACGGGCAGCAGCGGGTGGGGGAGATGACCTATGTGCTGCTGCCGGCCACGCGCTATGCCGCCCTGTCCGGCGAGGCGTCGCTGCGCTATGCGCTGGAGACGGACCGCGCCGACCATGTGGTCAGCCTGACCACCCGCGGCCTGTCATCGCACAGCCGCAAGGGTGGGGAGGTGGAAACCGGTCCCTTCCCCTGGTCGATCGACGCGCCGCCCGTGCTGCCCCGGCCCGACATTGCCTTCGATGGCGCGCAGGAACGCGACCATGTCGAACAATATATGGCGGGGCTGGCCTATAACCTGGCCTGGGACGGTCGGCTGGATGTCGGCCTGGGGCTGCAGAAGGCCGATTACCGCAAATCCACCCGCCTGGAAGATGGAAATATCGCACGCGGCGGGTCGTCGCCCTGGCTTTACAATGGCGCCGTCGGCTGGCGTTTCGCGGACGGGCTGGTGGCCTATGCCAGCTATACGCGCGGGCTGGAGGAAAGCGGGTCGGCGCCCGTCCAGGCCGTCAACCGCAACGCCGTGCTGCCGGCGGTGCGGACGACACAGCGTGAGCTGGGCCTGCGCCTGCCGCTGGGTCCGCTGGGACTGACCACGGCGCTGTTCGATGTACGCCGCCCCTATGATGGGGTGGATGAAGACGGCATCTACCGTTTCCTGGGTCAGGTGCGGCACCGGGGGCTGGAAGCGTCATTGTCGGGGGAGCCGTTGCCCGGCCTGTCGCTGGTGCTGGGCGGGGTGCTGCTGGACCCGGTTGTCGCCGGACCGCAGGTGGATGATGGCACCATTGGACACCGGCCCGTGGGCCAGACCCGCCTGCAATGGCAGGCCAGCCTGGATTATGCGCCGGAATTCCTGGATGGCGCTTCCGTCGACCTGACCATCGACCACAGCGCCCCCACCACGGCGCGCGGGGACAACCGGGCGGACGCGCCGGCCTACACGCTGGTCGATCTGGGCGGCCGCTGGGACCTGCCCCTGGCCGACCGGACGCTGGGCCTGCGCGCCCAGGTGCGCAACCTGTTCGACACCTATGGCTGGGAGGTGGAAAGCGACGGGGCATATCTGCCGCTGTCCGGCCGGTCATGGCGCCTGTCGCTGAGCATCAGTTTGTAGCCCTGCTGCTTCAGGCGTCGCTGGCCGCCATCCCGTGGCGTGGGCATCAGATCACCCCGCCCATGCGCTTCGTCACCACCCGTGCCAGTTCCGCCAGCGTGGCATTGCGGGTTTCGCCCGTGCCGGCGGGATGCCAGTAGTAGCTAGTCAGCAGCAGCGGCCCGCGACCCGGCGGCCAGATGATGGCGATGTCGTTGGCCATGGTCGAACCGCTGCCCGTCTTGTCGCCGATGCGCCAGTCGGACGGCAGCCCGGCGCGCAGCCGCGTACCGCCCGTGCGGTTGTCGATCAGCCAGTCGGTGAGCTGCCGGCGCGACGCGTCCGACAGGACCTTGCCCAGCAGCAGCGTGCGCATCAGGTCCAGCATGCTGTCGGGCGTGGTCGTATCCCGCACCTCTCCAGGCGGGACATCGTTCATTGTCGGCTCATTGCGGTCGATGCGCGTCGTCTGGTCGCCGATGGCACGCAGGAAGGCGGTCAGTGCCTCGGGCCCGCCGCTGGCGGCCATCAGGATGTTGGCGCCGGCATTGTCCGACTGGATGATGATGGCCTGGCACAGTTCGGCGATGCTCATCTCCCCGCCCGCCCGCGGTTCGGTCACGGGCGACCAGGACAGGATATCGGCCCTGGTCACGGGCAGCATCCGGTCCAGGCGTTCCTGACCGGCATCGACGCGGGCCAGGATATGGGCCGCCAGCAGGAACTTGAACGTACTGCACATGGCGAACCGTTCATCGGCGCGCCAGCCCGTGCGGTCGCCGCTGCTCAGATCCAGCAGCGCCACACCCAGCCGGCCACCCCGCGCCCGTTCCAGCGCTGCGATATCCTCCCTAATGGCCTGGAACCGCGGGGCGGGTCGGGCGACGCTGCTGGAAAAGGCTGGAACGGCACCGGCAGCAAACGCCAGAAGGGCTGTGGTTCCAAGGAATTGGCGGCGGGTGGTCATGGCTGTCTCCGTTGTTGTGGGGGGCACGCTAACCTTCTGTCCCGGCCGCATCAAACTGTGATAAATCGCGTTTGGCATTAGAATATCTAATGTACTGAATATCAGAATCCGGAAAATCCATGTCCAATCGTCCGCATCTGCCGCTGAATGCCCTGCGTGCCTTTGAGGCGTCGGCCCGGCACCTGTCCTTCACCAAGGCGGCGGACGAACTGTGCGTGACCCAGGCGGCCATCAGCCATCAGGTGAAGGCGCTGGAGGCCCGGCTGGGGGCGCAGCTGTTCCGGCGGCTGCCGCGGGGCCTGGCCCTGACGGATGAAGGTCTGGCCCTGTTGCCGGGCCTGCGCGACAGTTTCGACCGCATTGCCGGCCTGCTGCTGCGCTTCGATGGCGGGCCCGTGACGGAGGTGCTGTCGGTGGGCGTGGTGGGCAGCTTCATGGCCGGCTGGCTGCTGCCCCGGCTGGACGCGTTCCAGGCGGGGCATCCCTATATCGACCTGCGGCTGTCCACGCATAATAACCGCGTCGATGTGCAGGCCGAAGGTCTGGATGCTGCCATCCGCTTTGGCGATGGTGCCTGGCATGGGATGGATGCGCATCCGCTGCTGGAGGCGCCGCTGGCCCCGCTCTGCACTCCGGCACTGGCCGCACGGCTGCGGGAGCCGGCGGATCTGTGCGGTGAACGTCTGCTGCGGTCGTACCGGGCCAGCGAATGGCCGGCCTGGTTTGCGGCGGCCGGCTGTGACTGCCCGCCGGTGCGCGGTCCCGTCTTTGACAATTCCTGGATCATGGCAGAGGCGGCGATGCAGGGGCATGGCGTGGCCCTGGCGCCCGTGCCCCTGTTTGCCCGCCAGGTGGCCGAAGGCCGCCTGTGCGTGCCGTTCAGTACGCGGGTCGTGACCGGCCGCTATTGGCTGACCTGGCCGAAATCGCGCCTGCCCGGGGCGGCGCTGACGGCGTTCGCGCAGTGGCTGGACCGGGCGTGACCTCGACTTTTACGTGCTGGTGATCGGCGATAATTCATGTAAAATACTTTCAATAGAAGGTGATAAGGTGTCTCCATGTTGGAAATAAGGCACGCATGGACCGGCAGTCGATGAAATCCGCGGACAGTGGCAGACCGGCACAGATCTTAGAGAACAGGCCATCTGGTACCGATATCTCCCGCTTCATCACAATTACTTTGCTGACAATACTAATTTCCACGCTGGTCATTTCCAGATGGAACTTCCTGGTCCTGCATGTGGCCGTGGAGACGTTCTGCATTTTTGTCTGCCTTTGCATTTTCGTGGTCGCCTGGTTCTCCCGCCATTTCACCGGTTACGGCCGGGTCTATCTGGTGGGGCTGGCCGGACTGTCGGTGGCGGTGGCCGACGGTCTGCACATGCTGTCCTACAAGGGCATGGGGCTGCTGCCCGTGAACGAGGCGAATGTCGCCACGCAGTTCTGGATTCTGGGGCGCCTCATCGATGCCGGCGTCCTGCTGACCATCCTGATCCGGCCGACCCGTGTCTGGCCGCCCGTGCTGACCCCGGCCGTCATGGCCCTGGTCACGCTGGCCGGTATCGCCAGCATTCTGGTCTGGCCCGTCTTTCCCATCTGCTATGTCGAGGGGCAGGGCCTGACGCCGACCAAGATCGCGCTGGAATTCCTGGTCATGGGCGCGCTGGGGCTGGCGCTGGCGGCGCTGTGGCGTGGCCGGGCGGCGGGTGCGCCGGAGGTATGGACCTGGATATTCGCCGCCTGCATCTGCAAGTTCCTGTCGGAGCTGTGCTTCACCGTCTATGTCGATGTTCACGGCGTCACCAACAGTGTCGGCCATGCCTTCAAGCTGGCGGCCACGCTGTACCTGTTCCGGGCCGTGATCGAGCGCGGGCTGAAGCAGCCGCAGACCATGGCTGCCCACGCCCTGCTGCGGGAGCGGGAGACGGCGCAGCAGACGGAGATCAAGCTGCGGGCGGAACGCGACCGCGCCCAATCCTATTTCGAGGCGGCGGGCGTGATGCTGGTCGTCATCGGCCGCGACCTGCGGGTGCAGGCGATCAATTCCACCGGGGCCGCGATCCTGCGCCGTCCCGTCGACAGTCTGATCGGGCTGGAATGGGCCGATCTGGTGGCGCCGGAAGACCGGGCGCAGATGGTGAAGAACCTGGAGGGCGGGTTGCGCCGCATGCCCTATGTTCCCAGCCGCTACCGTGCCAGCGTCAGGGGACAGGACGGACCGCGACGGCTGATCGCCTGGCGCAGCACGGCGCTGCGCGACAGTGCCGGGACCGTCATCGCCATGCTGCTGTCGGGCGAGGATGTGACCGAGCAGTCGGCCGCCGACCAGGGCGAACGTGAATTGTCGCGGGAGCGCGACCGCCGCATCGTGGAGGCGACAGCCCTGATGCAGGCCGTGACGCGTCTGGCCGTGGCCGACAGTCCGGACATCCCGCCGCTGGTCGACATGCAGGGACGGGTGGAGGCGCTGGCCGGCGCCGTGGGGCTGCTGGCGCGCGCCGGCTGGGCCGGCCTGCCGCTGGAACCGCTGCTGACCTTCGTCCTGTCGGGCTGTGGCGACGCGCTGGCGGGCGGGCGGGTCCGGCTGGCGGGACCGCCCGTCGCCCTGGCGCCGGACGCGGTGCAGCATCTGGCTTTGGCCCTTTATGAACTGGCCGACAATGCCCATCGCCACGGTGCCTGTGCCGGGGGTGGCGGCAGTGTCGGCATCTCCTGGTCGGTGCGCAATGGCGGGGTTCTGGAACTTTTCTGGCAGGAGCACCTGCCCGAACCGGGGGGGGGGGGGGGGGGGG
>NZ_JBMDKJ010000090.1:0-315 GCF_057809655.1 Niveispirillum sp. FG148
GCCTGTCGAACTATTCGATCACCTACGCCAATGGCACCCTGACGGTGAACCCGGCAGCGCTGACCATCACGGCGTCGGGGGCGACCAAGACCTATGGCACCAGCGCCAGCCTGACCGGCTATACCAGTGCGGGTCTGGTCAATGGTGACGTGATCAGCGGCGTGACCCTGGCCTCCACGGGCGACGGCACGGCCGCAACGGTGGGCAGTTATACGATCAGTGCGTCTGGTGCCACGGGTACGGGCCTGTCGAACTATTCGATCACCTATGCCAATGGCACGCTGACGGTGAACCCGGCCGCCCTGACCATCACGG
>NZ_JBMDKJ010000091.1:0-311 GCF_057809655.1 Niveispirillum sp. FG148
GGTGGTGCTGAAGGCACTGATCTGGGTCGTGGAGAAGGCGACGATGTTGGTCGAGCTGATCTCGATCAGGTCCGTCGTCTCAATCGCCCGAATCTGCGTCGACGTCAGCGAACTCAGCTGCGTCGTGGTCAGGCTGGCAAACTGCGTCGTCGACAGGTTTGCGATCACCGAGGTCGACAGGCCGCGCAGCGTCGTCGTCGTCAAGGCTGCCAGATCCGTCGTCTCCAGCGACGACAGATTGGTGGTGTTCAAGCTATTCAGCTGCGTCGTCGTCAGGCTGGCAACCTGCGTCGTCGTCAGTTCAGACACCT